>JANQKS010000073.1 GCA_028281005.1 Pseudomonadales bacterium
GGAGATCGCCAGCTTTACGCTAACTGCGTCATTGCTCGTCGCAATATCCGGATATTACTCCTCACTCTTCCTTGCCAACCCAAAGCTGGCGAACTCTGATCCTAAGTTTTCAAGGGGTTTGAGCACTAGCCGTTTAACGCATACAGTTCCGGCAGCAGCTTTTCGATCAGTAGCCGGGTTTGCTTAAGCATGTCTTCGGTGCCGGTTGCGATCGGGCGGAAGACAAATTTGTAAACGTCTGCTTGTCTGAAACGATGCACCATCTCCATCATTTCACTCACCCCACCCACGGCAGCATAAGCCGTGGGATCTTTACCCAAACGCTCGCCCATAAAGGCGTTGTACTTCGCCACTACCGGCTCGTCGTTGGTACCGAAGCGAAAGCTGAAACCGGCGCCGAAATGGTCGTCGTCGATGCTGCGCCCCAATTCCGCTGCGCGGGTTTTGATGGCCGCTATCACCGGCGCAATTTCTTCCGCGGTTTCGATGCCAGCTTGCCAGCCTGTACTCCATCTCGCGGTGCGTTCGATGGCTTGTTTGGAAGAACCGCCCACCCACAGTGGTAGTGGTTGCTGCACCGGTTTAGGGGCGATGGACGCGTCCTTCAACTGATAGTATTCCCCTTCAAAAGTGACATGGTCCTCCTGCCACAGCCGCGCCATAATTTGTATGCCTTCATCGGTGCGTTTGCCGCGCCCCTTGGTCGGGGTGCCGGTCGCCACATAGTCCATGGAGCGCGCGCTACCGATCCCAAACGCCGGCAGCAGCCGTCCCTCACTTAATATATCGATGGTGGCGCATTGTTTGGCCATCAACACCGGGTGGCGTAAGCCGAGGCTGGCAACGTTCATGCCAAACTTGAGATGTTTGCTGCCGCCGGCCAGGGCTGCCATGACGCTCATGGTTTCGAGGTTGGGTGTGGCGTCGATAATGCGGTCACTTTGCCACACCGAACCGAGGCCGCCGTTGTCGCATAAATCTATCCAGCTCCAAAACCCTCTGGCGTCATTGAAGGTGAAGTTGGCTATGCCGATACCGGCGCCGATGCCCATGTAATCTCCTCAGCTTGATTGACGGTGGGTGGTGCGGTTGTCCAGGTAATCGCGCAGCCGGTCACCTAAGGTGTTAAGGCACCAAATGGTTATCGCCAGGCAGGTACCTGGGAAAACCAGCAACCATGGTGAGCTTTCCATGGTTTGGGTGCCGTCCGATACTAACACGCCCCAACTGGTGTCCGGCTCTTGTATCCCTAAACCCAAGAAGCTGATAAAAGACTCCGCCAAGATGACGCCGGGAATGGCGAGGGTGGTGTACACCACTATCGGTCCAATGACATTGGGAATCACATGTCGGCGTAAGATATGTGAGGTGGACAGCCCCATACTGCGGGCCGCTTCGATAAACGCCGCGTTGCGTAGGCGCAAAGTCTGGCCGCGCACAATGCGCGCAAGGGTTAGCCAAGAAATAGCGCCTAACGCCCCGAATAGTAAATACTGGTTACGCCCAAACATCACCACCAGCAAGATCACGATCAGGATACCCGGTAGGCAGTAGATGCCATCGACGATACGCATCATCAGTTGATCCGTGCGCCCGCCAATTAAACCCGCCGCGGCGCCCCAGGGAATCCCGATACACAGGCTCACAGTGACTGCGATGATGGCCACCGTAAAAGACACTCTGGCGCCTTCCATGGTGCGCACAAATAGATCCCGTCCGACCAGGTCGGTACCAAACCAGTGGCTGGCGGAAGGTGGTGCTTCAAGCGCCTCCCAGTCCATGGCTTCACCATCCCACGGACTGATGATTGGACCAAACACAGCCGCAAGCACCACGCTTAACAGCAGCGCGCTGGCAAACATCACCAGCTTCGACGACCTGACAAAATCCAATGCGGTGTTAAGCACGGCTGGCCACGCGGATGCGGGGGTCGATGATGCCGTAGGCGATGTCGACCAACAGATTTAGAGTGAGAATGGCAAAGGCATAGACGATGGTTACCCCCATCACCAAGGTGTAGTCGCGATTAAGCGCGGCTTGTACGTAGTAACGGCCGATGCCGGGTAGATCGAACACCTGTTCCGCCACCACGGTGCCGGTCAGCAGCACCGCCACCGCGGGACCCAGGTAGGAAATCAATGGGGTGCTCGCAATCGGTAACATATGCCGATATATGATGCGCGGTAACGGTAATCCCTTGGAGTGCGCGGTTTTCACATGGGGCTCTAAACTCACCTCCGCCATACCACCGCGCATGATGCGTGCAATGTCTGCGGACAGCGGAATGGCCAGCGCGATGCTGGGTAGGACAAAGTGCCAGGCTGTGTCCGCCCCGCCCGCGGGAAACCAGGCGAGGCTGACGCTGAATATCAGCACCATCAAAGGCGCGGCGACGATGGTCGGGACGGCTAGATTAATGTTACTGACCGTCATTAACATGCCGTCGAACGCACTGCCCGGGCGTAAGCCGGCGGCGATGCCAATGCTCATGCCGATGACAAGTGCCATCACTAAGGCAGCTGCTCCCAGCGTTGCGCTCACCGGTAAACCGGCGGCAATCAGATCGTTGACGGAAAAGTCTTTCTGTTTAAAAGACGGCCCCAGGTCACCTTGCACCAGCCGCATGAGAAACTTGCCATACTGCACCACCAATGGCGCATCCAGGTCATAGGCTGCTTTGAGGTTGGCTTCGATCTCCGGTGGCATGCGGCGCTCGCCGTCGAAAGGTCCGCCAGGCGCGAGGCGCAGTAGGAAAAATACCACCGTGACGATGACAAAAAAGGTGATCGCCGCAAACAGCAGGCGCTTGATGACATACTGGCGCACGCTGGCTTAACTATGGTTCAAATCGCAGGTAACGCACCTGGTGGACATCGCGCAGATTTGGATACCAACCGGACAATTGTGGTGAAACCAGGCGGCGCACGGCCGAAGTGTACAAAGGTATCACCGCATAATCGTTGACCACCAGGGCCTCGGCCTGCCGCAAACGCTGATTTCGCTCGGTCAAGGAAGCCATGGTTTGGGCGTCTCGCAGAATTTCATCAAACGCTGGTGAATTAAAGCGCCCGTAGTTGACGTTACCGATATCGGATTGCAGTAAGGTCAAATAGTGCTCGGGGTTGTTCTCACCGACCCAACCTGCCCAGGCCACATCAAAGTTCGCTTGGCGTAGCTCCGCAAAGTGATTACGCAGCTCTGCCTGCTGCAAACTGGCTTGTACCCCGAGTTGCCGCCACATGCCGGTGATCGCCAGGTTTATTTTCTTGTTTTCAACACCGTTGACATGCTTTAGGACCAGTTTAAGTGGGTTGCTGCGATTGAACCCTGCAGCTTGTAGCAGCTCACCGGCGGCTGCCAAGCGTTGAGCCGATGTTTGAGATTGATGCGGCAGCTCCACAGCGTCGTAGCCGGCCAGCAGGGCGGGCGCAAAACTATAGGCGGGTTTGGCGCCGGAGCGCAGAACTTTGTCGGTCAGGATGGCTTGATCGATGACCAAGGACAACGCCTGCCTGACCCTAACGTCGTCGAACGGAGCTCGCTCGGTGTTAAACACCAGGTACATCATAGACAGCAGGTCTGACACCTGCAGGGCGTCGGCATAGTTTTCCCGGGCATTGTCCAACTCACCGATGGGAAACGCGCCGATGGCGTGCAACTCACCGCTACGATAGCGGTTGTAGGCGCTTTGTTCGTTGACCACCGGGTAGTAGCGCACTTGGCTGATACCCACTTCCGCGTAGAAATGTGGGTTGCTGGCCATATTCACATAACCCTGAGGCTGCCAGTCGGTGAGTACGTAAGCCCCGTTGGATACCCAATGTTGTGGCTTTACCCAATCGTCACCGTGTTCGGCAATGATGTGCCGTGGTACCGGAAATGCGGTTGGGTATAACAAGCGTTCTAACAGATACGGGTAAGGTTGGCTCAGGGTCAACTCCAGCGTGGTGGGTGTCGGTGCGCGCACACCCAGCGCTTCCAGGGGCAGCGCCCCGCGGTTGATCGCGGGAGCGTTGTTTAGCATGTACATGAAGTAGGCGAGAGATGCCGCTGTGTTGGGATCTTGCAGGCGCCGGAAGGAATAGACAAAGTCCTCTGCAGTAAGCGGGGTACCATCGGACCACTGTAGACCTTCGCGCAGCGTAAAGGTCCACACCAGACCGTCATTTGACACTTGCCAAGACGCTGCCGCGCCGGGCACCAACTGACCGCGAGCGTCGAAGGTGGTCAAGCCCAGGAACAGGTCGTTGAGCAGGGTCTCTTCCAACCTCAGATTGTAGCGGTGGGGATCGAGGGTCTGTGGCTCACCGGTATTGCCGATGTGCAGGACTTGCGCGCTGACAGGGGCGGTAAACAACACCCCGGCGATACACGCCAAGATCACTTTCAAGCGAAGCCAATGGAGCCTTCTCAGATGCATAACAATTCCTGTACAACCGCGGCCCACCATACTAAAAAGCACATGAGAACTTCAAAATACGAAGATGTGGCTTACGCCAAATGACGGCAAGTAACCAAATGACCGCCAACAACAAATGACAGTAAATAACAGTAAATAACAGTAAATAAATAGGAGCACCTGCTTGGATTTGGTTGCAGACATCGGTGCCACCAACGCCCGTTTTCAATACTGTCGGCAAGGCGATCTGCAGGGTCAAACAGTGACCTTACCGACGGCGGACTTTGCCGATGCGGAACAACTGCTGCAGGCAGCCATCGCTGCGCTGGCCGGCGAAACTCCGCAGCGCGCACTGTTGGCGGTGGCTGGGCCTGCGCATCGCGTTGATCAAATTCAAATCACCAACACGGGTCTGGTGCTGGATGCGCAGCGCTGCAGCACGGTGCTGGGCTGCACAGCCCGCCTTGCCAATGACTTTTTTGCCCTCGCACACGGGGTACCTTACTTTGCCCAACTGCATCAACTTGGCGGCGGCGCGCCCCAAGGGTCGACCAAGGCACTGCTCGGTCCGGGCACCGGTTTGGGTATGGCGACAGTCGCGCGTACCGGCGCATCTGCTGATGATTCGTGGTTGGTGATTGCTTCAGAGGGTGGGCACGCCGATCTGGCGCCGGGTACCCACCTGGAAGCGGAGTTGTGGGGTGTGTTGATGGAACATCACCATCACGTTTGTTGGGAGACGGTACTGAGCGGACAGGGTTTGGTGCGTTTGTACAAAGCCATGTGTACGGTTTGGGGTATGCGGCCAGGAGAGCTGACACCGGCAGACATCACCGAACAAGGTCAGGACATGGCGGACCCGGTGTGTCACCAAACGCTAGAGACGTTTTGTGCTTTATTGGGTGCTGCCGCCGCCAACCTAGCGGTGACGGTGGCGGCCACGGGTGGTGTTTACATCGGCGGTGGCATCGTCACGCGTATGCTCGACTTCGTCGACGCAAGTGCCCTGCGCCGGCGGTTTGACGAGCGTGGATTGATGAGCGATTTTGTGAAGCAGATTCCCATCTTAGTGATCTTGGACCAAGAACCTGGGTTGATCGGGGCTGCGCGTTGTTTGCACGCGCGTGGGTGTTAACTAATAAGTTCGCTGCGCGTGTCCTGCTCACCAAATCCGCAAGCGGTTTAGTCCAAGGCAGCAATCACCGCGTTAATGAACTTATCATGCGCCCAGGTTTTGCCGTTAGGATCGACACCGGTACGCACAATCACCAACTCATGTGTGGGCACAATAGTGCTGTACTGCCCCTTGTTGCCAGCGCTGGTGTAGGTGCCTTGGGGGACGCCCGGTAGCTGGTCCAGTAACCAAAATTGGGCCCCGTAGCCGCGCTTACCGGTTTCCCGCGGCAGCGCTGGGGCCGCCGCCGCTACGTAGTCGGTCCAACCGGTGGGTAGGATTCGCTCGCTCTGCCAGACCCCGTCGTTTAAGTACAGCAAGCCGAAACGAGCCAAGTCCCTTGCGGTGGTGTACACCTGGCTCGAGCCGATGAAGTTGCCCAGGTGATCAGTCTCCATACGCGTGTGATACATGCCAATGCGATGAAACAGGTGGTCGTATGGGTAACGTAAGTAGCTTAAGTCATCCTCCAGAACCGCGCGTAGCCCGCGCAACAGCAGCAGCGTGTCGTTGTTGGCGTATTTCCAGCGGGAGTTCGGCGACGCTTCCAAGTGGGTGGTAGTGGCGGAGCTGATCACATCTTGCCCAGCGAAATACAACGCATTGGTGTTGGCGCCTTCGCTGTATAGCCCGGAAGACATGTGCAAGAGATGCTCCCACGTGATGGCTTGGCGCGGATCGCCTAAATACTGCCATTCGGGAATGCGGGCAGGTTCTTGCACTGACAGTAATCCCGCGTGTTGTGCAATGCCGATCAGGGTGGCGCTTATGCTTTTGGCGGTAGACCAAGTGCGGTAACCACGGTGGATGCCAAACCCAGGCCGGTAACGTTCACCCAGCAACTTACCTCGGTGCACGATGACCACACCAGCAGTGACTGTCTGTTCGCCGAACGTTTTGCCGTCGAAGGCTTGCTCCAGGACGGCGTGAAGGGCTTCACTGGGTTGAGGGTCGGCACGATCCCCTGTGGGGAAATCGACCTCACTTAAGTCAGGCGCCGCTGGAAAGCCGACGTACGGCAGGCGGGCAGCATCCGCCTCCCGCCAATGTGGCGGCAACAACGTACAGCCCATGCTGTCGCGATACACAGCGGTGACCTGTGTGTCATCAGGGTGGGTTGCCCGAACCAATTGCCGTGTGTGATCAATTTGCGGTGGTGGAAGGTTAAAAGGTTGCAAATCCACCAGTTCCACTTCGAGAATGTCCTCCAGGGGACGCTGCATTAAGAAGTGTGCGGAACAGGTAAATAGGGCCTGAAAACCAGCCACTACTTCGCGGATATCGGCTGCCCCGGCGGGGCGCTGCAAGGCAGGCTGTGCGTAAGCCACATGTCCTATGCAGATTGTCAGCAGCAGCACTGCCATTAGCGGCCCGGTTACTCGTAGCATGTTCTCCCTCTTGTTCACCCTATGTGTGTTGTTGGCCTCAACCGGACTGGTGGCGGCCGCGGTTTTGGATGTCGGCGCGGCGTGCTGCCACCTTCTCCGCACTAACTTCGGCTTTGGCATGGACGCGATTGGCGGCGTCTTCAATCTGCATGCCTTCGCTTAATGTAGCCTCCCAACCGGCATCCATGATGCGTTTGATTTCATCGCGGGTGGTGCGGTCGGTGGACACAATGTCCCGTGCCAGCTGTTGGCAAACGCCGAGGAGTTCGTCGGCCGGTACGACGCGATTCACTAAACCCCAGGCGCACGCCGTCTCCGCATCCAAGTAGTTGCCGGTCAGGCTGAGTTCTTTCGCGCGATTGATGCCGATTAGCCGCGGCAGCCGCTGGGACAGACCCCAACCCGGCACTACCCCCACGCGCGCATGGGTATCGGCAAACTTAGCTTCAGGCGATGCGAGCAAAAAATCGCACATGAGCGCTATTTCAAATCCGCCGGTGATGGCAAAGCCGTTCACCGCGCCTATGATCGGTTTGCTCATGTTGCCCAAAACGGTGCCTAGATTGCGGCTTTCTACCGCGGCCGCTGCTTCTTTCTCCCCGCCGAGTTCTTTCAGATCCAGCCCTACAGTGAAGGCACGGCCGGCGCCGGTCAGGACAATAGCCTCGACGTGGTCATCAGCTTCCAATTCAGCAAACACCTGAGCAATTCGGTTGCGCAATGCCATGGACAGCGCGTTAAGCGCCTCAGGACGATTGAGGGTGACGGTGGCGACGCCGTCGCGGTGTTCAACTAAGACTAATTCTTCGCTCATATCTTCGCTCTTATTACGGTTGTCAATGGATTCCTGCTGGAAGGCCGGATGGCTGACCCTTTACTCTGGGCCGTTAGTTGCTAGCATTTATGCATTATAGAGCCGGTCATCCGGCCAAGTCATTGGGAGTAGACCTGTGCGGCTTGCAGATTATGTCGTCAGCTACAGTTTGCAGATCAACAACCGTTGCCTGCGCTATTTAGCCGAGTGCGATGCGCACGGCACGGTGGCGGATGGCAATGACATTGTTGCCTCGGAAGCGCACACGGTTTACGCCGAGAATCTGCTGGCCCGCGACAGCCGCCGCTTGGTCAGCATGTGGTCGCTCATGCAACCGGGTTGGAAAGAAACAGATCCCGCCATTGGTCAACATGTGGAGGCGTTGCTGCAAGCGACCCGCGCATTAACCGAAGCGTCCAGTGCCAGAAGGCTGGCGCTTCGACTGGCCAACGTCGCCGCTGAAGACCATGAAGCCGAAGCGATTTTACGTGTAGCGCGTTGTTTGCCTGCGGATGTACCGCTGACTTGGGATGTGTTGAATGAGCAGTTTACCGACGACAGCCATTTCTGGCGCAGCTCGGCTAGCTTCCGCTCACTGCAAGACATCGTGGTGCAGCAACGGGTGGTGCGCAGCTATCGCAAGGCGTTTCGACAAGCGGAATTGTTGCCCTCAGAGGATGTGCACAAGTGGCTATCAAACCACGGCGGCAACTTGCACCGCTGGGTGCAACTGGCAGCCCACCAATTGGAACTTCTGCGTCCTGGGCTGTCTGACAAAGGTAAGGCGCAACTTTGGTATCTGGACAAAATGGCCGACACTTTGCGCACACGGGCCGGTTTGCAAGAACTGCAACAGGCGACCTGGGAAGTGGATGTCAAGAAAGCTGCGGCCAAATTAGTCAGCCGCTACGTTGAACAACAAATCAACAAAATGGACAAACGCATTGTGCGTTTGGCAGACGGGTGTTTTAGCAGCAAACCCAAACGTATGGACGACCTCACCCATGCTGCGGTAGCAGCCCTAGGTCTTGGCACAGTGAGTTTAATGCCGGCAACAAACCCCAACCACAATGCGCGTGACACGGAAGACAATTATGGCTAACAGGCGACAAGCGGCCACACCTCTGGGCTTGCTGATGATCGTGTTGTTGCTGAGCCATAACGCTGTCGCCCAGGACTATGCCGGCGCATGGGGCCCTGCGTTGGGCAGCACGCTGCCGGCGCTAGAGGCACCGGACCAAGCGGGCAACCCTCGTTCCCTGGATGACCTTGCCGGTGAGCAGGGATTGTTGTTGTTTCTAGTCCGCTCGGCGGACTGGTGACCTTATTGCAAACACCAGTTGGTCCAACTGGAATCATGGCGTGAGAAATTTGCCGCAGCGGGTGTCAATGTGGCGGGTATGACATACGACAGCCTGGAGGTACTCAGTGCATTTCATCTGGAGCAACAATTGAATTACCCATTGCTGCAAGATCAGGACGCCAAACATGTCAATGCCTTCGGCGTTCGCAATGAGGAATACGCTCCCGGGCATGGCGCTTACGGCATTCCTCACCCCGGCATTTTTTACGTGGGCCCGGACGGAAAAATACGCGCCAAGTATGCGGTACCTGGTTACAAACAACGCCCGCCATTTGATCGGCTGTTTGCAGACGTGGAGAGGCTAACCCAGTAACAGTGCCGGTGTGGTTGCTGTTGTAGTAACCCGCCGTTCTAGATCCGCCGCACCATGACCAGTCGCTGTATAAAAAAATCGAAAGTCTCTATTCTGGCTGTGCTGCTGGGCGTTAGTTTGTCCTCAGGCTGTAGCACTTTGATCAGCTCAGTCACGCAGAGCTTTGCCGAAGATTTGTCCGCCGCCATTTTAAATAACCCGGACTTGGCGATGGTGCGTGATGGCGCACCTTCTTATCTCATTCTGGTTGATAGTTTGGTGGCGCGCGCACCGGAAGATGCCTTTATGCTGCAGCAATCGGCTCGCTTGCATTCAGCTTATGCGGCGGCCTTTGTGGTGGATGAAGAACGGGCCAAACTCCTGCATGCCAAAGCCAAGAGCCAGGCATTAGCATCGGCCTGCCACGGCATGAAAAACGCTTGTGGCTTGGACACCCGCCCCTACCAGGCGTTTGAACGCTGGGTGAACAAACAAGGGCGGCGTAGCGTGCCGCAAATGTATGATCTGGCGGTCAGCTGGGCCGGTTGGATCCAGGCCAACAGTGATGACTTTAGCGCCATCGCGGACTTAGCGCGGGTCAAGGCGTTGATGTTACGCGTCTCCGAAGTGCAGCCGGGTTATGATGATGGCGGCGTATTTTTGTATTTAGGGGTCATGGAAACCTTGTTACCGCCCGGTATGGGCGGCAAGCCTGACATTGGCCGGCGTTATTTCGAGCAGGCCATCGAGCTTTCGCAAGGTGCTAATCTCATGGCCAAGGTGATGTATGCCGATCAATACGCGCGCTTGATGTTCGAGCGTGAGTTGCATGACAAATTGTTGCTGGAGGTACTCGACTCTCCAGTGGAAGTTGATGGGTTGACCCTGATGAATATGGTCGCCAAAGAACAAGCTCAAACTCTCTTGGATAGTGCAGATGATTATTTCTAAAGCAAAGATCAATCGCAGTTTTGTACGTTTTACCCTGCTCGCGGTAGTGCTTGGCTGCCTGCCTGTCAGCCACGCTGCCACGCTTAAAATTGCCACTTTGTCGCCGGAAGGTTCAAGCTGGATGAAGGTGCTGCGAAAGCACGGCAAAGCGGTAGAGCAACGTACGGATGGCGCGGTGAAGTTCAAATTCTACCCGGGCGGGGTCATGGGTGATGACAAAGCTGTGCTGCGTAAGATGCGGGTAGGGCAATTGCACGGCGCGGTGCTCACCTCCGGCGGCATGGTGCAGGCTTATCCGGACATCGCGTTGTACAACATGCCGATGTTGTTTCGCGGCAACGAAGAGATCGACTTTGTACGTCAAACGTTGGATGACAAGTTGATGGCGGGCCTGCGAGACAACAAATTTGTTGGCTTTGGTCTGGCTGAAGTGGGATTTGCTTACCCCATGACCCAGACCCCCACCGCCAGCGTCGATCAAATGCGCCAGCGCAAAGTGTGGACACCGGATAACGACATTGGCTCCCTGCGCGCGTTTGAAGCGTTCAAGATTGCGCCCATCCCACTGCCGATATCCGATGTATTGGCTGGCTTACAAACCGGCTTGATCGACAGTGTCGCTTCACCGCCGATTGGTGCCGTGGCGCTGCAGTGGCATACGCAGGTTCAACATGCGCTGGAGTTGCCGCTGTTGTACATCTATGGTTTGTTGGCCATGGCGGAGCGTCCGTTTGAGCGGCTGCGCCCGGAGCATCAAGTGATTGTGGCTGAAGAATTTCAGCAAGCTGTGCGCGCCGCGGACGCGACGGCCCGGCGTGATCACAATAGCGCCAAAGATGCGCTCGGCAAACAAGGCATACAGTGGCAAACACCGTCGGAGACGGAGTTGACTGAGTGGGTACGTCTGGCGGATGAGGCACGCCGAAAACTGATTGAGAGCAACTATGTGTCCGCGGAGTTGTACCAGGAGACCGTCAATTTGCTGAATCAATATCGCGATCGCGGCAGCAGTGGGTAGCAGTCTGCTGACCTTCCTCCGCCGTGTGGAGGAAGCGCTTCTTGCGCTGTTGCTGACAGCCATGATTGGCGTGGCCGCGACCCAAGTGGTGTTGCGGAATTTCTTCGAAGGGGGCATTTACTGGGGTGACAGCGCGGTCCGCGTCATGGTGCTGTGGGTGGCGCTGCTGGGTGCCATGGTAGCGTCCCGCAAAGATGAGCACATCCGCATCGACATTGCCGGCCGTTTTCTCCCCGACACCCTGAAACCTTACGTCAGCCGTATGGTGAGTTTGTTCACCTGTTTTGTGTTGGCGTTGTTTTGCTGGTACAGCATTGATTTTGTGCGTTACGAGTATGAAGACGGCACCCTTGCCTTTGGTCAGGTGCCGGCGTGGATCTGTGAACTGATCATGCCCATCGGATCGGGGGTGATGGCGCTACGTTATGCCCTTCTCACGATATGGCCCGAGCGGGGTACTGCCGGTTGATCTGGTTGGGGGTAGTGGGGTTGGTGTTGATGGCAGCCGCCGGCGCGCCATTGTTTGCTGTGCTTATGGGTGCCGCGATGCTGGGTTTTTACTCGGTGGACATCGACTTGGCCATCATTGCCATCGAGTTGTATCGCATCGTGGATACGCCGCTGCTGGTGGCCCTGCCGTTGTTTACCTTTGCCGGCTATTTGCTGAGTGAAGCTAAAACCTCGACCCGCTTAGTCAATTTAATGCAAAGCATGTTTGGCTTCTTACCCAGCGGTTTAGCGGTGGTTGGTTTTGTCGTCTGTGCTGTGTTTACCGCGTTAACTGGAGCCTCCGGCGTAACCATTGTTGCGTTAGGTGCATTGTTACTCCCAGCCCTGCGGCAAGCGGGCTTTTCGGAACACTACAGCCTCGGACTGGTGACCTCGTCAGGCAGCTTAGGTTTGCTGTTGGTGCCTTCGGTACCGCTGATCCTCTATGGCATCATTGCCCAGCAGTTGGATGTGGGTGAACCGTTTACCATCGTTGATTTGTTTGTTGCCGGGATTGTGCCGCTCACAGTGATGCTGGTGTTACTCACAGCGTGGACCCTGTGGATACACCGCGGCGGCAAGATCCCGCGCACCCCGTTCACCTGGCCCGCGGTGTGGCAAGCCCTAGTCGCCGCGCGCTGGGAATTGCCGTTGCCGTTTATCGTGTTGGGCGGCGTTTTTGGCGGTTTTTTTGCCGTATCGGAAGCGGCTGCTGTCACGGCCTTTTATGTGCTCATCGCTGAAGTCTTTTTATATCGCGAAATTGAGTTGAAGCGCGTCCCCAAAATCATGGTGGAGTCCATGGTGATGGTAGGTGGTATTTTGCTCATCTTGGGTATTGCCTTGGCCTTTACCAACTTTCTGGTGGATGCCGAAGTGCCACAACAACTGTTTGAGTTTATGCAGACCTACATTTCCAGCCCGCTGGGATTCCTGCTGCTGTTGAATGTATTGTTGTTGGCGCTTGGCGCAATCCTCGATATTTTTTCCGCCATTGTCATTCTGGTCCCCTTGTTGTTGCCGGTGGCGGCCAGCTATGGCATTCATCCCGTGCACCTTGGCATTATTTTCCTCGCCAATATGCAAATTGGTTATTTCACACCGCCGGTGGGTATGAACTTATTTATCGCCAGCTACCGCTTTGATAAATCGCTGCTAGATTTATACCGCGCCACTTGGCCCTTTATGCTGGTCTTGTTAGTGGCCTTGGCGCTGATCACGTATGTGCCAGCCTTGAGTTTATGGTTTATTACCTAGCCGTCACACTTGTCCAGCGCAGCCGCCGCCTTGTGCTGTTGTTGGTAGGCATGGCGGTGGTCATGGCGACAGTCAGCAGTCATGGCAACGAGACTGCAGGTGCCGAAACCGCCAAAGCCCAGGTGGCTGACTTTCACGCCACATTGCTGCAGGCGGTCACCCTGCCGCAACACAGTGCCCGAGAAGCAGTGCTGCAACCCAGCATTAACGCGGTGTTTGACCTGCGCAGGATTGCCGCGATCAGCCTCGGCCGCACCTGGCGTGGACTGGGCGAGTCCCAACAGCAAACCTTTGTGGACCTGTTGACGACGCTTGTGGTTGCCACCTACGCCGACCGCTTCGACAGAGACAGCGGCCAGCAGTTTGTCACTGACCGCGTTGAGGCGGTGCAATCTGGTTTTGTCGTCTACACCCGCCTGCTGCGCGACGCTGCGGAAGATGTTTCTCTGAACTACTTTTTGCGTAACGACCTTGTGTTTAACGTGGTAGCGGACGGGGTAAGCGATCTGTCACTGAGGCGTGCGGACTACAACAGCATGATCAAAAACCAAGGTTATGAAGTGCTGCTGGAGCATATTCGCAAAAAAATTGAGCAAGCCCGGGCCGGCGAATGATGATGCGCGGGTGGTTGCTGGTCTGCTGCGTCGTGCTGAGCGCCTGCAGCACCCTCAAAGGTGATGAATTTGCGGTATATGATCCCTTTGAGACCGCCAACCGCACCAGCTTTAACGTTACCGACCGGGTTGACCGTCATGTGTTGTTGCCGGTCGCTCAAGGCTACGACCGGGTTACGCCCAATTGGCTGCGGCGGGGGGTGCTCAACGTGTTTGTTAATTTGCGCACCATTGGCAGCGCCGTTAATGGACTGCTGCAAGGTAAACCAGCCGCCGGCGCAACTGACTTGGCGCGCTTGATGATCAACTCCAGCATTGGCGTGTTGGGTTTTTTTGATGTTGCTTCCGGCTGGGGCTTGCGCTTTCAAGAGGAAGACTTCGGCCAAACTCTGGCGGTTTGGGGCGTAGAGCGCTCGCGCTATATCTATCTGCCATTTTTGGGGCCCACCACAATACGCGATTTGCCAGGCACACTGTTGCACAGCGCCATGCCGCGATTGATTTTAGGCAGTGATTACCATTGGGGAATCAGCGTCGTCGATGTGGTGAGTGCCCGTGCAGATCTCATTACAGCCACACGCGTGCGCGACGCCAGTGCTATAGATCCTTATGCTTTTACGCGGGATGCCTACTATCAGCGCCGCAAATTCTTAATATTTGACGGCGACCCACCGGTGGAAGATTTTTTCGACGAATTTGAAGATGAGTTCGAAGAATAATCTGCTGGTGATGTGGGTGACCTGGGTCACCCGCCAGGCTTGGCTGTGTCTTGGCCTGCTGGCTGTGACCACGGCCATGCTCGGTTGGATTGCTGTTACTCAATTTCGCATGAATTCCGATCTGAGTGATTTGATTACTCAGAGTGCACCCTGGCGGGCGGATTTTGATCACTTTGAGCAACAGTTTCCCGATCTGGTGCGCACGGCTGTGGTAGTGGTCAGCGGTGAATCGCTGAAGCAGGTTGAGTTGGCTACCGATCAAGTGGTGACTTATCTGCGAGATAGGCCGGAGTTCTTTACCGCGGTGGCGGCGCCAGGCAGCGAGATGTTTTTTCGCGATCACGCCCTGTTATACATGGGGCTCGACGACTTAGACGACATGACTGACCGCCTGGCGGAAGCGCAACCGTGGTTAACCGCCGTTGCACAAGAACCCAGCCTGCGCGGTATTCTGCGCCTCTTAGGCAGTGGGCTTGAGAACGACCCACCGGCGGGATTTGCGCGGGTGCTCGAGTTGCTTAGCGATTCAGCAGAATCAGTGTTGCGCGGTGAAGACGGCACCATCTGGTGGAGCGACGAGTTGTTTCCGCAGGACGGCACCCGTTATCAACTGGTGTACCTGAAACCTAAATCCAGTTTCGAGCAGACCTTACCGGATGCGCGTGTTATGCAGGAGTTGCGCCACATGCGTGACAATTTGCAACTACCCTCCGGGGTTCAACTGCAGTTCACCGGTGAATTGGCTTTACAGCATGAAGAGATAGAGGCTGCCATGACCGGCGTTGGGATGGCCGGTTGGTTGGTGTTGGTGCTGTTGTTATTGGTGATGGTGGTTGGCGTGCGTTCCGGCAAGATCATCGCTGCCACTTTTGCCATGTTGGCCATTGGCATTTTATGGACTTCAGCCTACGCCATGTTGACGGTGGGGGAATACAACACCTTGTCCCTGGTGTTTATCGTCATGTTTTTTGGCCTCGGGGTGGATTTTGCGCTGCATTTTTCGCTGCGTTTTCAAGAATCGATTAACCACGAAGGGGTGGATGCGGCGAGCGCCCTATTAACCAGCACGCGCAGTGTTGGTCGCGCCATCACGCTTTGCACGCTAACGACGGCATTGGGTTTTCTTGGCTTTTGGCCAACAGATTATCAGGGTCTGGCGGATCTAGGTGTGATCAGCGCTGGCGGTATGGTGGTGGCTTGGTTTTTGACGTTTACCTTTTTACCGGCGTTTTACGCGGTCTGCGGGCCGCCGCGACCTCACCGCATGGACCTGCTCACTGGCGAGCGCGTGGTGCGCGCCCTCATTGCGCGGCGTCCCTGGGTCATTACCTGTGTTGTTGTGTTAGCGCTTGCGGGGGCTTACGGCACTACGCGTGCCAGTTTTGATTACAGCGTATTGGCGCTGAAAGATCCCAATTCCGAATCCATGCAAGCGTTGCGTACCTTGCAGCGGGAAAAGCTGTCGACGGATTATCAGCTGGTTGTGCTGGGTGAAGCGCAGATCGAAAAGGCAACCTTACAACAGTTAGCGGTGGTGGATGAGGTGCGCAGCGCTGCCGACTGGCTGCCTGAGGACCAGCAAGACAAACTCTTCACCATCGGTGATTTACAACTGATGCTGTGGAGCGCCATAAATCCCCAACACAACCAACAACCTGCGCATCCGCAAGCCTTACGTGCGCGCGGGCAAGATCTGTTGACGCGTCTCGAGGCTGTTTTGTTAATGCCAAACGCAGCTCCCGACGTTGCGCCACAGACGCTGGAACGGTTTCGTGAGCAGTTGATGGGTATGTTGTCCGCCGCGGATGAACAATGGCTGCAGTGGCAAGACGGTGTGCTGGAGCAGCTGCTCACTGAATTGGCGTGGATTCGCCGCGCGACCCAGGTGGGTGAAGTGAGTTTCGCTGACTTACCCGGCACGGTGCGTTCAAGGTTGGTGTCTGCCGACGGCGAGTATTTAAGCATTGTGTTGCCGCAGCACGATATCGCCGATGTGGATGCGCTTTCTGACTTCATTACCGAGGTGCGGCAGATGGCGCCGCAGGCCACCGGGCGTCCGGTTATAGAATGGGGGGTAGGCGGCATAGTGGTCACTGCTTTTCAGCAGGCCCTGGTATTTGCCTTGGTCAGTATCACTCTGGTCTTGAGCATCGCGCTGCGCTCCGCTAAAGCGGTGCTGTTGATCATGCTGCCGCTGGCGCTGACTGCAATGATTACGCTGAGTCTTGGCGTAGTCTTTGGGCTTCCGATTAATATGGCCAACATTTTGGTGATTCCGCTCATATTTGGCCTAGGGGTAGATAATGGGATCCACGTTGTGGACCGTTATTTGGGGGAAGGTGATGTTGAACACCTGATGCATTCGAGCACTCCCCGCGCAGTGCTGTTGTCCACCCTCACCACCATTGGCGCGTTTGCGGCGCTGTCGATCTCACCCCATGCAGGCACCGCCTCCATCGGTCTGCTCTTGGCTATAGCGGTTGGGCTCCTGCTGTTGATTACTTTGTTTGTACTGCCGGTGCTGTTGACTGCGAGTAAACGCGGGTGAAGAGTTTTTGGTGGCGCTGGTTGGTGCTCTGGCTGTTGCTGGGAGTAGTGCTGCGTGGCTTTATTCTCCTGGCTCTGCCGCCGGATGCACCCAGTCTGGGGGTAACTGATTTTTTGTTGGGTCTGGTAAACGACCTCCAGGCGTTTGTTTTGGTAGCGGGTGTGGTAGCGCTAATCGGGTTGATTAACGAGCGCTGTTTACACGTCACGGCCTACCTGGTGCTGGCGGTCACCTTGGTGGTGTTTGCCGCCGAAGTGTTCTTCTGGTTAGAGTTTGAAAGCCGTCTCGACCGATTGGTGTTTCATTACCTGGCTTTTCCCAAAGAAGTATTGGTGTTCTTGGAGGATCAGTTCTTCTTGAGCTTGTTTGTTTTGCCGTTGGTCTTGGTGACTTGGGGTTTCATGTGGCTTCTGGGTTGGCCGCAACGCACTGCAGGCCGGCCAACGCTACAAATCGCCATGGTGGGTGCGGCTTTGGCTGCTCTGCTGTTTGGTCAACCTCTAGGGCAGTCCGCTAGCCGGATCAGCAGTGAGTTTGTCAGCAATGGTTATCTGGGTGTGTTGGTGGATGCCCGTTTCGCAGAAGATGACATTGCTTGGCTGGCTGCAGGGGCTTTGGTATCGGATCAGAATTTGCCGGTGGTGCCGGTGGTATTGAACGACAGTTCACTGGCTGCGAGCCTGGGTCGAGAAGTGGCGGATAAACGTCACGTGGTGCTGATCATTGAAGAATCGTTTGCCGGACCAGTATGGGAGGACCCTCAACAGCGACAACAGTACCTGCCCAACTTTGTCGCGTTGGAGCAAACATCCGTTAGCTTCACCGAGCTTTATGCCAGCGGTAGCCGCACTACGCGTGGCTTAGAAGCATTGTTGAATGGTTTTCCGCCGCTGCCCGGGATATCAACTACCCAGCGGCCCAACTTCGAACGTCTTCCGTCCCTGGCGCGCGCGATGCAAGATGGTGGCTTCTATCCGGCGTTTTTATACGGTGGGTGGCCGGACTTTTCCAATTTTCATGCTTACTGGGAAGCGATCGGGTTTCGCAAACTGTGGTCCCGGCACGACTTCACAGATGTGTTTGAAACCAGCTGGGGGGTGGACGACGGTGCTCTGTTCGAGCGCTTGATCAAAGAGATGGATAACTTGACGGTGCAGCACCAGAGTGTGTTTTTAGCCACTCTTACAGTCAGTCATCATCGGCCGTACGATTTTCCCGCGGGCAGCGTGCCGTTTCCTTCAGCCGAACGACGCAGCGAATATGCCATGGCGTATGCCGATCACGCCTTAGGAGAATTGTTTGCTGCCGCGCAAGCGACTTCATGGTACGACGACACCTTATTCATCGTGGTGGCCGATCATGGTCTGCACCCCCATGGTGATGCGCTGGTGCCCGCCAGTAGTTACCGAATTCCCATGTTGTTGCACGGCACCGGTATATCGCCGCGAAGGCTGTCCCACCTAGGCTCTAGTGTGAGTTTGCCTAAAACCCTCATGAACCTATTACGTATTGAGACCCGGGAGAGTTTTTGGGGTGAAGATCTGCTGTGTGAATGCGACACCGTGGTGCCCGTGGAGGCGGGTTACCATATAGGCTTGTTGCAGCGAGACTGTCTACACGTGGTGACGCAGCAGGGAGTCTACAAAGCTTGGCGTGTCACAGACGACGCTGACCTCGCCTACACACCTGTTGCGGCGGCGGATGCTGCGATACGGCGCCAGCAGGTCATCAACGTATTTGCCCCAGCCTATCAGTGGTTTTATGGTCTGACCCACCATGCCGAGCAGGGTTTAGCCGGCGGCGTGCACCATGCCAACGTCGCTGGAGAGTAAGGTAATCGCCTCATCCAGGGGTAACGCCTTGGCGAACAGCCAGCCCTGGGCGTATTCGCACTCTTGTCGGGCCAGGAAGTCGAGCTGTTCCGGGGTCTCAACACCTTCTGCCACGACTTCCATCTTCAGCTGATGCGCCATGGCAATCACAGCGCTGGTGATGGCCATATCGTCGGCACTACCGGGTAATCCCTTCACAAAGCTGCGATCAACTTTGACGGTGTTGATGGGGAAACGTTTCAAATAGTTCAAAGACGAGTAGCCCGTGCCGAAATCATCGATGGCGAGGCTCACACCCAGTTCAGACAAACGTTCTACCGTGTCCTGGGCTGCAGCGACGTCTTGCATCAACATGGTTTCGGTGATTTCTACTTCGATGTGTTTCGGATCCAAGCGTGCTTCGCGCAGGCTACGACGCATGGTGGCGACCAGGTTGGGGTCACGGAACTGACGTGGTGAGATATTGATGGCCACCTGGATCGGCCGGCCCACCTGTTGAGACAGGGTTCGGCAGGCGCGACAGGCTTCTTCGATGACCCAACTACCGATATCGATTATGGTGCCGGTTTCTTCGGCCACCTCGATGAACTCGTCCGGACCGAGAATACCGCGTTCCGGGTGGTTCCATCGAATTAAGCTCTCTACGCCGACAATACGTTTGTCCGCCAATGCCACCTTGGGTTGGAAGAACAACACAAATTCTTGGTTTTCCAAAGCACGGCGAATTTCGTACTCGGTGCGTAAACGTTTCACCGCGTTGGTGTTGAGGTCTTCCGAGTAAAACTGGAAGTTATTGCGCCCACGTTCTTTGGCTTTGTACATGGCTAGATCCGCGTTGCGCATCAACACGTTCGGGTCTTCTGAATCTGCCGGCAAAATGGTGATACCGATGCTGGTGGTCACGATCAGAGGGTGGCCGGATATGTGAATTGGCTCACGCAGGTGATTCAGAATTTTCTGAGCAACGATGCCTGCATCTGCCGGGGTGTTGATTTCTGCCAGCAGGATGGTGAATTCGTCACCACCGGTGCGCCCTACGGTGTCTTCCCCACGCACGCACTGCTGTAACCTTGCTGCCACTTCGCGCAGCAGATGGTCACCCACTTGGTGGCCGAGGGTGTCGTTGACGCGTTTAAAATTGTCTAGGTCGAGGTACAACAGCGCCGCGGTACGTTGGGTGCGGGCCGAGTGTTCGATGGCGTGTTCCAAGCGTTCGTGGAACAAACGTCGGTTGGCCAAGTTGGTTAACGTGTCGTAGAACGCCATCTGTTCCATGCGTTCCTGGTTGCGCTTAATGTCGGTGATGTCGGCGATTTGCACGATGTAATACAGCGGTTCGCCAACGGAGTTACGCTGCAGCACAACGTGGAAATTGGTCCATATCTCCAAACCGTTCTGACACACCATGCGCCGCTCGGCGCGATCAGTTTTGCGTACGTCCGCATTCATTTGCGTAAACGCATCCTTCAACGCGGGCCGATCGTTGGTGGGTACCAGGCGAGAGATGTGGATGCCGTACATATGCTGTTCGTCGTAAGCCAGCAATTCGGCAGCGGTGCGGTTGGCCTGGAAAATGCGTCCGTTCATGTCGACTAACATGATGCCAAACGGAGCGTTGGCAAAGATGCCGCGGAAGCGCTCTTCACTGCTGCGCAGCCTCTCTTCCGTGCGCCGCTGTTTGCTGATGTCTTTGGCCAATACCATGATGTGTTCTTCACCGGACAGCTCGACGATGTTGGCGGATATCAAGGCAGGCACCCGCTCGCCGCTTTTGGTGATGAACGTAACGGCTCGGTTGGTAAGCTTGGCATCGGAAGATAAATCGCCTGTGGCGCGCTCCAAATCACTGCCGTCCATGAAGTTCTGGAATTCGTAGATGGATTTGCCGATGACCTCGTCACGATCGTATTCGCTGCGTCGCAACATCGCGTCGTTGAGGTCGGTGATGATGCCGTCTGCCAAACGCAAGATGACAATCCCGTCAGGGCTTTGGCTAAAGACCTTTTCGAATTTCTCCTCGGATTCCACCAAGGCGGCTTCCGCGGAGAGACGTTTGGTAATGTCGCGGCCAATACACAGTACGCACAATTCGTTGTCGATCTCGATGTAGCGCAGCGCTAACTCCACATGGCGAATTTGACCTTGGGCCGTGCGTAAAGTGGTTTCGAAATCGACGGTTTCCCGGGCCGCGAGGACTTTGTCTCGCAACGTTGCGCGCTCGCTGATGTTTGCGAAAAACCCCAGTTCAGTTTCCAGTTCGCCAATGGCTTGTTCGCGCGTATAACCGAGCAGGCAGGTAAAACCCTCGTTGAAATCGAGAATCATGGTGTCGGATGCACGCAACAGCAGGATAGCGTCGGGAGAGCGGTGGAAGATCTGCGAAAAGCGAGATTGCGACAGTTTTGCATCCGCCAACGATTTGAGTTGTTGGCTGTTGATGCCAAAGTTTATCGCATAACCTTTGGCTTCAGGTTCGCGCAGACGGATGACGCTAACGCTGGCGGATGTGTCCTTTAAACCAATGAGCTTGAGGCTGTTAATGTTTGCCTCGTTGCGCCCGGTTTGGGTAAACAACTCCATGGTTTTCATAAATTTGGCGCGGTCATCGGCATCAATTAGTTGATATACCGGGGTGCCCAAAAGATCGGTGTTGGCGCTGCCAAGCGTGGTGCGAGCGCTGTCGTTTAAATAGGTGATGCATAAGCGGTTGTCGGTAAACAGCATCAGGTCCGAGGTTTTCGCCAACAGGCGGCGCAACTGAGCGGCGGCGTTGGTGCAGATCTGTTCCGCCAGCTTGCGATGGGTGATGTCTGTCATCTCCAAGATGAAGTAGGCCAGACGCCCGGATGGGTCGTGCGCACCGTTAGCGAGGCACGCCAGCGTCACCACCGAACCGTCTTCGCGCTCCACCTCAAAATCAAGTTTTACGGTATCGCCACGTGCCACTGCTTGCTGTTCACCGCTGACCGAGCTCCACAGGTCATTGGTGAACAGGCTGGCTAACGTGGCGCCGCCAAGTTCTTCTGGATCGCGTTGAAACATTTGCGCAATCTTGTCGTTTGCGGCCAGGATTTCGCCTTCACGGGTGGCGATGAGCAAGCCTGATTTGGCTTCTTTGAGGGCAGTTGAAAACTCAGCGGGCGTAATCACACGACGGCGGTCCTGCAGCCAGATATAGCAGGCGCCTGCGCATAAACCTGCGGCGCTAAGGGTGGAAATGATCTTATATAAGGTGGGCAGGGTGGGCGTGGCGAACAACAACCAGGCGATGGCCAATCCACCGCTCAGTAAAGCTAGAGCTATACCTGTAGCGACATGTCGTCGCATGCTAGTTGATGTCATATCATGTCCGAGACATACGCACAGCGCAGCCGCGAGGAGCCTATCCTTGAATGCAACTCTCAAATTATCCGTGCAACAGCAGGGCCTCTACGACATCACGCACAAAGTGAATGAGATATTGCGCGGGTTTGACGCGAGTGAGGGATTGGTCACACTTTTCATCCAACATACGTCAGCCAGCCTGCTTATCCAGGAAAACGCCGACCCGGCCGTACAACGTGACCTGGAGAACTGGCTGAACCGCCTAGTCCCCGAATTAGACCCCCTCTACACCCACACCCAAGAAGGCCCCGACGACATGCCCGCCCATATCAAAGGCGCCCTCACCGCCACCAGCCTCTCCATTCCCCTCATAAACCACCGCCTCGCCCTAGGCACCTGGCAAGGCATCTACCTGTGGGAACACCGCCACAACCCCGGCCCCCGCCAAATCATCGTCAACGTCCTCTCCAACAGTCCGTAACCCCAAAACCTCGGATCCACGGTGCAAGTGTTCTCGCCCAACTCACCGGCCAAGAGGATTGGTTCACCTAGATAGGTGCTCCCAAATCGAGCTGAATCAAACAAATCCTTGGCGAACACCAGGCCAGGGTGCCGGGAGCGGTTTTCAGGAGGCTCTGCGCCATGGATGGCGCAGCGCCAGCGTCCATGGATGGATTCACAGCGGTCCTGAAAACCGCTCCCGGTAGCCTGGCCGAAGCAGGTCGAAAGATAAGGGACTTCAGCGCTTCTGCTTCTCCCGAATCTCCTCCATATACCTCTTATGCCCCTCCGGATCCAAAATCATCGACGCAAAATACTCCAACAAATCTTTGTGCGACTGCGTCAACCGCGCCTCCGCCATGGCCTTCTCGCCAGCCTTGGACGCAATAAACTGAAACACCGGATGCAGCGATTCGTGCGGCCCTATGGCATCTGAAATTTCTTCCAGCAGCAGGTCGTGCAAATCCTCCAAGTCTTCCTCTAACAGCCCAACCTCATCGGGTGACAAGACAACGTTGGCCCACAAGGTAGCGACGTACACGCGGTAAAGATCCCGGTCGATGAACCGTTCCGCCACGCTGGAACGTTCACGGATGTCGGCGAAAACGGGTGCAAAACTGTTGGCGAGGGTTGTATTCAAGGTGGCTGGATGTAGATGTGTAGGGCACATCTTATTGCATCTGCACCGCTTGGGCATTACGGTTGTGGGCCTTTTTTCGACGATGAAACTCTCTCGCTATGTTGCAGTTCGACCGCATCAGTCTTGCCGAGCAGACTGAGTCCCTGCGCGCGGAAGTGCGCGAATTTCTGAAAGACAACGACCAACATTTCCCGTTGCCGATCTCCGATTTCACCACCGGCCACGACCCGGAATTTAGCCGCAAAGTCGGCGACAAAGGCTGGATCGGGATGTGCTGGCCACAGCAATACGGCGGCAGTGAACGCTCGTTTTTTGAACGTTACGTAGTGACTGAAGAACTGGTGTCTGCCGGTGCACCGGTCAGTGCCCATTGGATAGCCGACCGCCAAAGTGGGCCATTGTTGTTACGTTTTGGCACCGAACAGCAAAAGCAAACCTACCTGCCGCAAATCGCCCGGGGTGAAGCCTATTTCTCCATTGGCATGAGTGAACCCGACAGTGGCTCGGATCTGGCTTCGGTGCGGACCACCGCGGTGAAAGAAGGGGACCAATATCGCATTAACGGCACCAAAATCTGGACCACGGATGCCCATCGTAACCACTACATTATTTGCCTGGTGCGAACCGAACCGCCGTCGGAGAATCGGCATGCGGGTTTGTCGCAAATCATCGTCGACTTGAAAAACGACGGCGCGCAAGCTAAACCGATCAAGAACATCGCCGGCAATGAAGAATTTAACGAAGTGGTGTTTGAAGACGTGATGGTTCCCGCCGACCGGATCGTCGGTGAACCGGGCAACGGCTGGACCCAAGTCACCTCGGAACTGGCTTACGAGCGCAGTGGCCCGGAACGGTTCCTGTCCGCTTACCGGGTCTTTGTCGAACTGGTGCGCGCCTGTGGTGAGTCGCCTGCGCCCCACGAAGCCGCCGCCATTGGACGCATCGCCGCGCACTTTATGACGTTGCGCCGCATGTCGATTTCGGTGGCTGGGATGCTCGAAAATGATAAAGACGCAGTGGTGGAAGCAGCCTTGGTGAAAGAGTTGGGCAACAACTTTGAAAAAGAAGTGGTGGAGGTGGCGCGCTTGGCGGCACCGATGGCCGCCCGGAGCCCGCGCTTCCGTGACACCTTTGAACAAACCCTGTTATTGTCACCGTCCTTTACTCTACGCGGCGGCACGCGTGAGATACTGCGGGGCGTGATTGCGCGCGGCTTGGGGTTACGATAATGAGTGAAGCACAAAGCACACAACAGCTGATCCTAGACACCGCCGGTCGTATCTTTAACGACCACTGCAACAAGCCATTGTTGGATCGCGCAGAACAGGGGCACTTGGCGGAAACCCTCTGGGGCCAGATTGCTGAAAACGGTTTTAATCTGTTAGGTACCGCGGACAGCGGCACCAGCGCCCAGGATATGTTTGCCTTTATCCAGTTGTGCGGCAATCACGCAGTGCCGCTGCCGATCGCTGAGACGCTTTTGGTCAATCGCTGGTGCGGTCCCGGCGATGGTTTGTTTTCTGTCGGTGAAGTGGCGGACGGCCGCATCGTGGAGGTGCCTTGGGGGCGCGCCGTGCAAAAGGTGGTGGGTGTACAACGCAACAGCGACACCGTCTTTGTAGTAAATGCCCCGGAAGTGGTGGAGCAGGGGGTAAACATGGCGGGGGAGCCGCGCGATGTCGTATCCCTGCCTGACACGGCTGAACAGCTCACCGTCGCTGATGCATGGGCGCAAATGGCGGTGGCGCGCAGCAACCAAATTGCCGGGAGCCTGTTGAAGCTGCTGGACTTGGGTATCTTGTATAGCTCCGAACGTATTCAATTTGGTCGTGCTATCTCTAAATTCCAGGCCATCCAACACAGTCTCGCCATCGTGGCGGCGGAGGCTGCGGCGGCGAAGCGCGCCGCGGACGCGGCAGTTGATGCGCTAGACGGCGACCGCTTTGTGTTTGAAGTGGCTGCCGGCAAAGCGCGGGTCGGGGAAGCGGCCGGCTTGGTGGCTGAGCAGATTCATCAAGTCCACGGCGCGATGGGATTCACCCATGAAC
Source organism: Pseudomonadales bacterium (assembly GCA_028281005.1). GTDB lineage: Bacteria > Pseudomonadota > Gammaproteobacteria > Pseudomonadales > Azotimanducaceae > UBA4421. Next base: position 25,372 of record JANQKS010000073.1, read on the forward strand.
ATCAGTTACACCACTATAGTCGGCGTGCATGGGCCTGGCGCGATGAATACGGCAACGAGTTTTATTGGCAGGCGTTGTTGGGCAGTCATTTGGCCAACCTCGGCGCAGACCAGGTATGGTCCTTTATCGCCACTCGCGGATAAGCGTTTAAATGGCCATGCGTAAGGCGGTTGATATCCCCCCGCGTCCGGATGCGCCCCTGCAGATTGGCATCAGCGAGTGTTTAATGGGTGAAGCCGTCCGTTACGATGGTAGCGGCGCGCGCTCGTCGATGCCCCACGCCGCGTTGCAAGGCTTGTTTGAGTACCGTTCTTTTTGCCCGGAAGTGGGGATCGGCATGAGCGTCCCACGCGAGCCGATTCGGTTGGTGGGCACCGCGCAAGATTACCGCGTGGTTGGGGTAAAAGACCCGAAGATGGACAAAACGGACGAGCTGGTGGCTTATGGCCACGCGCAGCTGGCCGGTATGAGCGACCTTGCCGGCTACATATTTATGCACAACTCACCGAGCTGTGGGCTTATGCGGGTGAAGGTTTACCCCAAGGCGGATGCACCCGCGTCGCGCCAGGGGATGGGGATATTTGCGCGCACGGTCACTGAAGCGCTGCCAAACTTACCCGCCGAAGATGCCGGCCGTTTGTTTGACGTGGTGTTACGCGAAAACTTTGTGACTCGCGCGTTTACCTACGCACATTGGCAACGTGTGTTACCGCAATTGGATGCGGCGCGTTTGATTGCCTTCCACAGCCGCTACAAATATCTGCTGATGGCCCACAGTATACCGGCGTACCAAACAGCCGGACGTCTACTCAGTGATCTACGCGGTGACATTGAACCGTTGGCGCAACGGTACATTGGCGTGCTGATGAACGGCCTGCGAAAAGTTGCCACGCGCAAAGGCCACGCCAACGTGTTGTCGCATTTACAGGGCTACCTCAAAAAACATTTAGACAGCGCCAGCCGGCAGGAGCTGGATGACCTGATTAAAGCTTATCGGCTTGGTGAACAACCGTTGCTGGCGCCGTTGGCCTTACTCAAACACCACTTCCGTCAGTTCCCGGACGAATACGTGCTGAGCCAGAGCTATTTCGAACCACATCCCAGTCAGGCGGCGTTGCGCCGGCCGTTGTAGCCAGCGCCCCGGGCCCTCAACTGGCCGGTTGAGGATCGTCCAACAGATCACGGCTGGCTTCTTGCAGACTCTGCTGTCGATAAAGATCAAAGTAGTGGCCACGGGCCGCCATCAGCTCCGCGTGACTCCCTTGTTCTTTGATACGGCCTTCCTCAATCACGATGATGCGGTGTGCACCCCGGATGGTCGACAAGCGGTGGGCAATGACAAAGGCAATGCGTCCGGCCAATACCCGCTGCATACCCTCCTGGATGCGCTGTTCCGTTTCGGTATCAACCGAAGAAGTGGCCTCATCCATGACCAAAATCTGCGGGTCCGCCAACACGGCGCGCGCAAACGACACCAACTGTTTCTGCCCTGCTGACAAGCGGCTGCCGGACTCCCCGGCGTCGCTGGCATAACCTTGCGGGAATGCCGTAATGAAATCGTGGGCACCAGCAATTTTGGCGGCTTCGATGACTTCAGCGTCGCTGGCGTCGAGACGCCCGTAACGGATGTTCTCCATAATGGAGCCGGAAAACACGTGGGCGTTTTGCAGCACCATGCCAATGTTGGATTGCAGCCAGTGCAAACTGCGGTTGCGGTAGTCTAGTCCATCAATTAACAGCTGCCCGCCAGTGGGTTCGTAAAAACGGCAGATGACGTTAACCAAGGTGGATTTACCACCCCCGGTGGGGCCGACGATGGCAATGGTCTCGCCGCGCTGGACCTTGAGGTTGATGTTATCCAGTACTGGTTTGGCCGGGTCATAGGCAAAACTGACATTGGCCAGCTCAATGTCATGGATGGCGGCAGCGCCGCCGTCCGCCGCAAATTGTCGGCTTTCGTCTTGGCGTTGGGCTTGGATTGCCATCGCCGCCTCCACCTCGGGAGAGTCTTTGATGGCGGGTTCCGCCTCAATCAGGCTGAGGATACGTTCCGCGGAAGCCTGTGCCATCTGCATCTCCGCAAACCAATGCCCCAGTTGCTCGATAGGGTCGAAGAAGTGCCGTGTATACGCCATGAAAGCAATCAAGGTACTGACCGCCATGGTGCCCGCAATCATATCCATGCCGCCCACGGCCAACGCCAAACCGGTGGCGAGGCTGGCCATGGTGATGACCAGCGGAAGGTACACGGCGGCGTGGCGCAGGTTGGTCACCGAGGCGCCGTGCATCTTGTTGGTCAGCGTGCTGAATTCCTGCTGGTTGGCATCTTCGCGTACAAACGACTTGCTGGTTAATACCCCCATGATGGCTTCGTTAAAGCTGCCGGTGATGCGCGAGTTGGTGGCACGCACCATGCGCGCGCTTTTGAGGATGCGGCGCTGAAAGCGCGCGGATATCCAGGCTAAAAACGGCAGGATGGAAAACACCACTAGCGCCAGCTTCCAATCCATGACAAACATGGCGATAGCAATGCCGATCATCATGGTGAAGCCCCACACCAGATCGAGAAACCCCCAAGCTAAGATGTTAGACAGGCGTTCTGAATCGGAGGTCATGCGCGCCATCAACCACCCCACCGGGCGGTAGTCGTAGAAACTGAAGCTTAAGCGCTGCAGGTTATGAAAACCGTCTTCGCGGATATCGTGGGAAATGTGCGTGCGTATTTTGCCCGCCATCCAGATGAAACCGCCGATGGAGAAGCATATAATTATCGTACACACCAGGTAGCCGAGGCCCCAGACCCACAGCTGCGGATCTGTCCCGTGCTTGAGGTGTCCATCCACCGCATCTACAACACCCTTGGTCAACAGTGGATAAGCCACCTCCATCAGGGCGGTAAAAAACGCGCAGGTGGCCAACCATTTCAATTCCGTGGGATAGCGGCGCGCGTAAGCGAACAGCTTCTTCCACAGATCGAGATTGATGCGTGCGGCCAGGGCTTCTTCATCAAAACCGTCGTCGTAATTTTCGTCGTCGTACATGCTCTTCTCTCCACCCTAGTGGCTTTCGCCGCCGCGGCTGTCCGCTAAATCTTGCGCAATCTGTTCGTCCAGCGCCCCTTGAATCTCGCAAAGCCTGCGGTAGCAGCCGGGTTGTGCGGCCAACTCTTCGTGTGTGCCCAGTTGGACGCAGCGGCCGTTGTCGAGCACCATGATGCGATCCGCATGCATCACCGAACTGAGACGATGCGCAATGATCAAGGTGGTTTGGCGCCCTTTACGTGCTTTTAACGCGGACAAAATGAGTTGTTCGGTGCCGGTGTCCACCGCAGACAACGAGTCGTCCAACACCAATACCGGCGGATCTTTGAGCAAGGCACGCGCCAACGCCAAACGTTGACGCTGGCCGCCGGACAAAGTCACCCCGCGCTCCCCAACCATTTCTTCAAAGCCTGCCGGGAACGATTCGATGGCGCCGTGAATGGCGGCTTCTTGACACGCCCGCACAATGTCCGCGTGGGGTGCTTGGGGGCGCCCCACGGCAAGGTTGTCGCCGATAGAACGGGAGTAGAGGAAGGGATCCTGCAGCACAACACCTACCTGTGCGCGCAGCCAGAAACGATCTAGATCTGCCACTTCTGTGCCATCCAGCTTCAGGCTGCCGCTTTGATAGGGATACAGGCGCAGCAGCGCGCGCACAAAACTGGTTTTACCCGAACCGGGCGGGCCTACAATCGCCAGCGTTTCTCCTGCCGGGATGTCGATACTTAAATCGCGCAGCACCGGCTCACCGTCGGCGTAAGCAAAGTTCAGTGTCTCTGCCTGTATGTGGCCCGCTGCGCGCCCGCTGGCGGGGGCATAGCGGACAGGTTCCTCAGGTTCTTCGAGGATGTGGTTAACCCGGCCGAGAGAAATCACCGCCTTGCCCGTGTCGGTTAACACGCGCCCAAGCTGCCGTACCGGCCAGATGACGATGGAAGCGCAGGTCATAAAAATGAACAGATCTCCCACCGTCAGGCTGCCCTGTAACGCAAAGTAGCCGCCGGCCAGCAAAACGATGCCCAACTGAGACATGGAGAAAAAGTCGGAAATACTCCAGTAGTACGCCATCAGCTTCATCAGATGAAAGTTCTTATTGCGAAAATCGGCGTTCTTCGTGCCAAAGCGTTCAATTTCATGCGCTTGACGCGCAAACGCCCGCACCACACGAATACCGGTGAGGTTTTCCTGCAGGGTGGCGGTCATGGCACCTTCAGATTCGTCGGTCACCTGAAACGCTTGCTTCACCTTGCTAAAGAAGATGTAGGCGCCGACGACCAGGAACGGCATCATGCACAGCGACCACATCGCCAGCTCGACGTGGATAGAAAACAGAATGGGCATCACGCAGAGGATGAGCATGATGGCTCGACCGATTTCGATGACGTCGCTGACCAAAAACACGCGCAACGTTTCAACATCGGAGCTACAACGCTGTACCAAATCGCCGGTGTCCGCGGTGTCGTAGAACTGGGCCTGTACATGGTGTAAACGTTTGTACAACGCTTCGCGCACGCGGCGTGCGATGTTCTCTGATGCCTGAGCCGCCATGCGCCCGCGCACGTACAAGAACACTCCGCCAACGGCGGTGATCACCAGACTCGCGGCCGCTGACAGCCAGATATAACCGGTATAACTGAGCTCGCCGGTTAGGTTTTCAGTGAGCCACAGCAGGGTGCTGTGGCCGTAGCTGAAATCTTCTTTGTTGATGACGTCGATGGCGTGGCCACCGATGATCGGCGCGCCGAACATACACAAATTGGTAAACGCCATGGCCACGATGGCGACGAGGTAACGTACGCGTTCCCCCTGGGTGATACGCCATAAGCCACCGTAGTTGGTGTTGGTGGTGTCCGTATTGTCGACAACGGTAGTGTTCATGTAATCCATCCCCATTGCTGGGTCGTTTCAAATCGGGTAGACGCAAAGCGAACTGCGCAGCTATGCCGGCCGCATACCTTGAGTGAGTGTTCAAACTGGGTGGCGGAACAATTCTCCGCCGGGGTTACGCTCTAATGCTTTCGCAAGCGAGTGAGGCGCGGTTGCAGTCCAATCGAGGCAGCTGACATCCAAGCGGCATACGGATTATCCGGCGCAACGGTCTGAGCCTGGGTCGTGATAATCATCATGTACACCTCCTATGCGTGCTACCCCTTTGGATAAGGGGGATGGAGGCGGCATGTTAGGGAATCTTTCGGAAACTATCAAGCGTGGTCGGAAGTTTCCTAGGTGCCCGCGTGAACACAGTTGTCAGCGTAGCGACGTCGACACTATCAAAAACCCGGCTTAGAACGCCGCGCGAAAGCTGTTGTCGATCAGGGTGGTGATGTGTCCATCTCCCAGTTCCAGAGCGTGCGCCACCGCGTGAAAATTGTCGTTGAGATAGCCACCGAAATAGGCTGGGTCGTCGGAGTTTACCGTCGCCATTAATCCATGCTCCAACATCATCCGCAGCGGGTGTTCGCGCAGGTTGTCGACCACACACAACTTGAGATTGGACAATGGACATACCGTGAGAGGCACCCCCTCGCTGGCCAGGCGTGACACCAGCGCGGCATCTTCCAAGGCGCGGTTGCCGTGGTCGATACGCTCCACCCCCAATACATCCAATGCCTGCCAGACATACTCCGGCGGACCCTCTTCACCGGCATGCGCCACCAGATGCAGGCCCATGTTGCGCGCAGCATCGAATACCCGCGCAAACTTTTCCGGTGGGTGTCCGACTTCCGAAGAATCCAGTCCTACCCCAATGATGTCGCCCAAATGGGGCTCCATCACTTCTAACGTCGCAAACGCATCTGCTTCACTGAGATGGCGCAAAAAGCACATGATCATCTGTACCTGCAGGCCCTGTTCGCGGGCGCGCGCGCAGGCGGTAATAAAGCCACCCATAAACACCGTTGGCTCGATGCCTCTGTCGAGGTGTGCCTGCGGGTCAAAGAAAAACTCAACGTGGCGGATATTGTCTTGCCGCGCGCGTTGTAGATAGGCCCAAGCCAAATCATCAAAATCTTCTACCTGCTGCAGCGCGTTGACACCGGCATAGTACAAGTCCAGAAAATCTTGCAGATTCGAGAAGTTATACGCTTCCCGCAGCGCAGCCGCCGACGCGTAAGGCAGCGCGACAGCGTTACGCTCGGCAATCGTAAATAACATCTCTGGCTCGAGCGTACCCTCGATGTGCACATGCAGCTCAGCCTTTGGGGTGGTATCGATGATCTGTTGTACGGTCATGGTTATAGCTGGGTAATGAGTGGATAGTCGAAGCGTTGTAGTAAGTCCGCGTCGAGCTCGGCGTTGATCAGATCCAATGCGGCTTGTGTCAGCTGCGCCCGCCAACGTTCATTCAGGTAATAGTCGCGGTAGTACTCACCGTCTCTGTCCGCCAGTTTTTTTGTGGAGCGTTGAAAGTCCACAAATTGCTCGCAACTGCGCGGCACGGCAAAAGTCCCTGCAATCCGCGCTACCACCGCGCTTGCGTCGAGAAAGGTATCTTCCGTGCGCAAATGTAAGCTGCGCTCTGAGGGTAAATGAAAGTAACTGCGGTTTTTGAGATTCCATAGCTGCACCGGGTTCGCCACTTCGTCCGCTACATTTTCGCGCCCCACCGTCTGCCACGGCAGCGTCAGAAACTCCTCCAAACTCGGCGGTTGAGCATAGTGCTGGTGATAGGGCCGTCGATACATCGACAACAGCCAGGCGTAGGGATTTTTAGTGAGGGTGACAAACACCACCTCATCCGCATCGATCCCAGTTGGCACCGCTGCGTGTTTCCAGCCCAGCGTCTCGCTAAACGTGCGCTGAAAGTACCGGTCCCGCAGGCTTTCGCTACCCGTCCACCGCTCCAACGTGCGGATGTATGTCGGCACCACACCTTCCACCAGCTGTGCATCGAGGTTCAGTTCGATGAGCTTACTTAAGTAGTTGGTGTTGGTATGACGCTCGCCATACAGTTTGATCTTTTGGGTCATGGAGAACCGAACCAGTGTTGTGGTAGCACCGAAACTTGCTAGTAGTCGGAGTGTGCGGAGCTTGCCGCGCGCGACCGTCTGGCGCCAGGGATGGCATCAACGGTTCGAAGGTAAACTTCGAATCTTGCAACGAGGCCCGAGCTGGAGGACCAGTTTCAAGACCATCTGGGGCCAAGGATGGCCCCAGTTGAGCCCCATGGATGGGTTCATGCGTGTCTTGAAACTGGTCCTCCAGCTCGGGCCGATGGTGGGTAAACTGAATTTCATAAAACAGAAATCAGAATTAGAAGTTAACAATCATCTTCCCAGTATTCGCCCCAGTAAACAGCCCAATAAAGGCATCCGCCGCCCCGTCTATCCCCTCATAAACCGTTTCCTGATACTTAATCTGCCCACTCGTCACCCATCCTTCCATATCCTTGCGAAACTGCACGGACAGATGATTAAAGTGGCTGACAATAAACCCGCGCAAAGTCAGCCCAAGCCCAATCGCCATCGCCAAGTTGTTGGGCCCCGGTGGCGGCTCCACATCGTTGTACATAGAGATGGCGCCACACAGCGGTATACGCCCAAATGGCCGCATATGCATGATCGCCGCCTGCAGGTGATCACCCCCCACGTTGTCGAAGTACACGTCTAAGCCATCCGGCGCACCCTCGCGCAGATGGCTCAACAAATCCCCTGCTTTGTAGTTAAACGCATAGTCGAAACCCAACTCGTCCTGCAACCATTCAACTTTGTCGGCCGAACCCGCGCTGCCTAATACCCGGCAGCCTTTGAGCTTGGCAATCTGCCCGACGATGCTACCCACCGCACCCGCTGCACCTGAAACAAACACCGTTTCACCCTGTTTGAGCGCACCCACTTCCAGCAAACCGACGTAGGCGGTCATCCCAGGCATGCCAATGGCGCCGAGATAAGCGGACGGCGGCGCCACAATGTCACCGAGTTTTTCGATGCCTTCTACCGGTGCGGTATAGGCTTCGCGCCAGCCGTAGTGGCTGGAGACGTAGTCGCCGACCGCAAAGCCGGCGTGGTTGGAAGCGGTGACCTGTCCGATGCTGCCGCCGGTGAGGACTTCACCAATTTGAAACGGCGGCACGTAAGATTTGCGGTCCACCATACGTCCGCGCATGTAGGGGTCGACAGACATACACACGTTTTTGACTTGGATTTCGCCGTCTGCGGGGTCTGCTAAATCGGTTTCGATCACCGCGAAGTCACTTTGTTTCGGCATGCCCACCGGGCGTTCCGCCAATACCACTGCCTTGGTCATGATTAGTCTCTAGTGTTGGATGAATTGTTTATCTTGCGTTATTCGTTGGAGATGGTGATCTCTTGATCCGTAATGAACTCCAGCAACGCCGGTTGGCCATTCTGGGTGGCTTCGATGCCCCTCTGTAACGCGGCCACAATGTCGTTGGGATCGGTAATGCGTTCTCCATAGCCGCCGAACGCTTTGGCCATATCGCCATAGTGACCGGATATTTCGATGGCGCCGTATTTCTCCTGGGAGACGGGCATGATGGGGATCTCGATCGCCATGGAGAAGTTGTTGAACAGGATCGACAGAATCGGGATTTGTTCTCGCGCCGCGGTTTCGAAATCCATGCCGGTAAAGCCAATCGCGGCGTCCCCCCACACGTTGATGCAGAGTTTTTCCGAGTGCGCAAGCTTCGCCCCCATGGCCAGCCCCAAGCCGTAGCCCAGTTGCGTGGTTTTACCCCAGCCGATATAGGACAGCGGGGTGGTGGCTTGCCAGAAAGGAGTGGTTTGATCCCTGGGGCTACCGGCGTCGTGGGTGATGACGGTGTTGGCTTTGTCCACCAGTTTGTTGAGTTCCCACAACACGCGATAAGGATTGATGGGGGCTTCGTTATTGGTTAGTTTTGGCATCCACTCAGCCAGCCACTCTTCACGCAGCGCGGCGATGCGTGCCGGTTCATCGGTCCGCGCGGTAGCCGTGGCGTTGTCATGGTTTTCCATCGCCGCGGTCAGCGCGCTTAAAGTTAACTTGGCATCACCAATCAGACCGTACTGGGCCACAACGTCTTTGTTCAGGTCCATTGGGTCGAGGGTGGCATGGATAATAGTTTTGTCCTTGGGCATCTGCACACCGAAGCCAGTCAACGCAAAACTGCAGCCGATGCCGAAGATGACATCCGCGTCTTGCAGGTAACGTGTTACCGGCCGCGGGTTGGCACGCCCGCCGCTGCCCAGGGACAGTGGATGATCCTCCGGAAACGCGCTTTTGCCCTCGATGCTGGTGGTGACCGGGATATTCCAAGTTTCAGCGAGGGCCTTCAACTCATCCCAAGCCTTGGCATAGTGCACCCCCTGACCTGCATAAATGACCGGACGTTCGGCATTGGCCAACACCTGCGCGGCGCTAGCGATATCTGCCGGGGCGGGTGCGGTTTTGGCGCTGAACGCGGGTGTGTATTCCCAAGTGTCGGGCACATCTTCATTAAATACATCCACTGGGACTTCCAGCAGCACCGGACCGGGGCGGCCGTTGCGCAACTGAAAAAACGCCCGGCGCATGACTTCGGGGATGGCGCGCCCCATGGTGAGGGGCTCAGCCCACTTGGTGATGTGCTGCATGTTTAGCGTGGAATTGAAATTCGGATAGTAGTGCGCCAGCCGCCTTGGATAACCTGCGGGGATGACCAGGATCGGCACCGATTCCGAGTACGCCTGGGCCACACCGCCAAAGGCGTTTTCCGCACCCGGGCCGTGTTGCATGCAGAACACGCCAATTTTGTCTCCTGAGGACATGCGCGAATAAGCGTCCGCCATGTGCAAACCAATACGTTCCTGGCGCACGATGACAGTGCGAATGTCGACTTTCGCCGCGGCTTCAATGAGAGGATTCACCGGATAGGCAAACAGCACATCCACCCCTTCGGCCTTCATGGTATGGGCAATGGCATCAACTACTTTCATGACAACTCCTTGGCGTGAGGGTATTGGACTGTGTGATGGTTACCAGCTGATCGCGGGTTCGATGTCCGCGTTTTGCCAGGCTGTCTCACGTTGTTGTTTAAGGGCCGCGGTGTCTTCTCCCAAACCTTGCTGGGCCAACTCTTGGCCGTATAACGACCATGGGTTCTTCGGGAAGTGGGCTAAGTCTTCGGCAAAAGTCTGGTTAGCTGCGGCAAATGCGCCAGCGCGGATCTGCGCTTCGCCTAAGCTTTGGCGCACCGGGTAGTGCCACAACGGCGGCTCCGAATAAGGCAAGGCATCTTGATGCGCAACTGCCTGCTGCAGGGCAATGAGTTCCCGATCTTGATCCCCAGTTTCGCGACTGATGCGCGCCTGTACCAAAGACTTGGCGATGCCCATGAGATCACCCACCACACCCGGCCGGCGCATATTCATGTTGGCCAGCGCTTCACTCTGGGCGAGGGTGCTCAGCGCATCCAACTCTTGGTGTGCCGCGTCGAGATTACCCAGGGCGGCGTGGGCCAAGCCGCGGCCGTAGTGTTGCATGGCTAGGGTAAACGGCAGATTGTCGGGGGTGTCCGGCAGCGCCAAAACGTTATCCCACATGCCGAAGCGTACGTAGGTGTAGATCGGTACCGCGATGTAGCTCTGCAAAGGACCCATCTGCGCAGCCATTGCTTTCGGGACTCGCTCGGCGAGCTTAAGCGCGCTTTCTACGGCCAGGCCGCGGCGGCCTTCCATCATCGCGGCATACCACAGGAAGTGGATGTTGTGCGGGTAGTAGGCGGCGGGATACAAACCCTGGGCGTTACACTGGGCGATATAGTCTTCATCTGCCATGGCGGCTTTGGCGTTGGCGTCCACCGCGTCTGCATAACGCCCCACGCGCAAATAAATGTGTGATGGCATGTGTACCAGGTGTCCCGCCACCGGCACCAATGGCCCTAGTGCATCAGCCACCTGTTCGGCTTTGTGTGGCTCGAAACGTTCCATGGCGTGTATGTACAAGTGCATGGCGCCGGGATGCAGCGGGTCTTTGTCGAGCACGTACTCCAGCTCTTCGACCAAGGTCACGGTGGCCTGGCTGGCGGGGCTGCCGTCATCATTCCAGTATTCCCAAGGCATCAAATCCATCAACGCTTCGGCGTGTAACGTGCGCGCATGCAGATCATCCGGATATGCCTCCACCAGACCCGCCATAGAACCGGCGTAAATCACATCCAAGGCTTTGCGGTCCGTGCCATCTTCGCTATAGCGCGTGGCAATGGCATCGATGTAAGCCTGCTCCTTGGCGTTTTCAAACTGGCGCGCGGCCAGCGCCTGCTGTACCGCTTCCCAGGCGGGTGCCACGGCATCCGGGGTCATCGGCGCGTTGATGTTTGGGCCTAAGGCAAGCGCGGCGCCGGCATAGCAAATCCCGCAGGTGGGGTCACGTCGGGCGGCTTCTTTAAACGAGCGCACTGCTTCGGCATGGTTAAACCCAAACGCCAAGGTCAGCGCCTGGTCAAAGTACGCCTGCGCCTGCGGCACCTCTGTACTGATCGGGAAGTGCAGCGGTCCGATACCTTCCAGTAGCGGTGCGGTGGCTTCGCTGATGCCACTGGTCACCGGCTTGGCGGCGGATACTTCCACCGCATTGCTGGGCGCGATGCTGCCTTGGGCAGGGATGCCAACGGGGGTGCTTTCGGTCACTTCAATGGGCGCACGCGGGCCACTGTTGCAAGCGGCCAACGTGAGCCCGAGCGCTGCTGCTATCAGTGAGCGGAGTATTCCGCGCGGCCGTGCCTGGAAACGCTGCTGGGTGTGTTTATGTGTGGACATGGGCAAGGACTCCTAAAATGGGTGAGGGCACGGCCTGTTAGGCCGGCGCGCGGCTGCCGGGTGCCGGGGGCTCTTCCGGAGGGCCTGCAAAACATTGGGCAATGGCCATCCACGCAATCGCGTTGTCGCCATGCACTTTTAACTGGGTGTCGGCAATGTTGCGCACTTGGGTGACCACCTGACAAAACTCAACCGCGTCTCCAGCAACACTGTGGCCACAGTTGGCCTCGCCCCATTCCCAAACATCACCTGAAGGTGCTTGCAAGCGCACGTAGGGAGACGGTTCGGGCACCGGGATTTTGCGGTTGGTAAAGGTCCAACCGTAGGTGCGCACCCCAATGGTGGCAATGTTCTTAATACGGTCGGTGTGGATGCGGCGTTTGGCCATAAGATCGTAGACTTCCCAGCCGTGCGCCCAGGTTTCCATCTGCCGTGCGGTAGCGAACATGCGCGCCTTCATGCCCGGACCTGCCCACAGGAATCGCTCTTGTGGACCTGCTGCTGCCAGAACGTCACATAGCTCCAAAAACATGCTGCGCCAGCGTTCGAGTAAATCCGGACCGTTGATGGAGTGACCGTTGCTGCTCAGCCATTTATTGGTGTAGGCCTGCGCGGAGCCGGTCTTGCCGATGTCTTGTAGCAAGCTTTTAAACGCATCGCCGCTGCGTAAGGTAGTCAGCGCCATGTGGTCGGAAAAGTGCAAGTGCGCGACCACGTCCCATATGGTCCAGCGTTTGAACGTAGAGTGCTGTGTCCAAATCCCTGTGTCGATGTCGTGCAACAGCGCGTATAGCTCATCACCTTCCACGCGCAGATCGTCGACCACAGACAGCAGGGATGCGGTGGCTTCTGCATCAGCCATGTGTGTTCCCCCAAATATGCTGCATGAATTTACCAAGGTTGCCCATGGCATGCGAGGGTCATGAGCGCATCTGCCCGCGCCCGTCGCCAAACCAAGCAGTGGGACACCTCGGCTGTGCTTGACCTGACGGCAGCAAGCCTTAATCTGCCCCTCAGTTTTAATCACTTGGCGTCCCCTTTTGGGGAGCATACAGGGGAGCTATGAAAGATCAGACCATTGCCATACACGCCGGCTACACCACGGAGCCCACCACCCACGCCGTGGCGGTACCGGTCTACCAGACGGTGGCTTACGAATTTGACGATGCCCAACATGGCGCCGACCTGTTTAACTTGGCGGTGCCGGGCAACATTTACAGCCGCATCATGAACCCCACCTGTGATGTGTTGGAACAGCGCGTCGCCCAGCTTGAAGGCGGTGTGGCGGGATTGGCATTGTCTGCGGGCAGCGCCGCCATCAACTACGCCATTCTAAATATTGTCGAAACGGGTGATAACGTGGTCTCCGCGCCGCAACTGTACGGTGGCACCTACACCTTGTTTGCGCACATGTTACCGAAGCTGGGCATCGAGGTTCGTTTTGCCGCGGACGACAGTGCTGAGGCCATGGAGCAGCTCATAGACGACAACACCAAGGCTGTTTTTGTTGAAACCATCGGCAATCCCGCGGGCAACATCATCGACGTTGAAAAGGTTGCCGCTATGGCGCGCAGTCACGGGGTAGCCACGATCGCTGACAATACTGTGGCCACACCCAGTCTGTTGAAACCTATCCAATACGGTATCGACATCGTGGTGCATTCCCTTACCAAATACATGGGCGGCCACGGCACCACGTTAGGCGGTATTATTGTGGATTCGGGGCAGTTTCCCTGGGCCGAACATGCAACTCGCTACCCCATGTTGGATACGCCGGAGCCGAGTTATCACGGTGTGGTGTACAACGAGGCGTTTGGTCCCGCCGCTTATATAGGCCGTGTCCGTACGGTACCGTTGCGCAACACCGGTTCCGCATTGTCAGCCCAGAGTGCATTCCAACTGCTACAAGGGATCGAAACATTACCCCTACGCATGGAACGGCACTGTGAAAACGCCATGGCGGTGGCGCAGCACCTGGCGGACCACAGCAAGGTTGAGTGGGTGAGTTATGCCGGGTTGCCGGACCACCCGCACCATGGCCTGGCGCAGAAGTACATGAACGGTGTGGCTTCCGGCATCCTCACCTTTGGCGTGAAAGGGGGTTACGACGCCGGCGTAACGTTTTATGACAAACTTAAGCTGTTTAAACGCCTGGTCAATATTGGTGACGCTAAATCACTGGCTTGTCATCCGGCCTCCACCACCCATCGCCAGATGACAGCGGAAGAACAGCAAGCCAGCGGCGTGACGCCGGAAACCATACGCTTGTCCATTGGGATTGAGCACATCGACGACATCCTCGAAGACCTGGATCAAGCGCTCAGTTAGTCGAAGCAAAAACAAAAACAGAAACGGAAAGGGTGGCCGAGGCCACCCTCAGACTGCTGACGAACCCCGGTATTTTTACCGGGGTTTGTTGTTTTAGTCATACACATTTAGTCTGGGGATGTTTCCGCTGAAACTCGAAACAGACC
>JANQKS010000110.1 GCA_028281005.1 Pseudomonadales bacterium
CACCTTGATGGGGCCCAACCCCACCGGCGGTACGCCGTCTAGCCCAAAAACCCCACAAACCCGCTGATCCTAAGTTTTCAAGTGGTTTGAGCACTAGTACTCTACGTCGCCCGCGCGGCCAGCTGTTCGCGGATCTCCTCATGTTTGGCTTTGGTTAACGGATAACCCAACATGGCGATGAAACCGACTGCCAAACCAAAGGCAGTGCCCAGCGTATAGGTGAGCAACAAGCCGTCGATGGCAGCGGCTGTATTCCCCGGCCCCGGCACAAAGGCAAACGCCACCTCCAAAATGGTAAAACTCACACCAACCGCAGCTGCAGCTCCAAGCTTGTTGGTGGTGGTTAACAAGGCAAAAAACAGACCGGCGCGTTTCTGACCGGTAACCAATTCGTCCGCGTCGGTGATGTCCGCCATCATCGAACGCAACAGCGTGGGGGCTGCGCCGAAGGCAAAGCCGTAGAAGATGGTGAAGGTCCACAACACCAGCACATTACCTGGCTCCGCCAGCGGGATTAACAGTAAATTCACTAATACCCCGTAAGCTAAGGCAATTTTCATGGCCGCATCTTTGCCCACGCGATACGCCAGCCGCAGCCAAAACGGCATGGCTACGAAGCTGGCCACAAAGTAGAACAACAGAGCGATGCTGGCATGTCCAGGCAGTTCCATCACATAGGTGGCCATGAAGATGTACAACGCACCAGAGACGGCAGTACCGAGGCCCGCCCCGAGGTCCGCTAACAACAAGCGCCACAACGTGGCGTTGGCCACCACCACACGTATCGCTTCGCGCCAGTCCACAGTCATGTGAGTGGCAACCCGACTATCCGGCACAAACAGGAGCGTGGGCAGTAAAGTAATAGGGAACAAGATCAGGCAAAACCAACCCATGCTGGCGACTTTCAACGCGTGCTCGGAGCTGCCCATCAGCTCTACACCGGCGGGGATCGCCAGCACGCCGGTCATGCCACCGATGATAAATATTTCGCGCCACCCAAACAGCAGCGAACGGTCATCATAACTGACCGCCAGTTCCGCCCCCCAAGATTGATGGGCTATGGCCAACATGGTGTAGCCGATATACAACATGATCATCCAGAAACCCAAATAGAGCCCTGATACATGCTCCGGATTGGGGATAAATACCATCCACACTGAGACCATCAAAATCGGTATGGAAATAGCAATCCAGTGCTTACGCCGTCCCCAGCGGGTGTCGAAACGATCTATCGCCAGACCCATGATCGGATCGGTAAAAACGTCCCAAAAGCGCGCCACGGTGAACACCATACCCACGGTAAGAAGGTCCAAACCCATGCCTTCGGCGTAAAACTGTGGCAAATAGACTGCTATGGGCATCCCCATGGCTGCCATCGGCACACTGACACCGGAATAGCTGGCTAAAACCCGGTTACTAAGTGTTGAACTCACACCCTACTCCCCTTTTTCGGACCTTAATAAAGCCACAAGCGCCAGGCTTTTTGTAGCGGCAACACGACTTCTCTTTTCAGGCAGTCCCAAAACAGCACAAATGTTCTATATTCAGGTTCTGCCAAAAAGCACGGACCTCAGATGCCCACATCAGACACACCATCTTCCCAACAGCCTTCCCAACCACCTTCCCAACCAACATCCGACCGGATTCCCGAAGCAGATGCACCGTTCGACATCGTCTGGGATCACCTGGGGATTCCACACGTTTATGCTGCCACCCATGCGGATGCGTTTCGCGGCATGGGATATGCGGCTGCCAGTGAGCGTTTGTGGCAAATCCACATGAGCACTGCTTTTGCCAATGGGGAAGCAGCCGCCCTGCTCGGTGAACGTTTTGTGGCACAAGATGCCTTACAGCGCAGCGCCAATGTCCATGGCGCTCACACCGGCTTGCCCACCAGCCCAGGGGATTGGATTGCCGATGCTTACTTACAGGGAATGAATGCCTATGTTCGCGGGCTGCAGGAAGTGCCAGTGGAGTTTCGCCACGCGGGTACCGAACCGCGAGAGTTTCGGCGCGAAGACATCGCCGCACGCTACCGCTTTACATCCTGGTTTCAGCACAAGAGTTGGACCGAAAAGCTACTGCTTGGCCACCTCATGAGCAAATACGGCGCGGACTATTTTCGTCACCACGTCCTACATTTCTCGGCGGCTGATGAAGCCGTGCTGGAGCAGCTACGCGAGCCGCTGCAAAATGTGGATCCTGCATTGTTTGCATTGGCCTACCCCGAGGTGCAACTGGGGGCCATCACCTCAGGCAGCAACAATTGGGCGGTCACCGGTGCTATGTCGGCTTCAGGCAAAGGTATGTTGGCCACCGACCCGCACCAGCCCCACAACATCCCCAACACATTCTTTTACGTGCATCTGCATGTTGACGGTTGGGACACATTTGGGGCCGCCTTTCCGGGTGTGCCGTATTTTATGATGGGCTACAACCGCGATCTGGCCTGGGGGTTAACCACGGGGTTTGTGGACTGTTATGACACCTACATAGAAGAGATAAAGGACCAACAGTATCGATCAGGTGAAGGCTGGCAGCCGTTGCAGCAATATACTGAAACCATCGCAGTAAAAAACCACAGCCCGCGCAATATCAACATTGTGCGTACACCCCACGGACCTCTGTTGGAACCGTTGTTGGCGGAACTGGGTACAAACACCGTGCCAGCCGAACGTTGGCAAACGGCCCTACATTGGTCGTTAACCGATGTGCCGACTTCCGCCGGGGCCCTTGCACGGCTGCCGCTGGCCACCAGCGCGGCTGAATTTGGCGAGTTTTTGTTTGAAAACGACGTTTGTCCGCTGGTCAACAACATCATTTGTGTCGACCGCCACGACGGTCTGCGCCGCTTCATTGCCACCACCACACCCGTACGTAACGAGGTTACCGGCAGCGTGCCGTTGCCGGGTTGGGACAAGCAATACAATTTCCGGCACTCCACCGCCGCTGAACTGACGGTGGAAATCGACCCGGCTTGCGGCTACAGCTTAACCGCCAACAACGACACCATGGGTGAAAGCGGTAGCTTCTACATACACAACTTTCCCACCCACAGCGCCCGTGCCGACCGGATCGAAGCCTTATTAAAAGAAAAGGACCAGTTTACGGTGGCGGATTTTGAAGCCATGCAGTTGGACTTAACTGACCTGCGCGCGGCCTCCGTGTTGCCGGATCTGCTTGAAGTTTTGAGTACCAGCGATGACAACAACGTACGCCGCGCCGTTGCACTCCTGAGCCAATGGGATTATCGGGCGCACACAGATAGCGCTGCCGCGTGCTTGTTTTACCCTTTCCAAGACCGCTTTTGGCCGCGGCGATTTATGCGGCGGGTCCTGGACGATAAGATCATCAACGCAATACCGGCCGGCGCGCCTGGGTTGAATCGCTTCGACATTGCGCAGTTTAGTGTGGCCGATAACCCATGGACCGCCCACCGTGACGTCATGGTGGAAGAAATCTGCACCACCATGGCTACGGTTTATACCGACGTCTGCCGCCAATTGGGTGACGATCCACTGCAGTGGCGCTGGGGTGACCTGCATCAAGTTCAGTTCAAACACAGCTTGTCCAAACATGATACCTGGGCACACATGGGTGTGGGGCCAGACCCCATCGGCGGCAGCCCTACCACCCTAGGCATGGCGATGCACATGGGGCCGGGGCCTGGCCGAGGCACCGCGGATGAGATCCCTTGCCGGGTCTACCACGGACCGGCTTACCGTTTGGTGGTGGACCTTGCCGATCCCGATCACGCGCGATTTGTAATTGCCGGTGGAAACGGGGGTAGACCGGACAGCCCCTACATCACCAACCACTACCCAAGCTGGCTAAAGGGTGAATACTTCACCCTTTCGCTGAAACGATCGGAATTACAGACGGACTCAACTTGGCACGTTGTCAGTGCCTAGGGTGAAAATCAGCGCCTAGCGCGAAAAAAGTTGCCAGGTGCCCCTACTGGGAAGTCGCTAAGACCTGGCGCCACAATTGCTGACGAAACTTTAAAGGGTCTGCCAGCACATTGGTCCGCGCCATACTGACTTCCTGCAAGCTCAGCGGCGTGAAGTCCGGCGGCAGCGTGTCGGCGTTAAACTCCAGCAGTATCCAATTAACGATACGCTGTAGCTCACGGTCGGTGATCGGCGACTGCGCCGCACCCGGGACGCGAATGAGGTAGTCACGCCCGCCTTCCACCTGCACCATTTTACCCAGCGCGTCTCTTAACCCAGGCACCTCGGGCTCAGCGCCATAACCGTGGGGCCGATGACAGCCGCCACAATGCAGCAGATACAACTCGCGTTCACCTTCGGCGTACGCAGAGTTGGCTGTCGCGAGCAAAAGTAACATCACCAGGCCGTGATGCGCGGCAAGTTTAGGCCGCACTGGCCTCCCCCATCACCACCGCAACGGTACAGTGATAAGCGTGGCTTTGGGTACCGAAACACCAGAGGATGTCGTTGGCTTTTGAAGGTGCGTACACCGGTAAATCTCGTTCGGAGCGGTGGCAGTAGCAGCGGTTGCACACCGCTTTGCCACAGCAATCGTTATAAGAAATCAGATAATCTTTGCCGTCCGCAGGGTTACGGCAGGTGCCTATCCACGAGATGGGGGATGGTTCCGCCCCCGGCGGACAAGTGGTTACACTGCCGCCGCAGCAGGTACACAACGTTCCTCCCAACGCACAATAGCGCCAGTAGTCGCAGCTTTTTGGGTCACCCATTTCTTTCAGAGTGTCAGTCTGGTCAGCGGCAAACACCCGCGCTACGGGTAACAAGGGTAGTGCGCTGGCACCCACCAACAAGGCCCCCAACCTGCCCATAAAGTGGCGCCGCGAACTGCGTTGGGCCAGACCCCGGCTGGACTTCTGGGTAAAATCGTCCAGCCAACGCAGGATCTCCTGACTACCCATCATGCCTATGCTCCTGTTTATTCAAAACGCTTGCAGATGCCCCGGCAACACACCTGCTTCTGCAATGCTGCGGGTTTCGGTCATGGTCGCCACATCCAACACGTGCAACAGGCCATCGCCACCCGTCACGGTGAGCACCGGCTGTTCATCCTGGGACACAAACAAGTTTGAGCCGAGATATTCGATCGGCGCACGGTGAACGCGGCGTTGCGCGCTGCGGTCATACACCCAGATTTCGGTGCCGGAGTTGTCATGCGCAAACTCACCGCCCGGGTTCATGAGCACAAACAACAGATCTTTTTGCCGGTGATAGGCAAGGAATTGGCCTCCGCCGGGGCGCCAGCCCGCGTCAAACTCCTCGTCGGTGAGCATGGACCAGGGTTCACTGATCGACATTTCACTTTGGTCCACGGTCACGTGAAACACCTTGCCCAAGTAAGAAGTCAGCAGCCAACCCTCGTCCGTAGCGACAGGTTTATCAAACACCGGATCTTCATTAATGTCGAAAAAAGGCTGCGAACGGACCCGCTCCACCTCTTCACCCTGACCGTTAAAACGCAGCAACTGCAGCGCGCCGTCCCCACACAATTGCAGAAACGCGCGTTGCTGCGTCGGCATGATTAATGCGCATCCCGGCGTAGAGACTTCAGCGGCAAAAGCTTGGTCCCGGATGTCGACAATACTCACTGAAAAAGCCGGGGTCATATTAAATACCGCCAAATGACGATTATCGTCTAACAGGGCGATGTACTGGCGAAATGGCAGCGCAGCAATTTTGTTGGGAACTTTGACTTCCGCTTTAGGGCTGAGTGTGGGCAGATCATAGATAGTGACCACGTCGGTGCGCTCACCGCGCACTCCGCGCGAATAAAACACCTCCGCGGCATATATCTCACCGCGCTGCTGATTCACCTCCACCGCGGGCGTGTAGGTGGTCAACGAGAGTAACCCTTGCATCTCGCCGCTGGCGGCGTCAAACACATAACCGGGGCCTTTTACGGCATCACGCACAATGAACCAGGTGGGCTGTGGTTCACCCAGGGTACTGCGGGTAACCGTCTCGGGTGAGATGCGCGCTTCGCCAGCAGAAGCGCTGAGCGGTGCATTCAACAAGAACAGCCCCATGGCGCCAACCTGCCAGCCAATCACCCTGATGCTACTCATGCACCCCTCCTGCATAAATCACCCAGCGACTCTAGCGAACCCTGTGGTACCGCACAACCAAGCAACGAGGCTGGCAGGCGGCCAACTCAACGGCTAAAGCGGATGCATACAACGCAGCTAACCCACTTTAAGGGCACCCAGGAAGTCCATTTTGCCCAAGGACACCCCTTGTTGACGCAAAATGTCGTACAGCGTGGTGGCGTGAAAATAGAAGTTTGGCAGAGAAAAAGACAAAACAAAGTTCTCGACGGAAAACGGTATCTCGTTGCCGCCAATCTTAAACACCAGTTTGCCGCCGCTGAGGCCGTTCACCGCGTCCGCATCCAAACCCCGCAAGAAGCTCGCCGTCTCCTCCAGTAACGCTTGTAAACCCGCATAGTCCATCTCCCCGTAACCGCTCGGCGGTGCAAACTCACCAGCCTGGATCCCCTTCAACGCACCCATGGAATGGTGCGCCACACAGACCGCCTGAAAGTGCAGCGGGTTCATGTCCTCATGTAGACGCGCCGCTACCATGTCATTGACGTCGATACCCTGTTCGCTGCAGTGCTCGGCGCCTTTTTGCATGACGTTAACGGCGGCTTCGACTATTTGCAGGTAAGAACCGACTGTTAAATCGTATAAAGCTGTGCTCATGTTTTCTCTCCTTTTAATCTCCTATTACTCTCTTACGCTGTTCATCTCTTTTGAGATGAAATCACTTTGTCCAATGCCCCAGGTTAAAGACCAAGCTCACGAAGTCCAAGCTTTATGTCTTCAAGCAGCATGTGAATACGCACCTGGTGGGTTCGAAACGAGACAATTGCCACCCGTATGACAAACCGCCCTCCCACCGAAGTACCGGTCAACATCACCCGCTGGCGGGCATTGACGGCACGCAGCAGCGCTTCGGTTACCTCATTGCGAACAGCGTCGGACTGTCCTGCGGGTGTGCGCACGGCAAAGGCTAAGATCGATAGTTGCGGCGGCGCAATCAGTTCCAACTGGGGTATCTCCGACAGCTCCTGAGCAAGCCATGCGGCCAGGTCCAACTTCTCGTTCAGATACTCGCGAAATACGCCAACCCCGTGCAGCCGCAGCGGCAACCACACCCGCAAGCCACGGAACGGCCGCGTCAATTCCGGTGACACATCGCCAAAATCCCACACGTCTTCATGCGCACTGGCCGCAGGCAGATAGTCTGCTGTAGAAGCGTGCGCTGCTTTCAGATGAGCGGCCTCACGCACCAACAACGCGCCGGTCCCGTAAGGCAAAAACAGAGTTTTGTGAGGGTCCAAGGCAATCGAATCGGCACGCTCGATACCATGCAACCCCCTTTCACCACGCTCGGTCAGGCGAAAGAACCCACCGTAGGCGGCATCAACGTGTAGCCACAAACCCTGCTCGGCGGCAAACTCCGCGCACACATCCAGCGGATCAACTGCACCGGTATTGGTGGTACCGGCAGAAACCACCAACATAAAGGGTGTGAACCCCGACGCGCGATCAGCGGTCACCGCCTCCTGCAGGTGAGGCAGACTCAAACGCTGCTTTTCATCACAAGGTAATACACGTAAATTGCTGCTGGGGATACCGGCCAGTTTGGCAGCCTTCGCCACACAGTGATGAGCCTGGTCGGAGGTATAGAGGGTGCCGCGGCTAAACTCTTCGCCAAGCTGGTGGTGCCGCGCCACCACCACAGCGCTCCAGTTGGCTAAAGACCCGCCGGAAGTTAAAAAGCCGGCGGCTGTTTGCGGCAGCCCCATAAACTGGCAAAACCAGCGCAGCACGTTTGCCTCAAGCTGTGCAAATCCACCCGCCACCGCGCTGACCCCCACATACCGATTCAGCGTATCCGCCAATAAATCCGCTACCGCCGCATGAAACAAGCCACCCCCCGGCACATAACCCATAAAACCCGGTGAAGTGGCGTTGAGGCTCGACGGTAAACAATCGGAAAACAGACGCTTGAGCAGGTCATCCAGGTTGCTGGCCTGCTCGGGGACCGGTTCGATTAACGCTTGTAGCTCATCGGCACCGGCTAATTCAGGTTGATGCACAGGTTGGGTCGGCAGGTCAGCCAGGATCGGCATCAGGCGATCCATCACCGTCGACACCAAATGTCGCATGTGCGCTTCATCCAATTCCAAACCATCCGGTGCCGGGATATGCGCGGGTACGGGAGCGGAGTTTCCAGTGGGCAAGTGCGTCGCCTCTTGCTGCACAGTGAGATCAAGCAATCTACGAGCGAAACTTCGGCCTGGCAAGTTGCGGGTGTTGTTGCAATTCCCCACCCGGCAGGCACCATAGATTGGGGAGATTGTTAAGGGGAAGGCCACATGCTGCTGCAGCCATACACGGTACTTGACTTTACCGACGTCCGCGGGGAACTGGGACCGATGTTGTTAGGGGATTTGGGAGCAGATGTCATCCGTGTGGAAACACCCACCGGGACGTCGAGCCGTGCTCAAGCGCCGCTACAAACTGACGCACCCGCCGGTCAACAGAGCCTGTCGTTTCAAGCCTTTAACCGCAACAAGAGATCCATCACCTTAGATCCGGATGACAATAAAGATCTCGACGTGCTCGCTGAACTGTGCCGGCGCGCGGACTTTATCTTCGAATCCTGGCCAAACAGCGGTTTGGCGCTTTACGGTCATGGCTTCGACAGCGTCCGCGCGCTGAACCCCCGTATCGTCTATACCCGGCTGTCGCCATTTGGCGACCGTGGCCCACATGCTGACTTTACCGGCAATGACCTGGTCATCGCCGCCATGGGCGGGCCGGTAGCGCTACAAGGCGACGCAGACCGGGCGCCGCTGCGTTTGAGCGTACCGCAAGTTTGGCGACATGCCGGGGTTGAGGCCGCGGCCGGCGCATTGGCCGCCTGGCACAACATGTTGCGCAGCGGTGCAGCCCAGTACGTCGACTTGTCTGCACAATGTGTGATGACCTGGACCATGCTAAATGCCATGGATGCCCATGCGGTGCAGGGCTTCGACTTTGAGCGCACCGGCGGCCAATTTAATACCGGCACCACCCGCGTCGCCATCATCCACCCTGCCAAAGACGGACATATCGTGGCCATTCCCACGTCTCAAGTATTACGCAAGTTGTTGCCGTGGCTCATAGAACACAACGTGGCGGACGTTTCGCTGCTGGATATCGATTGGGAGGCCTTTGACCTCAACTGGACCAATCCGGACCACGAACCTCTCAACGTGTATCAGGCAATGGACCTATGCCGCGCGTTCTTCAGCGAACATTCCAAACAACAGTTGTTCGACTTCGGCTTGCAAAACGGCATTACGATCGCACCCATCAACACCCTGAGCGAGCTCCTGGCCATGCCACACATGCAAGACCGCGCGTATTGGGCCCCGCTGACACTACCCGGCGGCAAGCAGTTGCATAGCCCGGGATTGTGGGCCAAGAGCAACATTGGTGCGCTACAGGTGCGTCGGCCCTCCCCCACATTGGGCCAACATAACGCAGAGATACGCACAGAGCTCGAAGCCCCGCCATCGGCGAAACAGTTTCCTGCGGTGACTGATCCAACCACTTTGCCGTTTGCCGACATCACCGTGGCGGATTTCTCCTGGGTGGGGGTTGGCCCCATCTCGGCGAAGTACCTGGCTGATCATGGCGCGCGGGTTATGCGCATCGAATCTGAAAGCCGCCCGGATGTACTACGTGCCAACGTACCCTTCCGAGACAACCTGCCCGGCATCGACCGCTCGCAATTTTTCGGCGATTTCAACACCTCCAAGCAAAGTATCAGCTTGAACATGAAAGAGCCCCAAGCAATTGAAATTGCAAAACAAATTATCAGCAAAGCGGACGTTATGATTGAAAGTTTTGCACCCGGCGCCATTTCTCGCATGGGTTTGGACTACGCCCAGGTGCGGCAACTCAATCCCGGCCTCATCATGATCAGCACCTGCCTCATGGGGCAGACCGGTCCCGCAGCACAACTGGCGGGATACGGCTACCACGCCGGTGCCATCGCCGGTTTTTATGAAGTCACCGGGTGGCCTGACCGCCCCCCAAACGGGCCCTGGGTCGCCTATACCGACACCATTGCCCCACGCTTCATCTCGGTGCTGCTGGCCGCGGCGATCGATCATCGCCGCCGCACCGGTGAAGGTTGTTATATGGACGTGGCACAGATCGAAACCGCGCTGCACTTTCTCGGACCTGAATTGTTGGATGTGCAAACGAGCGGTAACGCAGCCACGCGTCTCGGCAATCGTTCGGCCTACTTAGCACCCCAGGGGTGTTACCCCTGCCAGGCAGAAGATACCTGGTGTGCCATCGCCGTCGACAGCGACGCCCAGTGGCAAGCGCTGTGCGAGGTTATGCAGCGCGCAGATCTGGCAGACCACTCAGCCTATGCCAACCATGCAGGTCGGCTGGCTGCGCATGACACCATCGACGAAGCCATTAGCACGTGGACAAAAGACCAGACGGCACCTGAAGTGATGGCGCGCTTGCAAGCAGGCGGGATACCCGCCGGGGTGGCCCAGCGCAGCAGCGATCTACTGCGCGATCCGCAATACGCACACCGCCATTTCTATCGTGATCACGAACATCCGGTGATGGGTTTAACATCCTACGCCGGCCACCAATACCGTATTTCTGACTATGACAACGGGCCGCGCGCGCCGGCGCCGACCCTAGGGCAACACAGCTTTCAAATATTGAGCGAGTATCTGGGCTTAGACGATGCCGCCATCGCTGAGGCGTATGCCAGCGGTGCAGTGTCCTGAATGTAAAAAATTCCGACAGCAACCAGCCCAAATATGGGGTCAAAGTGTCGATTTTTCTAACAATTACGCCCATATGTTAGGTCTATCTATTTGTTTTATAAAGGTTTATTGGCGTGGTCCGATTTTTGCGTGGTTTATACCAACATCCCACGGTGCGAACCTGCTGTTTAGGACAATGGCTTCAAAGGTGGCAAAAGACGCGCTGCGTCGAATCAGTAAGGAGATCCCGGATCTCTCCGGGGCGCAATTGGGCTTCATTGAAGCTTGCCTCGACGATTGTTTTGAGGTCGGCAAAGCATGGGATGACATCCCCGTCCTGATCGACGAAGCCCAAACCCCAGAAGACAGCCGCCGCCAACCTTCCCAGGCAGATCTCGCCAAGCTCGGACAAGCCAAGGCGAAACAACCCAAGGCGGTCGGTTCCAAGTCGTAGAATCCCCTGGTACCGTTGCGGCTCCTCCGGCATTTTGAGCGGCCATGCAAATCACACGCATCTACACCGGCGATGACCAACAGTCGCACTTCGAAGACATCGAGATTGAACTTGAGGTAGGCGCAGCCGGCTTGATATCCGCACCGTGGCCGGCGAAGTCGGTGTTGTTTCGCCGCGTTGAAGGGAGCTACGACTTGGACTTTCACACCGCACCGCGCCGCCAGCTGGTGGTCAACCTAAGCGGCAGTGTAGACATCGAAACCGGCGACGGCACCGTGCGCAGATTGGGTGCTGGTGACATATTGTTGGCGGAAGACACCACCGGCCAAGGGCATATCTCTCGCGCCGTGGATGGCGAGCCACGCACCTGCCTGTTTATCCCTTTGGCGGATTAAGCGCTGCTATACTGCGACACTATAAATTCGTCGAACGCCTAGTGTCCTGAGTTAGAAGTTCGCATACAAAATCTTTCAATGGATTTGAGTATGTCATCTGCAGTTTTATGCCATCGAAACGGCTGTGGATTTTCGTT
>JANQKS010000125.1 GCA_028281005.1 Pseudomonadales bacterium
CCGAAGCCTCAAGCATCCGGACTTCGAGCTTTTTTAGCCGGTCCATCTCCTCTTCTAAAGCCGCGATCTTGTCTTTGATCGGGCGCGTGTCTTCTGCGGGCGATGCGTCATCGGCCTCATCCAATTGATGGAGGTAGCGCTCGATGCTCGCTTCCACTTCGGTGATACGACGCTTCATCTTGGCTTTCGTAAAATTCTTGTCGCGGTTGTTCACCGCTTTGAATTTGCTGCCATCAATGGCCAGTGTGTCGCTCAGCAGATTGAGCTTGCGGCACAACATCACGAACTCGCGGCACACCAGGCGGATCGCCTCACCGTTGTTGCGTCTGAACTCTGCAATGGTCTTGAAGTATGGAGCGAGCCGTCCCGTCAGCCACATCAACTCCACATTGCGTTTGGCTTCTCTTTCTAATCGGCGAGAGGAGTGGACCTGATTGAGATAGCCGTACACATAAATCTTCAACATCGTCCGCGGGTGATACCCCGGCCGACCTGCAGCAACGTGCTCGGTCTTAAACCCCAAACCAGATATGTCCAGTCGATCGATGAAGACATCTATCACGCGAACGACGCTGTCTTCTTCAACATAATCGTCTACACGTTCAGGGAGCAAGATGGATTGGTGGCGATTCTCTCCCTCAATAAAACCGCTCATTCATCGCCCCTCTGCTGGAAAGGTGCATTTTACTCTTCAGGTAGAGTTTTCACACGGCCTCGGCCAGAAGCGGTCACTGGCAATCGAGCTTTTCCCGGAACACGATCTCCGCTACGCAGTTCGATATGCGACCTGGCCAGAACTCTCTCTTACTGCCATTCGTGAGGTAGATGACTGTCACGCTCTCCCCATCGCTATCCCTGACATAGTGGCGCACATCCGCGCGGTTTCCCCCGCCGTGACCAAAAACGCTGAATTCGCCGCGGCGTGAGTACTCCCAGCCATTGGCGAAAGGCGATAGCGAGTTGTCATTGAGACGCGATGGCACCCACATAGTACTCAAGGTGCTACGCTTTATCAGCTTGTAGCGTAGTAGGGCCGAGAACCACTTAGCCAGATCACTCGCAGTGCTGTTAAGTCCCGAACTCGCGAACATGTAGTCAGGCTGATCGATGAACCGATTACGCTTGAGGCCGTTCGGCGTAGCCCGATACATCGTCGCACGACCGGGAATTACTGCAAATTCTCCACCGTAGTACGTGTTCTCAAGGCGCGTTGCGTTGATCATTCGAGAGTAAACTACCGACACAAAGTCTGAGCCTGTGACCGCTTCGATGACCATCTTGAGCAACAGGTAGTTCGTTTGGTTGTAGCTTGTATTGCTGCCAGGCTCAAATACAAGATTCATCCCAGCTACTGATGCGATTGCCTCCTGAGCACTCTGCGGTGTCGGTTCTGGTCGTTGGTAATATTCGGGGAGTCCAGACATGTGCGACAAGGATTGTCGAACTGTAATCTGGGCCCATTGATCCGGCAAACCTATAACGTAGGCAGTGATCGGTGCGTCCAGGTCAATCGCGCCAGATTCACTTAACTGCATTAGAGTTACATGGACAAACAGCTTGGCTATCGAAAACACCTGGAATACCGTCTGCTGCGTTGCGGGCACATCTAACTCGATGCTTGCTTTCCCACGAGCACTTGAATGCATTGATTTGCCATTACTCAGAACCGAGATCGACTGACCCACGATCCCGAATTCGGACTCGACAGCATTTAGGTATGCTTCGATCAAGGCGCTAACATCACGCGTAGCTGCGGTTTCGTCGGCATTCGCTAGGCCGATTGTAGTAGAGAGACCTATTGCAAGCGCTAGCCCAAGCGCTTTGGCGATTTTATGAAGCATAGAACTGATTGTGACATAAGGTAGTTGGTCAAACCCGTCGACAATGTCTTTGTCAGTGGCCCCTCTGGGTCGAAAGCACCATTTGCACTGATTGATAGGTTCCGTCCGCACTAGCCTACAGTAACGGACGATCGCAGCGAACCGTGACAGGGGTTCAGATTTCAATCTTCTCGGACAGTTCTAATGCGTCATCCACTTCAATACCCAAGTATCGCACTGTACTTTCAAGTGCGGTGTGCCCAAGCAGCAACTGAACGGCCCGCAAATTTTTTGTCTGCTTGTAGATGATGGATGCTTTGGTGCGCCTAAGCGAGTGCGTGCCATAGTTCACCGGGTCGAGGCCAATGCTTGCCACCCATTCCTTCACGAGTCTCGCATACTGTCTGGTTGAAAGATGAGGTGAGCGAGTAATCCGGGTAGGAAACAAGAAAGCCCAAGGCTTAAGTTCTGCTTCCACTATCCATGCTTCGACTGCCTCTTTCGCTTGTGCGGTGATTTCGAACTTCACGGGTTTTTGCGTTTTCTGCTGAACAATTTGTGCGCGCGATTGGATGGACCCAATTTGACTGATGTCGTTCACGCTAACCAAGAACGGTCATTAGGAAGGCGTGAGTATTATCTAACTGTTTACGCGGCCCTTCATTCCGATAGATAACTTGAGCCTCCAATACGCCATAACGAATACTGGTGAGAAGGCTAGGGCTAGCAATAGTCCGGAAGTCTGCATCCACTCCGGAAACAAGTGTGGTCTAGCACCAAAAAAAGAGACTGTAGCCAATAGCAAACCGAAGTTCATTCGCCACAGGTGCCTGATCCTCTTGTTGATGTTTGAAACAGATGGTCTAGCCACCCGAAAGTCACCGTGGAGTGCCAAGGCTAGAACTATCGCAAAGACATACCCGGCACCTTTAGGTGCATCAGTGGAACGAACACCCGAAATTAGGCCGTAGACTTCGATGGATATGTATCCCAGAAGGCACCCACTGCCAAAACACATGAGCCCCACAATGATCGGTAGCCTCAGAGACCTAAACGCCAAAGCTCCCGTAAGGACCATGTAACAGGTTAAACAGCTCGACAGGACATCGAATGGTTTGCCTTCAAGCACAGACAAAACACTACCGAAAAGAGCCATCACCAGCATTGCAGAAACGAAAACGTAGCCGGTTTGCTTGTGTAGGGCAGCTCCTTTGAGAGTAGAAATAGCGACTGCACCCATCAACAGTCCAACTGCTCCACCGCCAATATGTGCAGCAAGCGTTATATCCATCAGTCAGACTCCTATTCACTCTTTTCTCGACGCTGGACGGAGGAGCAGCTAGTATTTCGTCGTTACGTACACTGTACGTGAAAGATAGTACGTACAGTGTACGCACGTCAAGGGAGGTGTAGATGCCTAAACAGAACAAAAGAACGAAGTTGAGCCGCGAGCGTATTGTACGTGCGGCGATTAAAGCAGCTGATAGGAATGGGCTCGAAGTGCTCAGCATGCGTTCTCTGGCAAGTGAGCTTGGGTACGGTGTGATGTCTTTATACAACCACGTGAAAGACAAGGAAGACTTGTTCAATGCCATGGCTGACGCCGTCGCCTCGGAGATAGAGCTACCGATTGGCAGGCGTAAATGGAAAGAAGATTTGCGTCGGTGCGCGACGTCTGCATATCTGACAATGCTACGGCACCCATGGTTACCTGGAATCTGGGGGGAAACTCTTGGGTACGCAAAGAATCGCTATCACGATACGCTGCTGCGGCTTATGCGCAACGCTGGATTTTCTCAGGACTTAGCCTGTAGAGGGTTTCACGCCCTCATGATGCACGTTGTGGGGTTCGCCCTTCAAGTTATGGAGATGCCCTACAAAAGCCAAAAGGAGCTTCGGACGTTTAGCAAACATCATTTAGATGATCTCGCGGAACAAGACTTACTGTTTCTACGCGAACACGTTGCTTACCTACTTGAGGGCAAAGACCAGAAGAGTGACTTTGGATACATGTTGGACTTAATCTTGGATGGATTGGAGCGAGACTTTTCGTCTTCAAAGAATCGGTAAACAACCGTCAGCTATGGGTAGCATCCGGACTTCATACTTTTTTAGGCGATCCATCCCCTCTTCAAGTGCACTGATCTTCTCCTGCGACGTGCGCGTGTCATCAGGAGAGGCCTGTGCATTTGCTTGGTCTAAGCGGTCTAGATACTTCTCAATGGTGGCCTCTACTTCTGCGATCCGGCGCTTCATCTTCGCCTTGGTGCAGTTTTTGTCCCGATTGTTCACCGCCTTAAACTTACTGCCATCCACAGACACTGTATCGCTCAGCAAGTTGAGCTTACGGCACAGCAAAACGAACTCTCGGCAGACCAACTTAATGGCTTCGCTATTGTCCTTTCTGAAGTTCGCGATGGTCTTGTGGTCCAGTGCTAGACGACCGGTTAACCACATGAGTTCTACATTGCACTTGGCTTCTCGTTCTAACTGACGAGACGAGTGAACTTGGTTTAGATATCCATACACATAAATCTTGAGCATCGTGCGAGGATGAAAACCGGGGCGGCCCGTATCGGCGGCTTCCGCTTTGAACCCGAGACCTGGGATATCTAACCGATCGACGAACACCTCAATGACACGCGCCATACTGTCTTCATCAACATAATCATCAACACGCTCAGGAAACAGGGTCGACTGGTGGCGGTTCTCTCCTTCGATGAATCCGCTCACTGATCTCCCCTTAAATGGAAAGGCCTATTTTACTCCCACCACAGTTTTTACACAGCCTCGACCGGACAGCGCCCAATGACCTAGGCTCGTGAGCGGCTACTAACGAGGAAGCCGCGACTCATCCGCCGAAGCTGAAAGAGAAAGAACGACCCCCGGAGCAGCCACCTTGACCTTACCCCTAAATCTGCACCACTCGTAAGATGGGAAATGGAGTGTGATTAACCAGATGAGCAAAACGCCTCGAAATGATCCAACCAAGAGCCAAACCTCACTCTCAGCCTATTGATAGGATCTCGATTCGAACAATTCATGCGGACGATGGTATCTCCACCTCTTCCCCCAGCACCGACTTGTCTAATGACATAGTCGAAGATCTCGTTGGTGAGTGTTCGACTTTTCTTTGTCACATGCTTATACATTTTTATCGGCGTACAACGAATTGTCAGAATTTGATCCACGTACAATCCGCCCATCGCGTCAATTCCAGACACAAAGTGATTGGCGGGGCAGGTCGCACTTTTGACATGATTTCCATTGGTTGTCCTGGCCCCACTAATCTCTCTTATTTCACCCGTTAGTCTGCCGCCGATATAACGTTGGCAATGCAGGGTAAATCCGTGCACAAAAGTCCCCGCGGTTACGGCCAAACCAACAGGTCTGTGACGTGGCGGACATTGTATGTTCTCACTCTTGACGGGGCCTCGAACCGCCTTATTCCCCACGCCGCCTACGATGTAATCGGCAAAACTTGGGGTAGATAAAGCAAGTAGGACTGCAGCAGCAAAAAAGATCGCACTGTTCATCATCATGGTGCTCCTCAGTTATTCGCGATGCAGGCTATAGCAGATATTCCGTGCCCAACATCCCATAAACTAGTGAACTCCTCATTCAGCCAAAACGAGTAACACCCCCTCGCTTCATTATCTGCCCCTAACATCTGCCTCTAACTTGTTCGCCTATTTACTAAGCTGAGGTATGCTCAAATTCGATTGGGAGGAACGTGATTTTGAACGTTACATGAGCGTCTACACAGGTGTTCTCGAAACGCCCGGCAGTCAGTGGTGGTTAGCGGACATTGGCAACGACGTCCGCGACGAAAGGGCTTTAAAATTGCTGGCTGACGTGAATAGTCGAAAAGTCATCTCTTGACGATGAGGGGCTCATGAGCGAACGATTAAGAATGCAGAGCCAGACACTCTTCGCGGCTCTGCTGTTGGTGACGGCATTGGCCGCGAACGCACAGGAGGATATCAGCGTGTCAGCATCAGAATTTGTTCATCGATATGAGGCGGCCCTGGCTACCCAGCAGTGGGAAGTCGTTAGCCCGTTGATTCATGAAAACGCCAGTGTGATCTTTTCCAACGGCACGGCACACAAAGGTAAGGTAGCGGTACGCGCAGCATATGAGCGAAACTTCGCAGCGATCAAAAATGACACCTATGCCATGACCAACGTGCACTGGCTGCTGGACACCTCCGACACCGCGGCCTACATGTTCGACTTCACCTGGTCTGGGGTTATCAACGGACAAGCGGCGCAAGGGGCCGGCAGAGGTACCGCGGTGTTGGTCCGAGAAAACGGCAGCTGGCAGTTGTTAGCCGAGCACCTTGGCCCGATGCCCCCACGTTAAGAGGCGCCGCATGGGTCCAGCAGGCTCAAGACGTGTGCGGAGCCTTTAGATGGTCTGCACTCATCTTGGGAGGAACTTAGCAACGATGATCCAGCTCGCGATATTTGCAATGGTGCTTTTGGCACTGTCACTGGCACTGCCATCCATGGCGACGGCCAGTACATAAGAACGTTTGTGGATTGAGAACCCTATCTGATGACCGCACCCACCCTACATCCCGACTTTGTTGAAAAGCTGGTAGCAACCTTCAACGATTCGCAAGCCCATGGCGTACATCTGTTGTTCAATGACTGGTAGGTGTGCGCTCCCGACGAAACCATTGAGCGGTATGTCGCCATTCTCAAAGCCATGCCCCGCGCCGATGTTTTCTTAAACAAACGTTACATCGCTGAACCCAACACCATGGCCGGCTTAGAGGCGTATCCGCAAGGTTCCATCGGGCGCTGCTATTTCGAGTTTCTATCCGGCAACGGCCTGGAGACCAACCTCTCCACCAACTATGGTAAGTTGCACGACCACATGAGCCAAACCGGCCGCCTCGACCGTATGCCGGAAGCGCTGAAGTACGCCATCGTTCGCGGTTTTCAGGTGCACGATATCATGCACGTAATTACTGGCTACAGCCCTGGCGGATTACATGAACTGGCGCTGCAAGCCTTCTCGCTGGCCCAACTCCAGTTTCCCTATTTCGGCATGTGGATGTCGGTTTCAGCCACGCAGATGACCTTCCTGCAGCCGGACGCAATTATCCCGGTGACGGACGCCATGTCCTCGGGCTGGCAGTTTGGCCGCAGCGTGGAGAACCGGGCCTTCGAACGCTGGGAGGAACGCTTTGCTGAACCGATTGCCGAGGTGCGCCCGAAGTTTGGGATTCACCCTGAAGGGATGGCGGCTGTTTGATCGCCCACAGATAGCGTTTGTAAGCCAGGTGCCGTAGGCTTTCGTCACAGTTTTTACACACAATTTTTTGCACACAAGTTTTTTAACTTAAAGAGAAAGAAGGGGAACCCATGATTGTCGTCAACGCCGTCATCAAAGCCAACGAAGCCACCATCGCCGCCATGAAAGCAGCCATCGCCACCATGGAGAGTGCCAGCCGGGCAGAAGCCGGATGTCACGACTACACCTTCAGCGTCGAGCTGAATGACCCGAACGTCCTGCGTATCACCGAAAAATGGGACAGCATGGACGACCTGAAAGCCCACTTCGGCATGCCGCACATGGCGGATTTCCAAGCCGCCATGGCGGCGAACCCGCCGGAAGCCGTCGAAGCGAAATTTTACGAAGTGACCGAAGTAGCACCCCCGAGCTAACCAAGCCCGGCACATCACATGAGTCAATTGAAGATTTGGGGTGGCGCCACTTCGCGCACCCTGCGCGCGCACTGGATGTGTCATGAGCTGGGGCTCGATTACGAACCCAAGCTGATTGGCTCACGCACCGGCGAAACACAAACCGCTGAGTTCCGTGCGCTCAACCCCAAGGAAAAGATTCCGGTGCTGGTGGATGGGGATTTGGTCCTCACCGAAAGTGCGGCCATTGTCACCTATCTCGGCGACACCTACGGTCGGGATACCGGCTTGGTGCCACAGCCGTACACACGCGAGCGCGCCCAGTACAACCAGTGGAATTCATTTATTCAAATGGAATTGGACGCCCACACTTTATACGTACTGCGCAAACACCGGGATTTAACCCAACTGTACGGCGAAGCACCCGCAGCGGTGCAGCACGCCATCGATGGATTTAACAAGCAGGTCGCCGTGGCGGACATGACCCTGCAAGGCACCAATTTCCTGGTGGGGGATCAATTTACCGGGGCCGATCTGATGTTGTGCAGCACGCTGGCTTGGGCAATCGCCTACGGTTTTGATCTCAGCCCGCGCTTAAATGCCTACAATGACCTGCACCGCAACCGGCCCGCGTTTCGAAGTGCTGCGGAGCTCAACTTCAGCATCAGCGCCGGTGCATAACGGCGCGTTTCCACCAGCTATTCGGGTTCACAGGCGCAGCCGCATCTCCAGGTTACCGCGGCTGTAGCGGGTGTCGGTGTTGGCCGGCATGGCCACAAAACCCGAACGTGTGTACAGACCCAACGCCGGCCCCAGCACATCGTTGGTGATGAGCACAATTTCATCGGCCGCGTGGTCTTTGGCAAAGTCAATACACGCTTGCATTAAAAGGTGGCTGTAACCCCGGCCCTGACAATCCGGCCGCACCGCCATTTTGGCCAACTCGTAGGCTTTGCCTTCGCTGTGGCCTTTAAACGGCACCATGGCCACGGTGCCAACCGGTTCTCCGTCTTGCAGCACAAAGTAGATTTCGCCGCCCGGCGCCAGCGCGTAGTTTTCTGGGTCTTCTAGAGCGGCGCGGTCTTCGTCTTCAACGGCAAAGTAGGTTTCGATCCATTCGTAATTCAACTCCGCAAACGCCCGCGCATATTTCGGGTCGTAAGTGGTGAGCTCAACCTCCGGCACGCGGCGTTTTTACCCCATTAGCCAGTCGATAATGCGCGGATTTTCTTCCACCGGATAAGTGTGGGACAGATCCGCAATTTCACGATACTCCACCGCCGCACCCGCCACCTGCAACGCATCCCGCGCGCTGCGCGCAACATCTACCGGAAACATCCAATCCAGCGCGCCATGCATCAGATAGATGGGTAAACCCTGCAGCCGCTGCGCGTCCGCTACCTCCACCAACATCGGATGAAACGAGGCGGAGCTCGGTGCGAGATGCGTAAACGGAGAGTCAGACTGCAGGCCCGACACATAACTAAAGGTACCGCCGTCGGACATGCCGGTGAGCAAGATCCGCTGCGGGTCAATGTTCCAATGCTCCTGAGCGTAGGCCACCATGGCGTTAAGATTGGCGCTGTCGATATCCGGCCCCATCAGCGACCAAGTGCCTTCTTTTGAGGTGGGGCTGATGACAATGGCGTTTCGCGAGCGCGCCGTGCGCAGCCAAGTCCACAAAAAACTGCGGCCGTGACCACTGCCGCCATGCAAAGCCACCACCAACGGCACCGATTCATCGGCGTAATACTCCGGCACATACATGGAGAAGCCGCCGCGTTCATCGCTTGTATTACCCGCATGCATAACGCCGACATTTTCCCGGGCTGGGTCGGCCGCTGCGATGCGCGCATTTAATGTTTCGTCGTCGCGCTGTTCCGGTAGCAAAAAGAAACGGCTCACCGGCGGCAACATGTTCGACACCGGGTAGATGGCTTCGGTGGCCTTGGTGTTGTAGCCCATGGCCCGGTACGCCGCCATAGTTGGGTTGCTCTGATTCTGCGCACTCAGAAATTCGTTGAAGCTCTGCATGGCAAGCTCCGCACTTTTTACGCTGGTGCCCACGAAACCTTGCAGATGCTCGGGCCAATCTGTTGCGACAAATTGTTCTAACCCCTGCATCAGCGGCGCCCGATAGGGTTCTACCTCGGTCATGAGTTGGGGAATGTTCGGCGGGTGCATGTGCCGGCCGGCATGAGAAAGCACGTCGATCGCCGTCAACAACGGCGGGATCAAAGCGGTGGTGGCATCCAGCAAAGCGTCAGTGTCGTCCATCTGTCCAACTATAACGGTCACGACTTTCTTGTATAGTGTTCCGTTCCAATGCAATTGAGCGGGCAAGCGCATGGCCAAGCACGCAAACACCTACGATCGCAGCGCCGAAGACGTCGGCAATATCCAAATGCTGGAACACGTCAATGTCACCGTACCGGACCAAGGCTTAGCGGCTATGTTTTACGTCACCGGCTTAGGTTTTACCCGCGACCCGTACATTGATTTTGGTACCTTTAACATGTGGGTCAATTTGGGTGATCAACAATTCCACCTGCCGCGCGCAGACGCCCAGGTGTTACGCGGCCACACCGGCGTGGTGGTGCCGGACCTCGAAGGCCTCGCCAGTCGCCTCAAGTTTGCCGGCCGCGGTTTACAAGACACACAATTTGCCTGCCGCGAAGAGGACGACCACATGGTGCTAACCTGCCCCTACGGCAATCAAATTCGCGCCTATGAACCCAAAAGTTTCCCACGCATGGACCTCGGAATGCCTTACGTGGCGCTCAACATCCCCGCGGGTACCGCAGACGGTATACAACGCTTTTACGAGCAAGTGATGCGCTGCCCGGCGACCCGCGACGGCGACAGCGTAAAGGTGGTGGTCGGCCACAACCAGCACCTAATTTTTACAGAAACCGACGCCGAGATACCGGCCTACGATGGCCACCATATTGCGGTGTACGTGGCGGATTTTTCCGGCCCCCATGCCTGGCTCAACGAACGTGAGCTGATCAGCGAAGAGTCTGATCAATACCAGTACCGCTTTGTGAATATTGTTGACCCGGACAGCGGTGAGACGCTGTTTGAGCTGGAGCATGAAGTGCGCTCGTTGAGCCACGCCATGTACCGCCGCCCCCTGGCCAACCGCAATCCGGAAATCAACTTCTTCACCTATCGCAAAGGTGCTGATCAATTTAGCCCCGCTCCACGATAAAAAGCACGATAAACACTGAAAGGCCCCATGACCGAAGCAGTAAATTTTTTCAGCGCTGAAGCTGAACCCTATTACCTCCCCCTTGCCGATGAAGTGGAGGTCTTTCGCGCCGCCTACAGCGCGCGCCTGCCGGTATTGCTCAAAGGCCCTACAGGCTGCGGTAAAACCCGATTTGTGGAACACATGACGTGGCGTCTGTATCGCGAAACGGCGAATCAGCTGGAAGTGCCCCTGGTGACCGTCAGCTGTCATGAAGATTTAACCGCCACCGACATGGTTGGCCGCTACCTGCTCAAAGGTGACGAAACGGTGTGGACCGACGGCCCCTTAACCCGCGCGGTGCGCACCGGCGCAATCTGCTACCTAGACGAGATTGTTGAGGCGCGCAAAGACACCACGGTGCTGATCCATTCTTTGACCGACCACCGTCGTATCCTGCCCATCGACAAAACCGGCGAGCTGGTGCACGCCCACCCGGAATTTCTGCTGGTGATCTCGTACAACCCCGGTTATCAGAGCGTGTTAAAAGATCTCAAACCCAGCACCCGGCAGCGCTTCGTGAGCCTGGAATTTGATTACCCCGATGTGGAACAGGAAGCGTCCATCATTTCCCACGAAACCGGTGTTGATGCCACCACCGCCGAGCGCCTGGCGGTGATCGGCGAACGCGTGCGAAATCTCAAACAACACGGTTTCGAAGAAGGCGTCAGCACCCGCCTGCTGATTTATGCGGGTAATCTCATCGCCACCGGGATCGATGCGCGGCGCAGTGCCCAAGTGGCGATTGTCACCGCAATCTCCGATGACAACACGGTGCAACAAGCCGTGGCTGACATCGTCGATGTTATTCTGCCCTAAGCGCGTCACCCCACACTGCCATGGCTGAGCTGGCTGCCTGCGAAGACACTTTATCGCTGTTCACCGAAGGTATCGCGGGGCGCTATTTTCATATTAAAGCCACGCAGGAGTTCGCCAATGCGCGGCGGCTGATCTTCGATACAGCACGCGCAGCGCAATCCAGCGACGCCATTTATCTACCCGAACAAGTCGACGCGCCGGACCACAGTTGTTACCGCGTGTTGGTCATGGAACAGCTTGGCTTGCGCGAATGCAGTACCTTTTCCTTTCGCATGGCGGATGGGCTTGCGAAAGTTCCGGAGTTGCAAGCCCGCTATCAACCGCCGAAAAACAGCAGCGCCCGCGCCGGTGATTTTCAGCTGCTGTTTGGCGCCTTTGAGCAAAGTAGCATCGCTGCAGAGTTGTTCAATATGTTGGAAAAAGCGCGCATACAAGGATATCTGCTGCGCACTTACCCTGGTCTCAAACGGCATCTGCGCGCCTACCACGATCATCTTCTGTCCGAACAAGGTGTAGACGAGGATCCGTTCAACTGCGGCTATCGGCATTTGTGGGGGGAACCGTTCACCCACCCTCTATGGGAAGGGCTTACCAACATCTTGGACCAGCTTGGCCAGCCGGATACCACGGTATTCGACAGCGTCGCTTGGTTGTGCCGGCTGTATGACGATATTGCGTCGTTGTACGTGATCCCGGAAATCGGCCCCTACGCACCGGAAGAAGAGACCCTGACCGATTGGATGAATCGTGAGCAGCGCGTGGAGGAGTGGGAGGACGAGCTGAAGAAGCTCGACGCCCAGGTGCTGGCGGTGGAGATGATGGAGGCCGAAGCGCTCGACGCTGAGCGGGGTGATACCAGCGAAGGTGCAGTACGCGATGCCGAGGTGGAGCTGAAGTCCCTCGCCGATGAACGCGACACCTTAAAACGTCGCATTGATATGGAAAAATCTTCGGTACAACACGCCTTGGGACCCGATCGCACCGCAGCGCGCAGCTATCGCTACGACGAATGGGATTACCTGCAACGGCGCTACTTGACCCATTGGTGCCGAGTTTATGAGGAGATATTAGGCGGCGATGCAGACGATACCGCTGCGCTCACCGATGTCATTCGCCGATTTCAGCCGCAAGTACAAAAACAGCTGGAGCAAATCCGTCCGACCGGTTTGCAACGCGTCAGTCGAGTACCCGACGGCGACGAACTCGACCTCAATGCCATTATTGAAGCGCGCCAGGACATCCGCGCAGGTTCAAGCCCTGACGAGCGTTTTTATTCGCGTAAGGAGCGTATGCATCGGGATGTATGCGCCATTTTCCTCGTC
The DNA here is from genome assembly GCA_028281005.1 of Pseudomonadales bacterium. Lineage (GTDB taxonomy): Bacteria > Pseudomonadota > Gammaproteobacteria > Pseudomonadales > Azotimanducaceae > UBA4421. Next base: position 12,867 of record JANQKS010000125.1, read on the forward strand.
GATTTGTCCGCCTCCACCGACGACCCCATCGAACCGCCGGCACCGTTCGACTGGGACAACTACGATCCCGATGCACAAGAAAACCTGCGCGATCCATGGCTAGAGCCGGAAGAAGAAGTCGACGAGGCACCGCAGCGTAAAATCATCGATATCCAGCGCGAAGCCATGGTGGTCATGGCCAGCGCCTTGGAAGCCCTCGGTGACAGCTACGGTATTTACGGTTTTTCCGGGTACGGTAAAGACTGCGTGGAAGTGTACGTCGCCAAAGAACCTAACGATGGGTTTTCGACACGCACGTTGGAAGCCATCGCGGCGATGAAACCCAAACGCTCGACACGCATGGGTCCGGCCATCCGCCACAGCACCCACAAACTGATGCAATCCGGCCACGCCATGAAAGTCCTGATGGTGATCAGCGACGGCTTCCCCCAAGACAGCGATTACGGGCCGGAGCGCGGCAACCACGATTACGGCGTGGAAGACACCGCCAAAGCGCTGCAGGAGGCGCAACAAAAAGGCGTGGAGACGTTTTGCGTGACCGTTGACCGCTCGGGTCAAGATTACCTACGGCGCATGTGTCCCGATGCACGTTATCTTGTCATCGAAGAAATGGAAGACTTACCCGATCAACTGTCGAAGGTATATGCTGCGTTGACGGGGAGATAAGACAAAGGGGCAGGTCCATGCAGATCACACGCCTTCATCAGGTTGCGGCAAACGTGCTCGATTTCGAGAAAACCAAGCACTTCTATGCAGAGATTCTCGGCGCCAAATTCATCAAAGAGTTTCACCCACCCGGCCTGTTGTTTTTCGAGTTTGAGGGCACGCGCTTATTGTTTGAACAGAACAATCCGCCGGCGACGCTCTACTTCCGGGTGGATGACATCCATGGCGCATACGCAGAGCTGCGTGCACACGGCGTTGAATTTGTCAGCGAACCGCATTTGATCCACAAGGACGAAGACGGGGTGTTCGGTCCACCGGGCAGCGAAGAGTGGATGGCTTTTTTCACTGATCCCGGGCAGAACACCATCGCCCTAGCATCACGCAAACCGGCTGGGTCATAGTCTGGCAAGGTCCAATCCAGCGAAGATGGCATCCACGGTTTGCGCAGCCGATTGGTTCGAAGAATCTATCCACAAGCCAATGCGAGGTGTGCTTTCTAAACTCTCTTGCAACTGTTTGATGCTCACCTTCGAATAGCCCGTCTTCGCTCGTGCCAATTCTCGCTGAGCAACTGTTGCGGCATCTGGGCATAACACAACCACATGCAGGGGATACTCCTCAAACAGGGAAACCACATCGGTGAGGACCGGCCCGATCACCACGTCTTGGTAGACCACGTTGAACCCACTGCTGCTATACAGCTTCGCCGTTTCCGCGGCTGCACGATAGCGTAACAGCAATTGCCGCAGCGCTTCTGGGCTAGGCTCCGCACTCATGTCCACCCGGCCGCTAACGACCATCTTTCGAAACAAATCACCACGCAGGTGTACACATCGGTCCATTTGCTGCGCGATGAGTTCTGCCACCGTGGATTTCCCCGCTGCCATCACACCGGTGATCAAAATGATGGGCGCGCGTGTTGCTACATCGGCTTTATTTCTGTTCTGCATCTCTGCCGACCAATGACTCTACACAATGCGTGATGTGCGACGCGGGTTCCCCCTGCACCTCGTTAAGACGACAAAACTAGTGCTCAAACCACTTGAAAACATAGGATCAGCGGGTTTGTGGGGTTTTTGGGCTAGACGGCGTACCGCCGGTGGGGTTGGGCCCCATCAAGGTG
>JANQKS010000049.1 GCA_028281005.1 Pseudomonadales bacterium
GCTAACACCCAGTCATCACGCTACTGATGCTATACACGGCAGGACAGCCCGACCCTGTCAACGGACAAACACAGCAAAGACGACCTGCAGATCCGCAAAAAACACGGCCTATGATCGCACGTGCGCCCACCGAAGCACCTCAACCCAATCATCGAAACGGCCTGGGGTGCAAAACCGATGCCTCCAAACGCTTATCCGGGGATCTGGGTCGCCTGACAGCATCGGCGCATTGGAGTATGGTTTTGCCTAAGTTCAAGGAGCGGCGCAGACATGAGCGATACCACCACGATCGGAAAGTTCGAGATCACTGCCGAGCTTGGGCGCGGCGGCATGGGGGTGGTGTACAAAGCGTGGGAAGACAGTCTACAGCGTTTTGTCGCCATTAAGATGCTGGGTGACCAACTCACCCAGGACGAAAGCATCAAACAACGTTTCTTGCGCGAAGCTCGAGCAGTGGCGGACCTCAATCACCCCAACGTAGTGCAGGTGTTTACCGTCGACACTCATGAAGGCCGGCCGTATTTCGCCATGGAGTACGTCGAAGGCGAATCCCTCACAGATCTCATCCGCACGTCCAACCGAGTCAATCCAAAACGCGCCGCACAGATCATCAAAGAAGCCGCCAACGGTCTCGCCGCGGCGCATGCCAAAGACGTTATTCACCGCGACATCAAGCCGGACAACATCATGCTGACCAAACACGGCGGCGTGAAAGTGGTGGATTTTGGCATCGCCAAAATGGAGGACGCGGACACCAAACTCACCGCCACCGGCATGATGGTCGGCACCCCCAACTACATCTCACCGGAGGTGTGTCTGGGCCGTACAGTGGATGCACGCTCCGACATATTTTCCCTAGGTATTGTGTTCTATGAAATGTTGGTAGGGACCACGCCGTTTAACGCAGATAGCCCCATTGCCATGATGACGGCGGTGGTGGAGGCGGAAGTCCCCGACGTCAGCAGCCTCAATCCGGAAGTGGACAAACGTCTGCGCTCGATCCTCACCCACATGTTGATGAAAGGCTCGCAGTACAGATACAACAGCTGCCAAGAGATCATTGAAGATTTAACCGCCTATCTCGCCGGTGACGCACCGCCCCACGCTACCGCCGCCGCCATGGACACCACGGTGGTGCGCGAACGGCCGGAACTACAATCAAACACGGTGGAGATGGCGGCGCCCGCCGCAGCCCCGGCTGCGCCAGCTGCGGCTGGCAAACGCACCGCACAAGCAGGCTGGATCATCGGCTTATTGTTGATTGTCGGTGCTGCCGCGGGTAGCTGGTACTACGTCGATCAACCCGAACCGGCACCCCCGAACACCAACGCCGTGGTGGTTGTGCCGAGTCAGATTGAAGTTGAACAAGATCAGACCAGCACGCCAGAAACACAAACTCCCTCTGCAGCGTCCACTGGGACCGCCACAGTGAATCCGTCATCAAGCGATTCTGCGGAAACCAGCTACTCTACCGCGGCCCAAAGCCTGCCAGTGGAGTCCGACAGCGGTGCAGTGGACTCACAAAGCAACATCGAGGCCAACCTGTTGCCTAATTCCTCCGCTGGGTCCGCCCCGCCGACAAGCAGCTTTAGTGAAGCGGAAGATTCAGTGGCGCACGTGGATCTCGCCACCTCGCAAACCAACAGCGCGCCGCCCGCGCCTCGCGGTCCGCCCAAACTGGTGGTCATTTCCCAAGGCGACCCGGCCGTTGCAGGGGTGGTCGAGAGTGTTATCGAAGGCGCTTTGATGGAGGCCGAGTTTCCCGTCATGGACGAAAACTTTTTCGACGGTTTTGTGTTCAGCAACAGCTTAGCGCAACTGGGCAACACCGTTGCCGCCGAGGGCGCGGACATTTTGGTCTATGCGGATATACGCGAGACAGGCGAACGGCAGCTACGTTTCTACGGTCGCGTTGAACGTCAGACCATGGCCAATGTTGAAGTCCGCGCCTTACTGCTGAGTGAAAAGCGCAACCTCGGTGCGCCGTGGACTGTGCCGCTGGAATATGTGGCATTAAACGCCTCAGACAACGCCAAGGAGGTGGCTGCACCCATAGCGGCAGAGTTGGTCACACGCTTAAGCACGCTGGATCCATAACTATCTTTCATTCCGACCATTCCGACGTTGCTGGAGGCCCCCTGTGCGCCCAATAAACACCGCCCCCGGTAAAGTGCACAAGATGGTGAACTTGAGTGACAAGCCGTTGCAAACCGTGTGGTTCTGGTGGGCGCCGGACGGGCGTCGAGAAGTGTTCGACGGTGCTTACGAATTCACCGAACCCGCTCCACAGCAGCCCGACAACGTGGAACGTTGGGACAAACAGGACATTAGTGCTCAAACCACTTGAAAACTAGGGTGTGGGCGGCTTCGGCCAGCTGACCACAAACGCTCCACGTACATCCCCTACTTCATAGCCCGTGGCGAGGTCGTAAGGATAGTGTTCCGCCAAGCTTGCTTCGATCTGCGGGGAGATATTCTGCCCGTGGCAGGTTGCACACACCGCCCCGAGCCGGATGACACGCATATACCTGGCCCCGCCGGCGTGCTGTGCAAAAAACTCTTCAAACTCGTCACCCAAGACTTCGGCTTGCCAATCCTCCGGGGCGTTAAGCGGATTGCGCCAACGTAAGCTGGTGCGCCCCACTTTAGCGCCGGACTGGCGCGACAGCTCCGCGGCAATTTGCGGGGCGACATCACGACATACCTCGATGGCTGCCGCAGGCCCTTGTTCACTCAGAGCTTGCAGCAGCTGCGCTTGTAGCCGGCTTCCTAATGCTTGGGTCAGAGCACGGCTATTCTCAGCCGTTGGCACGTTCGCCTGCCACTCGGCTGCTTGCACATGGGTAACCATGAGGGTAATCAGGCCAAAACCCGCAAGGCACGTTAGTTTTCCGTAGTTCATAGAGTTTGATTATCTTGCTTCACACGCCTAATGCAAAACCCACGGGTTTGGGTAGGATTAGTGCTCTAGGAGGAGAGACGCTCATGAGTCTGGACACTTTTCGTTCCGAAATCCGCGCCTGGCTGGAGGAAAATTGCCCACCGGGTGCCCGCGGACCCGGTCAGATACCCACGGGTAGCACCAAAATCACGATTGAGGACCCGGACGTTTCGCTCTGGTTAGAGCGTATGGCGAGCAAAGGTTGGAGCGTGCCCACTTGGCCTACTGCCTACGGCGGAGCGGGATTAAGCACCGAAGAATACGTGGTGCTGGTTGAGGAGATGCGGCGTATTGATGCCCGGCCGCCGTTAATCGGCATGGGCAACACCATGATTGGCCCAACCTTGCTCGAATACGGAACCGATGATCAAAAAGAACGGCATTTGCCGCTGATTGCGCGCGGGGAGGTGGCCTGGTGCCAGGGTTATAGCGAACCCGGCGCCGGCTCTGATCTGGCCGGATTAAGTACGCGTGCGGTGGACGAGGGAGATCACTTTGTCATCAACGGGCAAAAAATATGGACCTCCGGCGCGCAGTTCGCCGATTGGATGTTCTGTCTGGTTCGCACCAACCCCGATGTCCCCAAACATCAAGGCATCAGTTTTGTGCTGCTGAGCATGGATCAGCCGGGTGTGACCGTAAAACCGATCAAACTCATCAGCGGCAATTCTCCTTTCTGCGAAACCTTTTTCGACAATGCGGTGGCGCAAAAAGTGGATTTGGTCGGTGAACTCAACAAAGGTTGGACGGTAGGCAAACGCTTGCTACAACACGAACGCTCCGGCATGACGTCCCTGGTTGGGAGCCGCCGCACCGAACCCGGCAGCTCGTCTTTGGCCCAGGTAGCCAAAGAATTTGTAGGCAGTGATGCCAACGGCGCCATCGATGATGCGGCCATCCGCACTCAGGTTCTCACCCATAACATGAACAGCGCAGCGTTTCGCCTCACGCAACGGCGTACGGTGGAAGAGTCACAAGACGGCAATACGCCTGGCCCCGCCACTTCCATCTTCAAAATGTACGGCACGGAGCTGGAGCAAGACAAAGCGGAGCTGATGTGTAATCTGCGTGGTTTTGGCGGCTACGGTTGGAGCGGCGACAACTTCGACGAGGACGCCAAAGAGTGGACACGTACTTTTTTATCCAGCCGGGCTGCGTCCATCTACAGTGGTTCCAACGAAATTCAACGCAACATTATCGCCAAGCGGGTGCTTGGCTTGCCGGACTAACTCATCCCAGAAACTAAGGAGGCTTGGCATGCATAAACTGGTCTTTCTGTTAAGTGCTTTGTTACTCAGCCAAATGGTCACTTCCGCCCTGGCGCAGAGCCAAGATGTTGACCTCACCGGCATCGATGGGACTGCGCTCAAAGCCACCTATACATCACCCGGTAAACCCGGACCCGGCATGCTGCTCATCCATCAATGCAATATGGACCGCACCATGTGGGAGGACTTAACCACCGCGTTGGTGGCGGACGGCATACACGTGCTAACCATGGATTTACGCGGCTTTGGCGAAAGTGAAGGAGAAAACTTTCGCCGCGAGGGCGGTTTTCCCGCTTTCTTGAAGGACGCCGCGGGCGATGTCGACGTGGCCTACAAGTTTTTAAACCGACAACCCGAAGTAGACGGATCTCGTATCGGCATGGGCGGCGCCAGCTGTGGAGCCATGTTGACCTCAACCTTAGCTTCCGAAAAAGCCGGTTTGGATGCGCTCATGCTGTTGTCCGGCCCGCCGAGCGGCGGAGCGGTGGCGCATATGGTCGGCACCCCGGATCTGGCGGTATTTGCAGCCGCCACCACCGGTGACACCATCACTCCGGGTGTTGCAGAACGCCTGCAGGGCGCCGTGGACAGCTCCAGGCACCCGGATTCGACCGCCATGATTTATGACGGCAGCGAGCACGGCTACCCGATGTTTGCGGCGTACCCGGAGTTACAGCCTGCGCTTTTAGCTTGGTTGAAAAAGCAGTTATTGCACACAGATGATTGACTACATCCCGCGCAGCCACGCCTACTACAGCGCTCAGGGGTACAAACCCTACCAGTGGGCAAGTTTCGCGGAAGTGCCCTTTACGACGCCAGCCAAACCGCTGGCACACAGTCGCGTGGTGCTGCTGACCACGGCCGCACCGGTGCGGCCTGAGGCTGGTGATCAAGGCCCTGGCGCCGCCTACAATGCTGACGCGAAGTTTTTTGAAGTGTTTACTCAAGCGCTGCAGCCGGTACCGGATCTGCGCATTTCTCACATCGGATACGATCGCAAACACTGCCAAGCAAAAGACCCAAACACCTGGCTGCCGGTAGCAGAACTACAGCGCGCGGCGGCAGACAACGTGATAGGAGAATTGGCGGACGAACTGATTGGCATACCCACCAACCGCAGCCAGCGTGTCACGCTGGAGCAAGATGCGCCAGCGGCGCTACGAGAGTGCCAACGTTTGCAAGCAGATGTCGCCTTGCTGGTGCCGACGTGACCGGTTTGCCATCAATCGGTCAGTTTGATCGCTCGGCATTTGGAACAACACGGCATCGCCACGGTCATCATGGGTTGCGCAAAAGACATCGTGGAAACAGCTGGCGTTGCGCGTTTTTACTTCAGCAACTTCCCGCTTGGACATTCCGCAGGTAAACCGTTTGACCAAGCATCACAACAAAAGACCCTGCGTAGCGCATTGGCGTTAATCGACAGTGCACACGTCCCGCGCACCACGGTTGTGTCAGAACAACACTGGAGTCACGATGACAGCTGGGAGCAGGACTTTTGGGACATCAGCGCACTCAGCGACGCGGATATCAGCAAATTAAAGGCCGCACACGAACAGGTGCGGAAAACCGCCGCAGACATCAAAGCCAGCGGCTAGACACGACACTCCGTTAAGTAACGATAAACATTAGGGAGACAGTGACTCGCTAGCCGCTCATTTCAAGCACCCGGCATTACCACAATGCACGCCTGTTCACGGCGCTGAACGAAGACACGCTGGCTGATGTGGTAATCGTCGATGGCGACCCGCTCGCGGACATCACCGTACTGCAGGATCACAGCAAACCGACCGTACTAAAAGGTGGAGCGGAACGCGCCTTGGTATAAACCCGCGCGCACAGAAAAAACAACCGCCACTCCGCCTTATTTCTCTGGCGTACTTATTCCCCTAGTGTAGCTGCTAGCCGCACCTAACGATTCACCAACGTGAATCGAAAAGAGCTACTTCTCTGTCAACCAATTGCCATCCGACACGTTGTTATCTCTGCGCCCTGTAAAAGCGCGCACATTTAATGGAAAAACGAGGTAACACCATGAAAACACCCATCGTAGTAACGACTTTTTTGGCAGGAATATTGTCATTTTCCTTGGCGCAAGCCGATGTCGGAGATCGGGTAGAACGCAAACTCGACCGTAAAGGTGATCGTATTGAAAACCGCATGGACCGGCGTGGCGATCACATCAATGACCGACTCGACCGTGCCTCTGAACGCGCCGAAGCCCAGGACAAAGAGCGTTTAGCCACCCGCTTGGACCGCAAAGGTGACCGTATCGACGGCCGCTTAGACCGGCAAGGCAGTCGCATCGACCAGCGCCTAGATCGTAAAGGCGACCGCATAAACCGCCGCCACTAAGCGCATACGAGGAGACCAGCTATGTCTGTGATCGAAAAGTATCCCAACGCGTTTTTCGGGCTGCTGTGCGCCATGCTTTTGGTGATGGCAGGTTGTGGCGGCGGCGGGGGTTCCAGCGCCCCCGCCGCGGCGGACAACGGCAACGCAACGGTCAACGAAGAAGGCAAAATCATCATCGGCATCACCGATGCACCCGGCGACTTTGTCGGCTATAGCGTGGATGTGCTGAGCTTGACCTTGACGCGCAGCAACGGCGACATCGTCGAAACGCTACCCAACACCACCCGCATCGACTTTAACGAACTGACGGACGTCACGGAGTTTCTAACCATCGCCACTGTACCCGCTGGTGTGTACGACAGCGCCACCATCACCCTCGACTACAGCAGCGCGGAAATATTGGTGCAAGACGAGTTCGGCAACGCGGAGCAGGCAGATGCGCAGGACGCAGATGGTAATCCCGTGGGTGTGTTGCCTATGAACTTCAGCCTCAGCGGCAGCGACGTCATTCGCATTCAGGCCGGCATTCCCGCTGCATTCAGCGTGGACTTCGACCTCGATGCGTCAAATACCATCGACCATGACGTTTCCCCGGCACTGGTGACCGTAGAACCATTCCTGCTCGCCACCGCGCAACTGGAGGAAGACCGGGAGCATCGCGCCCGCGGTGTGTTGGCGGAAGTGAACACCGAAGATGAGACATTTACACTGCGTGTGCGGCCTTTTCACCATCGCATTGGCGAATTTGGTGAACTGACCGTGGCCGTCAACGCAGATACCCAGTACGAAGTAGACGGTGCCGGTTATACCGGCAGTGCAGGGTTAGAGGCGATGTTGAGCCTTGCGGACCGCGCACCCGTGCTCACCCAGGGCCAGGTTAGCGAAGGTGATTACACCGCCAACGTGGTGGTGGCCGGCAGCAGCGTACCCTGGAGCGATACCGACGTGATACGGGGGGTAGTTGTGTCCCGCGATGCAGACAGTTTGAATGTACGTGGTGCATTTGCCCACAAAGCCGATGGCGATCGCGAGTTTCGCGGCAGTTACGTGATCCAGGTGAATGCCGATACCGTAGTCTCCGCGCCGGGTTTCGATAGCAGCGCACTCAGCCAACAATCTGTTTCCGTGGGCCAACCCATTTGGGTGTGGGGTGAAGCGGTGGACGACAATACCCTAGCCGCTGAGCGCATACGCATGACTTACGCCCAGCTGACGGGCGGCGTGGTGGAGACCACACCCTTAGTGACGGATCTGCATTGGTTAAACGGCCGCCGACCGGACATCTATGATTTCAGCGGTACCGGCATAAATACCGCGGACGATGCCGACCCGAATGCCTATGACATAGACACGGCCACGCTGGCCTTAACCAGTGTAGAACCCGGTGATCTTGTCCGGGTGCGTGGGCTAGTGAATGAATTTGCAGCGGCCCCTGCAGATTTCTTGGCAAAAACAGTCATCGACATACAAACAGATCTGCGCTCGGCACAGCTGTGGGTCGGATGGCCGGAAGGTTCAACTACACCGTTTGCCAGCACCGCACCTGCGCGTATCGATGTGAATCTGATGGACGCTCGCGTGGCATTAAAAATGCGCGGTGTACCCATGGACTTTGTCGATCTAGAGGAGCAAGTCTCGTTACTCGCACCGGCCAGCGGTAACGGCGTGTACGCTGTGAAGCTGCGCGGCAGCGGTGAGATCCGCCTGTTCCGGCAATTTGCCGACCTGGTGGATGCATTGGTCGCTGAGTTAGACGCGGGCCATCGCCTGCATCGCATCACCGCTCAGGGCCGGTACAATAACGGTCAGTCTGAATTGACCACGGGACGTGCCGGGTTTGTATTCACAACCGACCAGCAACCCGAATGACAGGTGTACGCAAACGTTAAAGTCGGCAGGGTGGCGCATTGCCGCCCTGCCCGCTTGATGCACTGTTTGTTATATGGGCAGCCCGGCAGAGCTAAATCAGTTTTTGGCCAGCGTGGAGAAAAGAGCATACGCCATGGCATTGGTTGCAGTTAAAAACTCCGATGACGCTTTGGATATTGTGCAAGACGTGATGTTAGCCCTGGCTAAGAAGTACGCACATAAACCCGTGCACGAATGGCCGCCGCTGTTTTACCGGATTTTGGGCAACCGCATCACCGACCACCACCGCTCAAGCTCACTGCGTAACAGGCTGTTTGGTTGGTTCGACAACGCCAGTGAAAACCCCAACACCCTTATCGAACAGACGCGAGGACCCCGCAGCCACAACCCAGATCGTGGCCATATGTTGGCGACTGTCTCAGCCCAGCTGCAACAGGCTCTGTCCGGTCTACCCCATCGCCAACAACAAGCGTTCATGCTGCGCGCTTGGGAAGGTCTCGACGTAAAAGCCACCGCCAAAGCCATGGGCTGCTCAACCGGCAGCGTTAAAACCCATTACTCTCGCGCGGTGCACGCACTGCGCGACATGCTGGATGACCACTACGATGACTGAATCCAAACCACCCAACCAGCCTAGCGACGGTGAATGGGCAGAGAAGGCCGCCGCGCAGTTACGTGACGCGGAGCAGCATCTGCCCAGCGATGTGCAACTGCAATTACAAAGCGCGCGCCGCGCGGCGGTAGAGGCAGCAGAGCAACCCGAACGGCGCGCGGCTAAACCCTGGCTTACCCTGGGCGCTGGCGGGTTGTTGGCGGCTGCTGCGACGGTGCTTGTGCTGTTATCCAGCCCGGAGATGATGGAGATGCCTGATCTTGACGAACAAGAATTGGCGGCTGCCCAGGAAGTGGAGCTTCTCGAAGACTTGGAGTTTGTTGCCTGGATGCTGGCTATGGAAGAAACCGATGAAAACCCCAACCAAGGTTAGATATCGATACGGTAGTGTGATGACGCTGGCATTCTTATTTATACAACCTCTCGGTGCTGACGAACCCCTTCCGGACATGTCGTTTTTAGAGTTTTTGGGGGCCGCGATAGAAGATCGAGGCGAGTTCGTCGACCCCCTAACGCTGTATGAAGATGGCCTCAGCGAACCCCCTGCCAGCGGTGAACAGCAAGCAGCAGCCAGCTCTGAAGGCCAGCCGGAGGACACTGCCGAAGCGGCCGCCATTGAGGCAGGCACGAAGGAGGTATCACCATGAGGTTGACTATATGCGTGATCTCGATCTTGCTGTGGATTCCGTCGTTGACTTTTGCCGTATCTTGGCAGGAACTCAGCCCAGCCCAACAAGAGGTTTTAAACGCGTACGCGGACGAATGGGCAAACTTCGACCAACAGCGCCAACAACGATTGGCTCGCGGCGCGGACCGTTGGCTGGCCATGGATGCCGACGACCGGCGCAATGCCACGCAACGTTTCGAACGTTGGCAATCACTGAAACCTGAGCAACGCCAGGAAATGCTCAAGCGCTGGGCCGAGTTCAGGCGCCTCACGCCCGAGCAGCAACAAAAAATGCGCGATCGGCTAAAGCGCTTCAACAAAATGACGCCGGCCCAGCGGCAGAAACTGCGGCGAGAGTTTCAAAGACTGCCACCAAAAGACCGTGCTCGGGCATTACAACGTATGCAACGCCGCGCCGACACGATACGTCGCCAGCAACGCCCCAACCGACAACGTTAACAAACGGGCAAAACCGAATTGTAGGCACGCTGGGAACCAAGTAGGCTCCTCGTTTTTGCGCACACAGTTAGGAGCACCCTATGATCAGCAGCGGCCCTGTAGAAGACCGTTTGGCCATTCGCGAATTGGTGGAGTCCTACAACGACGCGGTCATGCGGTTTGATGGCGACGCCTGGGTGGAAAACTGGCGCGACGACGCCACCTGGGATACCGGCAGCGGTCCACTGATCGGTAAAGAGAACTTCTATCCGGCCTGGCAGCAAGCCATGACGAGCTTTTCGTTTGTTGGTTTTTTTGCTTCTGCCGGCCCTATCGTAATTGAAGGCGATACCGCCCACGGCACTTGGTACCAGCAAGAATTCCTCCACCCCAAAGACGGCGGCAAGCTCTACATCACCGGGCAATACGAAGACGACTACGTAAAAATGGATGGGCGCTGGTACTTCCAGAAGCGCATCTACAAAGTCCTGAACATGGAGCAGAGTTAGAGAAAAACGATGCAATACACTTTACAGCCAATGGTCGACCGGGTGCTCGTGTTGATCCTCGCCACCCTTGCCATCATTGCCGTCGTCAGAGCAACACCTGCCTGGGCCGACAGTAAGGTTGTGCGTTTATCCGACCCGGTGACTGTGACAGAGCACTACGAAGTGTTTGGCGCACCAATGGGAAGCCAGGCAAGCCAGCGCGAAGGCATGACGTTGCAGGCTCTGCTGGAAGACGCCGCGTCACATCTCAACGAAGAAGTCACCGTGACCACCCGAGTGGCGCAGGTCTGTCAAAAGAAAGGCTGCTTCTTTATCGCCCAGGAAGGCAAGCACAGCGCACGGGTATCGTTTAAGGACTATGGCTTTTTTGTGCCTTCCAACATCAGCGGACGCACGGTCACACTGGCGGGGACTTTGTTGGAGCGCGACATCACGGCCGCGCAAGCACAACATCTCCGGCAAGACACCGGTGGTGAAGGGAACATACAAGCCGGCAAACACTTAGAAATTGTCGCTAGCTCGGTGCGTATCCCGCTTTAAGCCAGGGCTGTGCAAAAAACCTACTTGCGGGTCACCTTGACCGGCATATGGGTGTAGCCTTTCACAAAGGAAGAGAAGGTTCGCTCGGGCTCCGCCAACACTTCGATGCGTTCAAACCGCTGCAAGATCTCTTCCCACAACACCCGCAGTTGCAATTCGGCCAGACGGTTACCCATGCAGCGGTGGATGCCAAAGCCGAATGACAAATGTTGGCGCGCATTGGACCGTTCAATGTCCAGCTCGTCCGCATTTTCAAAAACGTCCGGATCACGATTGCCCGATACGTACCACATCAACACCTGATCGTTTTTCTTTATCTGCTTGCCACCCACTTCTACGT
>JANQKS010000055.1 GCA_028281005.1 Pseudomonadales bacterium
CTGCTCTAGCAGACCGCTTTGCTCGGCCACTCTAGCCAACAATGACCAGCCGCCAACACCGGTTAACTGAGCATCGGTGAAATCTATCTCGACCTTTGGGGGATGAGGGATTATCTTAGTCATAGGCGCACTTGTGAGGTGTGGGTTTCGTCACCTGGCATTTTGCCATTTCACCAAGCAATCTGCGCCTTTTTCACTTCCCCACAAACAACACTAATGCCCTTATCCGGGAATCAAGGTAAAGCGGCTGCGGGCAGTGCTCCCAACCATGGCGATTCGGCTCGTGTGTTATCATGTTCGGCTGCTTTAACCGCGGATTCATTTTGGCCACCCGAGACATACGTCATACCCTTGCCGTTCGCAATTTCTTATGGCTGTGGGTGGGCAGCCTCGGCTCCTCCTTCGCCATGAACATGCAGATCATCGCGCGCGGCTGGTTGGTGTATGAGTTGACTGAGTCGCCGTTGGATCTGGCGTGGGTCACCATGTCTTTTATGGTGCCAACCGTGCTGTTCTCTCTTTACGGCGGCGTGTTGGCGGACCGTCTGAAGAAAAAGAAAGTCATCATCTGGGCGCAGACGCTTAATTGTCTGGCCACCGTGGTGATGGCGGTCATCATTTTTTCCGCCCAGGTGACCTTTTGGGATTTCATCTGGTTTGGCTTCTTTAACGGCGCAGTGTTGGCGTTGTCGATGCCCGCGCGCCAAGCGTTTGTGCCGGAACTGGTGCCGGATCACCTGTTGTTTGCCGCCATGGGTCTTAATACCACCGGTTGGAATTTGGCGCGAATTGTAGGCCCCGCCTTTGCCGGACTGCTCATTGCGTTGATTGCCGGTGGAGACAAAACCTCAACGTTCGGCGTGGGTGTGGTGTATGTAGTGATTGCCACTCTGTATGGCATGTCGGCGGCCACCATGATGTTGATCGACAAAAGTGGACGAGTGAGCCAACAGAGCAAAGCCACCGCCTGGACTGACATGAAAGAGGGGCTGCGCTACGTCATGGCGCATCCGCCGGTGTTTGGCCTAATTGTGCTGTCCATCATTCCGTTTCTGTTCGGCATGCCGTTGAACACGCTGCTACCGGCATTTAACGAATCAGTCATGGGCGGCGGGCCCGACGACCTGGGATTTTTGGTGTCCGCCATGGGGGCTGGCGCAATTGTGGGGTCGTTAATGATGGCCACCATGGGTAGCCTACGTAACAAAGGCGCATGGCTCATCATTACCTGTGTGGCATGGGGAGCCATCACCTCTGCTTTTGGTATGTCTCAAACTCCATGGTTGGTGTTTACCCTGATTGCCGTGATTGGCTGGGTCAGCAGCTGGAACATGTCTCTAAACCGGGGTATGTTGCAGATGCAGGTAGACGATCATATGCGCGGACGCATCATGAGCATTGACATGATGTCCCACGGATTGATGCCGTTGGGGGTATTTCCGATAGCTTTGATTGCCGAACACTACGGCGTAGGCATGGCACTGGTGGCCAGCGGTTCCGCCTTTATTGTGTTGACCCTGTTGTGCGTCCTGTTTGTACCTTCGGTGCGCACCACCGATCAAGAGCGGCCCACAGCCGCCACCTGATCGACTTTAGGTGACGCAACCGAGCGTGGCGTCCGCAACAGATTGTTGGTAGCGTCGCAGCAGCGCTGTTGTTGCATGGGGTTTCGGCAGCGTCCAGTGGCTATGCCGCTCGTGCAGTTCAGCGGCTGATACCTGTAACGTCAGCACCCCGGTTTCGCTATTGATGATGATGCGATCGCCGTCGCGAACAAGCGCGATGGGCCCGCCGTCATAAGCTTCAGGGGTGACGTGACCCACCAGCGTGCCGCGGGATCCACCAGAAAACCGTCCATCGGTAATGATGGCGATCTGCCCGCTTAACCCCGCCCCGGCGACACCAGCGGACACCCTCAGCATCTCCGGCATACCGGGTGCGCCGCGTGGACCGACGTAACGAATAATCATGGCCGAGCCTGGCGCGACTTCACGGTCATCGAGGGCGGCAAGCGCTTGCTCCTCACTGTCAAACACCCGCGCCAATCCTTCGAAGCGCACCGAGGTACCCGGCACAACTTTGGCAAGGGCTCCGTTTGGGCTGAGATTGCCGTGTAGCACACGCAAATGGCCGGTGGGCTGGATGGGATCCGCAAGTGGGCGAATCACTGGTTGAGCCGCCTGCAGGTCCGTCGCTTCTTCGAGGTTGTCAGCCAGTGATAAGCCGGTGATGGTGGGGATGGTGCCGTCGATCAAGCCGTCGTCTAACAAACGTTTGAGCACGGCGGGCGATCCGCCGATTTCAGCGATGTGCTCCATGGTATAGCGCCCGGTGGGCCGCAGGTCACCCAGGACTGGGGTTTGCGCGGAAACGGCTTTGACGTCATCCAGCGTCAGCGGCACACCCGCGGTGTGGGCTGCGGCGAGTAAGTGCAGCACCACATTGGTGGAACCACCAAGCGCGCAGGTCACCGCCAGCGCGTTGCGTAACGACGCGCGTGAAATCAGATCCCGTGGGCACAGGTTGCGCCGCACCAAATCCGTGAGCAGAACCCCGGCACGTTCAACCTCTTTGATTTTGTCAGTGCTGGTGGCCAGGTTCGACGCGGATCCAGGCAATGTAAAACCCATCACCTCCACGGCGAAGGCCATGGAACTGGCGGTAAACATGCCAGCACAGGCGCCCGGACCGGGACATGCCTGTCGCAGCAGTTCTTCACGGGTATCTTGTGAGAGGGTACCGCTGGCCATTTCCCCCCATGATTCAAATGCGTCGATGATGTCCAGTTGCCGATCCGCCAGGCGCCCGGTGCGAATGGCGCCGCCAAAGACCAGCATCGAGGGTCGGTTAACCCTCAACATCCCAAGCAGCAACCCCGGCAGGTTTTTGTCACAGCCGCCGATTCCTAGCAGTCCGTCTAACGCTTGCCCGCCCATGACCATCTCCACCGCATCCGCGATGTGCTCACGCGAGATCAAGCTATAGCGCATGCCCGGTGTTCCCATCGCCATCGCATCACTGACGCCGCAAGTGTCAAAGCGGTGGGCCACACCTCCGCTTTCGGCAAGTGCGGTGGCAGCACGTTGTGCTAGCTCCGGCAAGTGGGTGTTACATGGATTGCGGCTTAGGCTCACCGAGGCGACACCCAGCGCGGGTTTGTCAAAGTCATCCTCTGTATAGCCGGTCGCGTAGAGCATGGCGCGAGCGGCGCCATGACTGGGGTTGCGTAGAATTTGGTCGCTGGGTTTGGATGGGTCGGACATCTGAGCATGGCTCGCGAATTGACTTGCAAGGCCAGGATCATGTACGAAGTAGTGACGCCAGAGGTAATACTGAAACTGATGACTTCCTATACCCAAGCGACTCAAGCGTTGAAGCAACTCACCTTCAAGCAGCTGCAGCAGTTTGTCGCCGTGGTGGACGCGGGAAGTGTGCAAGCGGGCGCGGAAGCGTTGCACATGGCGCAACCTCCCTTATCTCGCAGCCTTGCCAAATTAGAGGCAGTGGTTGGCGCTACGTTGTTGCGACGCACCCATGCAGGAGTTTCTCTGACACCGCAGGGGGAGGCGTTTTACGATGCCGCGGTCAATTTGCTGGCCACAGCCGGGGCGGCTGTTGCCGGGGTTCGGCGTGCCAATGAAAAGCAAACCGCCAGTATGACCATTGGCTTTGTGACTCCGGCGTCGAACGGTCTTTTGGCAGATTTAGTGCGCCAACTGGATCGGCCCGAGCGCCCCGCCTTTGTGCGCTTGGTTGAAGCTACGGCGCGCACGCTGGTCGGTGATTTAGTGGAAGGCAAGGTTGATGTGGCGCTTGCCTATGGGCAGCAAACATTGCCAAGCATTCGTTGCAGAACAGTGTGCGCGGATGAACTGGTGTTAGCGGTGCCAGCTACTTGGGTCTGTGATGAAAAGCCGTTTGTGTTTGAACGCTTGGCCGACGAGCCCCTCATCTGCTTCCCCCAAGCAGAATCACCGCAGCTGTATCAAACCATCCAGGAGACGTTAAACAACTTGATCGGCGCGATCTCCCACGGACAAAGCGCGGTGCAAACCAGCACGATATTAGGGCTTGTCAGCGACGGCATGGGGTATGCATTGGTACCCAGGCGTGGTGTCGCCGTGCTTGCGCCTGGCCTGCGACTCATTGAACTTCCGACACACCATCACCCGTTGGAATTGTGCCTGTGGTGGCACGGCGCCTCTGAAAACCCGCTGGTGCACGAGCTGGTTAGCGTAGAAGATCTGTCGATCAGTTGAAACCGGATATTCAGTGCCCATACCAAGTACACGCGCGGAACTCATCTCTCAGATTTCCTCATCGTTTGAGAAACTGCAGATTGAGCTTGATACAGCTGGACCCTCAATTAGTGGATTGAACTGTGTTGATGATTGGACGGTGAAAGATTTACTGGCTGTGCGGGTTTGGTGGACGCAAAGTGTGATCGACTGGGTGCAGGCAGGGCAGCGAGGAGAGATGCCAAGTCTCCCGGCGGAGGGTTACCGTTGGAGCGAAACACCTCGTCTCAATCAGCAGGTTGTTCAGTCTGCACACCCCTTGTCTTATCAAACCGTGCGCCGCCGTTTAGCACGCGGTTGTGAGCGGGTGATGCGCACTGTCGAACAGTTAGATGACCATGAACTTCTGGGTGTGGGTGTCTATGCCTGGGCTGGGAAATACCCGCTGTCGCGTTGGATATCAATTAACACGGCCCGGCAATATGTAACGGCCCGAACCTTTATCAGGCGGGCAGTGCGGGGCTCGAACGGGGTGTCTCCATAAGCATCGACTGATGGCCCGGTGTAATTCGATCTGAAAGCGTGTATAGTCTCAGCCACTTAGAAACCCCCTTCCGATCCTCATTCGAGTTCGAACTTTCCTCTCGCATTTAATCGGCTGTCGCTTCTATACAGAATCCACTGACACGTTGTTAGCGGATAGTCACATACGCGCAAATTGATGTAAGACCGGGAATGCGTGCTCAAAGGCTGAAAACAGCCAAGGAAATCAGGTATGAAAATTTATGTTGGAAATCTCCCTTGGGGTGTCTCAAATAGCGATCTTGAAGGTCTATTTGCTACCATCGGAACCGTTGAATCCGCCCAAGTTGTGACCGACCGCGATAGTGGAAGATCCCGCGGGTTTGGTTTTGTAGAAATGGCGCAGAACGACGGTCAGAGAGCCATCTCGGAGTTGAATGGCCAGGAAGTAGATGGCCGTGCCTTACGCGTCAACGAAGCCCAATCAAAATCAAGGCAAGGTGGCAGATTCTAAAACCAATTGAGACCCGGGCCGCGACAGCGGCCCGGTTTCCCGGAGGCTGTATTGCGAAAACCTAACTACTCACACGAAAAGCGTCAGCGTGAAATTGCCAAGCAAAAGAAGCGTGAGGCGAAAAAGCTGAAAAAAAGCGAGCGAGGCAATGCCGATGAAGAAAAAGGTACAGAACGAATCCACACCCAGTCAAAGACGCAAGATACTTGAGCAGGATGTTGAGGCATTCCTCAAAGCAGGCAACAAGATTCAATATATAGACGACGGTGTGTCTGCTCAGGATCCGCAAGGAAAAGGGCAGCCGCTACGTTTAAGCCGGCCGAATGAAAAACAAGCGGCTTCATCAACGCAGAATCCTGATGCCACCAAAAAATAGCAGGGCTTCGGTCGACCACGCTCAAGGTCAGCACCGGTTCTAACCCAGTGCCGCGATGGCGTGTTCTCTCAATTGCCGCTTGAAAATTTTTCCGGACGCAATGCGCGGCAAAGGCTCGTGGCTGATCTGCAAATAGGTGGGAATCTTGAACTTAGCCAGATGTTCGCTCAAAAATTGGCGCAGCTGCGCTTCGTCCAGGTCCCGTTCGGCATAAATGGTCGCGCCCACCTCTTCGCCCAGACGTTCATCGGGAATGGCGTACACACTGGCTTCTAGCACCAGTGGATGTTCGACCAGGGCAGCTTCCACTTCGCCGCAGCCAATATTTTCACCGCCGCGGATAATCAGGTCTTTAATCCGGTCGACGATGTAGAGGTAACCCCCGTCATCCAGGTACGCCACATCACCGGTATGTAGCCAACCGTCGGTAAACGTTTCGGCGTTGGCTTGTGGCCGCTGCCAATAACCCTGGATCACCGAAACGCCCCGAATCAGCAGTTCGCCGCGTTCACCAGCGGGTAACTCCTTGCCCTGTTCATCGATGACTTTCAGATCTACCACTGCGGATGCGCGGCCGGAGCTGGCAGGGTGCTCCAAATAATCCGCACCGCCGATACCGGTGCCGATGGCATTGGTTTCAGTCATCCCCCAGCCGGTATTGGGCAGCGCCGTGGCGAAGGAAGCTTCAATGTCCTTAACCTGCTCTGGTGCCCTTGCGGCACCACCACCGCCCACGGTGAGTAAAGAACTTAAGTCGCGGTTGGTTTGTTTAGCCGCCTGCACCAAATCGCCGGTCATGGCGGCCGGTGCGATAAAGGAGGCAATGCGTTCTGCTTCGATGAGCTCAGCCGCTGTTTGCGGATCCCATTTGTACATCGACACCAGCTTGCGCTGACTGCGATAGCTGGCCAAATACACGGCATGGGAGCCGGTGGCGTGGAACAACGGCACTGCCAGCAGGGTCGCCACTTGGTAAGGCAGTTGAGGGGCTGACGCGCCGCTCATGAGCAGGCCACATTGCTGGTCGAGCTCCCAGGACATCAGCGCGCTTAAGATGTTGCGGTGGGTGGCTACCGCGCCTTTGGGAAAACCCGTGGAACCTGAAGTGTAGAAAATGGTGGCAGGATCATCTGGATGCACCTCCACAGCCGGCATATGTTGATTGTTAGCAGCAATGGTGATCACGTCTTCAAACGCCCGGCCTATGTGTACTGCTTGGTCGGGCCGGACCGCGATGACGTCGACTTCGACGTTGTGGATGACTTGAGCAAGCCGCTGTAGTCGCTCCTGGTCTGCCAAGATAACCTTGGCGCCACAGTCGTTAAGGCCCATTTCCAGCTCTTCGGCTCCCCACCATGCGTTCATGGCCACGGCAATGGCGCCGATCGAGGTGGCCGCGGTGAAGGCCACAATCCACTCGGGATAGTTACGCATGCAGATGGCGATGCGGTCACCCTTTTGGATGCTGTAAACATCCTGCAAACAAGTGGCCAAACGGGCTGCCATTTGATACATCTCGGCGAAGCTGTAACGCTCGTTTTGGTACACCACAAAGGTTGCGTCGCTGACGTTGTCGGCGTAGAGCTCGCGCAGAGAGTTGGGTGCATTCACAAACACCCGGCAGGGTACTTCGCGAATGTTCATGGGTTGTAACTCGTAAGGTTGGCCGGGGGCGGTCAGGCGCGCCAGCGCTTCGCTGCGAGTTAAGATTGTGTCAGCCATTTGTCCCTCGTCTTTTTGAGTGCCTATGCATCGTCCATCTGCCAGGTGTTGGCGCTTGCCAGGCAAAGTAATCCCCAATCGAATTAGTGTACCCTAGCAAGTTCGCAAATATTGACGTGTGATGAGGCAGTGCGACCCATGCAGTGGGACCTAGTGATACAGAATGCCAAAGTGTTTGATGGCAGCGGCGGGCCAGGACAACACCTCGACGTGGCGATTCGCAACGGGCGTATAGCAGCCCTTGGTGATGATCTACCCACCGCATCCGCCAAGGCTACCGCGGACGCTTCGGGGAGTTGGTTGATACCGGGTTTGCTGGACATCCATACCCACGAAGATTTAGAGCTTGAACTGGATACCGGTCTGCCGGAGGTGGTGCGCCATGGCACCACCAGCGTGATCATTGGTAATTGTAGTATTGGGCTGGCGTTTGGGAATCAGCGCCGTGGCGAGCAGGACCCCATCGTTGATTGTTTTGCGCGGGTGGAGAACATCCCCAAAACTGTGCTGGCCAAGGCGGCGGAGAAAGCCACCTGGGACAACCCCAAAGATTATTTTAGCCATTTGGACCAGCTGCCGCTGTCCACCAACGTGGCGACGTTTATGCCGCACAGCATGTTACGTATAGAGGTGATGGGCCTGCAGGACAGCATTTCCCGCGACCCCACCAAGGCGGAACTAGACCGTATGGTTGGGATCCTCGAAGAAAGCATGCAGGAAGGTTACCTCGGCATGTCGACCGATGGCTTACCGCTGCATTTCCTGGCCAATCAGCCGAACGTCAAGAAACGGATACCGACCCAATACGCAAGTTTTGACGAATACAAGCTGCTGACCGATGTGCTGCGTAAACATGATCGAGTCTGGCAGATGACGCCGGCCACCGACGACCGCAAAATGGCAGCGCGTCTGTTTATGCTCTCCAGCGGGCGTTTGTACGGTAAACCTTTAAAAGTCACCGCGTTAGCCGCGCTGGATTCAGCCAACGATCGCCGTACCAAGGCGCAGGCGCTTATGTTTGCACACTTGTTAAACAGTCCGCTGCTGCAAGGCGATTTCAAAATGCAGTGTCTGGCAGCGCCGTTTCGCATTTACTCGGAAGGTGCGGTGAGCCCGTTGGCGGAGGCTAACCCGCAAATGCGTCTGTTGATTGAAACTGAGCTGGAGGACGTAGAACGACGCCGGGAAATCATCAGCGACCCAGAATTTGTGGAAGCTTTTCGCGCCATGTGGGCGAACGGCAAATCCGGTTTTAACATGGGGCACTTGCGACGCAAGCTGCGTATGGAAGCC
Source organism: Pseudomonadales bacterium (assembly GCA_028281005.1). GTDB lineage: Bacteria > Pseudomonadota > Gammaproteobacteria > Pseudomonadales > Azotimanducaceae > UBA4421. The sequence continues at coordinate 8,666 of JANQKS010000055.1, forward strand.
CAATTTCTCTCCCGTGACCTGAATGACATGGAGATTTTCCGAGTGCCGGTTGCCGGTTGGGTGGGCCAGACTTTGCAGTTTGCCTACCAACGTTATTTAGCTTGGTTGTCTCAGCCGGACATGGTGGATGATGAAGAAGAGCGTCGCGTGTTCGAAGCCCTCGGTAAAGGTGTGCGTGATGACGCGGAGTTTTTCCTGCTGTTGCTGAAGCACTACGACCGCGACCTATACTGGCAATACGTGTCCGCCAACCGCGACCCGGAAGAGGTAAAACGGCTGTTGCTGCACCCCAAACTGCTGCCGGGCTTTAACGACAGCGGCGCCCACGTCACCAACATGGCCTATTTTGATGGCAATCTGCGGGCGCTACGTATTGGATTGCAAGACAGTGAAGCCACCTTCAGCCACATGGTGGGACGATTAACCCGTGAACCTGCGGCGTTTTTTGGCCTGGATCAGGGACCTAACGCAGTTGGCAGCGTGCAGGTGGGTGGCCGCGCGGATGTTACCTTGCTAAATCCACAAGCTTTGGGCAGCTACGATGGCGAAGCTTCGGTACAGTATTTGTACCGGGATGTGTTTGATTGCCACCAACTGGTGAACCGCTCTAACGGCGTTGTGGATGGCGTATACGTTGCCGGGCAGGCAGTGTGGCAAGGGGAAGGTTTTACCCCAGCGCACGGCACAACCCACCTCGGTGAAGCATTACGTGTGGGAGTTGCGTAATTGGCCACGCGCATAGGACTGATTTCCGACACCCACATCCCCGAAGCGCGAGATGCGTTGTGGCCACAAATCATCGACGCCTTTGCTGGCGTTGACATGATTTTCCACGCCGGTGATATCCACGAGCTCTATGTGTTAGACGAGCTGGAGAAGATAGCGCCGGTTTACGCGGCTCGCGGTAATGGTGAAGACGGCAGCGGCGGTCGCCCGGTGCAGCCGGAAGATGAGCGTGTGAAGTACGCTTGGTTGCTGGAGATAGAAGGTTTGTGGGTAGGTCTTACCCACTACGTCCCGGTGCCCGAACGGCCGCCAAACTTCACCATGGCGCATTGGGTGGAACGTTTCTTCCCGGAGCGCAAACCGGATGTCATCGTATCAGGGGATACCCATCGTGAAGCCATTGCCTGGGTGGATGGCGTGTATTGCGTAAATCCGGGCTCACCTACTTATCCGCACAACTACGATACGCAACACGGTACCATCGGTTTTCTAGATCTGGATGATGGGGAAGCCCGGGGCAGCGTGTATCTAATTGTTGAAAACGGCATAGAGCCGTTTGACTGGGAGGCGATACCGCCCTGGAAGCTGCGGCGTTAGCTTTCCCGCGGCGGCAATTTGCGGCCGTTTTCAAGGCGAAACCGGACCGAGGGTATCGCGTCGTCTGCGTTGAACTCGCGCAGCAGATGGCAGCACTCTAACTGCAAGCCGTTGGGATCTTCGAAGTAGATAGACTTTGACCAGCCTTCATGATCCACCGGACCGCGGACGTCTATCCCGTGTTGTTCTAGCTGGGCCTTGGTGTTTTCGAGCTCCTCAACCGAATCAGCGTCGAAGGCAAAATGATAAACGCCCGGCATTAAGCCAAGGCCGCGGTTGATGCCGGAATCGAAATCTTTGGGCCACCCTTCGACTTCCTCACCACTCATGAATCCCAAGAGTTGACCGTTACCGATGTCGAAGAAAAAGTGCTTCATGCAGCCTTTGTCGCCGAGATCTACCAGGTCAGCCCTGACCAACGGAAAGCCCAGCACGTCTTCATAAAAACCACGCGTCAATTCCATGTCACGCGTGCCTAAATCAATATGGTTAAAACCCAGTGCTTTCATAAGTCTCCCTCCCCGGTGAGCATATCTTAACGCAAAGCGCTGATTGTGCCCGCTAGTCTTTATGCCTCAGCCGCTTGTGCTCCACCACATGCGTCAGTGTATCCGCAATGGTCTTCAGCACGCCAAACAGCAGGATGTTAACTGATCCCGCCAAACTTTCACCCAACACGATGGATAAGTGCATCGGTACAATGCGTATATAGGGGGTAAACATGAGCGTGCCGGCTTGGTCGAGCGCACGGTGATAGCGATAGGAAAACAGATGATTAAACGCGAAGGCGGGGCTACACAGTAGAAAACCGATATCAAACAGGGCGCCGGGTGCGGACGTGGCCGCATTTAGGGCGCTGCATGGGTTATTCCTCACCCATGCTCAAGTGGCTCTGAGAGGATGTAGCGTGGTCCGGCGCCTTGGCGCCTGGCGCGATCTTCTGGGTTGTACAGCTGGCAGTTCTCCAGCGATAGGCAACCGCAACCGATACAGCCGTCGAGCCGGTCGCGCATACGTGTCATCAGCTGTATGCGCTGGTCCAGCTCTTCACGGAAACCTTTGCTGATACGTGCCCAGTCTTTTTGCGTGGGGGTGCGTTGGGCAGGCAACTTTTCTAAACGTTGGCGGATCTCGTCGATGGAGAAACCCAACTGTTGGGCGATTAAAACAAAGGACAGACGGCGGATGTCAGAGCGCAAGTAGCGCCGCTGGCCGCCGTTGTTGCGCACCGGCGAAACCAGGCCTTGGGTTTCGTAAAAACGAATGGCTGATACGGAAAGCCCGGTGCGTTCGGCCACCTGACCGATCCCGATGCGTTTTGAGGCTGCTGTCATGGCTGCAAAATTTTTCTTGACCTCAAGTAAGGTTGAGGTTTTAGGGTGGGCTTATCAAGTACGAGTTTACAAAAAAGAAACTCGGCTTGGCGCAAACGCTAAATCAGCAAATTGAGGAGAAAGCGATGAGCACAGCCATGTTAGAACACGTTAACGTCACTGTGTCGGATCCCCAGCAAACGGCGCAACTCTTGTGTGACTTATTTGATTGGAATATTCGCTGGCAGGGTGAGGCCAAACTGGGCGGTCATACCGTACATGTCGGCGGCGAGGACAGTTACGTGGCTGTTTACGCCTACCCACCTGAGCACAAACCGGCAAAAATCGACTATATGGGCTTAAACCACATCGGTGTGGTGGTAGATGACCTTGAAGCCGCGGAACAGCGCGTGATGGACCACGGCTTCAAGCCCTATAACCATGAGGATTACGAACCCGGCCGCCGTTTCTATTTTGACGACAACAACGGCATCGAGTTCGAAATTGTCAGTTACACCTAGCCACGCATGGGGTTGATCGGCGGCCAGTTGTCTTTGCTGGCTTGGATTTTTTCACCAATCTCTTCGACGCCCCATACGCCATCCGCCAGGTCACGCTTGGCAATAGGTGTGAGTTGCCAAGAGAGCAGGGAAACACTATTGCCGCCGACTAAAAATTGGCGGCCGCTGATGTCTTTGGCTTCATCAGTGCACAGGTAGACAATCGGCGGTGAGACCGCTTCCGGTGGGAAGTTGTCCTGGATGTCTTCCGGCAAGATGTCGGTGGTCATACGTGAAGTCGCGGTAGGCGCCAGCACGTTCACCGTGATGTTGTACTTCATGCCTTCTAGCCACAGGCAGCGCATGAAACCGGCAATGCCTGCCTTGGCGGCGCCATAGTTGGTTTGTCCGAAATTGCCTAACAAACCGGAAGTAGAACTGGTCATGATGATGCGGCCGCCTTCACCTTGTTCCAGCATGCGGTCGTAGGCGGTTTTAACAGTGAGGTAGGTGCCGCGTAGGTGGACGTCGATGACCGCATCCCACATGGCTTCGTCCATGTTCTTAAATGATTTGTCGCGCAGAATACCCGCGTTGGCAATACAGATGTCGAGTTTGCCGAAGTTGTCGACCGCGGCTTGCACCATGGCTTGGGCGTCTTCACGGCTGGTTACCGAACCATAGTTGGCCACCGCGTTGCCGCCGGCTGCTTTTATTTCATTGACCACTTCGTCCGCCATAGACGTACCCGCGCCGGTACCATCGCGTGCGCCACCCAGATCATTTACAACCACGCTTGCGCCTTCCTGTGCCAAAAGCAATGCGTGCGCGCGTCCTAAGCCGCCGCCGGCACCGGTGACCAGTGCGACTTTACCGTCGAGCATTCCCATAGTGTGTCTCCTGTTGTCTGCGCCGGCTTCGAATACATGCCTTGCCGGACTTGTTGTGAGAATAGATTCCGCTGCCGGGTTACCCGCTTCGGGGTTTGCAGTTATGATTTTCAGCTTTCGCCCGACGGAACCGATAAATTTTAACAGTTCGGGCGGGCCAATCATAAGGGAGAAACTGATGGATGACTTACTCGACTTCACCGGCAAGGTAGCACTGATCACTGGTGGCAGCCGTGGGCTTGGTAAAGAGATGGCGTTGGCCATGGCCCAGCGCGGCGCCGATGTAGTGATCACCAGCCGTAAGGCGGACGCCTGTGAAGAGGTGGCCGCGCAGATTGAAGCCATGGGCCGTCGTGCGTTGGCGTACGGTTGTCACGTCGGCCACTGGGATGAACTCGAGGGCCTGGTCAATGCCGCCTACGAGACCTTTGGTAAAGTCGACATTCTGGTGAACAACGCCGGCATGTCACCGTTGTACCCGAAGCTGACGGATGTCACTGAAGAGCTGTTCGACAAAGTAGTTGGGGTAAATCTAAAAGGTCCGTTTCGTCTCATGGCGTTGGTCGGAGAAAAAATGGCTGCAGGCGACGGCGGCAGCATCATCAACATCAGCAGCACAGCATCGCTTAACCCGTCACCCACCTCTGAACCATACGGGGCAGCCAAGTCCGGCCTTAACGCACTGACCCGCTCGTTTGCCTTTGCCTACGGCCCCAAGGTGCGTGTCAATTGTATTGCCGCGGGTCCCTTCTTAACGGACATCTCCAAAGCCTGGGACATGCCGGCGTTTGAAGAAAACGCCAGGGCCAACCTGGCGCTGCAGCGCGGCGGCCAGCCCGAGGAGATTGTGGGTGCGGCGTTGTATCTCGCCAGCCCCACCAGCGGCTTTACCACCGGGACGGTGATACGGGTGGATGGCGGCACGCGCTAGGGTGCCTCTGAGCTTTTGAGACTTATTCTTAAGGCACCCTAGTTTTCAAGTGGTTTGAGCACTAGTGGTCTGCTGATCTAAACCGACTCGCCGACATAACGTGTGCGTACCGTATACACGCTGTCGCCGGTGAGAATAGCGCCACGCCCAAACAGACGGCCGTTGTCCCAGTTCGACAGGCCCAGTTCAGGTTTTGACAAGGCAAACTGGCCGTCTACCCAGCGCGTGTGGCCATCCCCCACAAAGGGTGATCTGATTCGCTGCCAGAAGTAGGTCTGTTCAGCAGCATCAGGACTGACCAAGGAGGCCACCAGGCGCGGGGAGTGGGTGTTAAAAAGCTGAATGGCTTCATCCAGCGACTCCACCAGAATCAGGGTCACTTCGGGAGACTCTTCCCATTCCCACTCTTCGCCGAATGCCGATACGGGAATGGGTTCTGCTTGCTTTTCTTGCTGCGGACCGTCGGCGCGCACAATTTCTACGTCGCGATCGAAGAGCGCCTTGGGTACCGCCGCTACGTCGCTCTGTGCCACGTGCAGCTTGAAGTTGGTGTTGCGTGCCGCGGCTGCCGCTTGCATGGCTTCAAGAAAGACCGGGACTAGCCGTTCCGCTGTGCCGCGGGGAATACAGCAGTTGTTTAAGGTATTACACACCTTGCGGTCTAGGGAGCGCTGCACCGCAAAGGCGAAGGCGTCCGCGTTGGCCTGTTCTGTCGCCATCATCCAAGCGCCGCCGGTGCCGTGTAAGCTCACCGGTGTACCGGCGCTTTGCGCGAGCGCACCGAGGAGATCCACCGCGGGACCGGATCCACGCGCTACCGCCAAAGACAAACGCGCATCGAGAAACAGCGACCAGCCGGCGGCATGGGAGGCGCTGTCGATCAACATGATGGCGTGCTCAGGCAAGCCGGCCGCAACCAAAGCCGGTCGCACGGCACACTGCATGATTTCACGTGCCGTCGCCAAAGCGTCGCTGCCGATGCGGAAGATCACCGTATTGCCGCCACGCAGTACGCCACAAGCGTCTGCTAATACGTTGGGCCTGCCTTCAAATACAAAGGCGACGATACCTAACGCAGCGCCGACCAGCTCGATGCGGAAGCCGTCATGTTGAATGGTCTCCATAACCTGGTCGCGGCGGGTGGGTGTAGCGGCCCAACCGTTTAGCCCATCGATCATGTTTTGCCGCATGGCGTCGGACACCACTAACCGCGTGGTGGAGCGCCCGCGGGCTTTGGCGGAAGCTACGTCTTCGGCGTTTACCTGTTCGATTTGCGCCCACACATCATCATCTGCCAACGCCGCGCCAAATTTGTCGAAAAAATCCACAATTTGCGCATCGCTCACAGCATCCATCTGCTCAAACGCAGCGGCGCACGCGCCCACCGCATGGTCGGTGGTATTGCGCTCGGCGGCAGGAATATGCAGCAACCCCGCCGTGGCATTGGCCACAATCAAATCGCCGGGTTGATAGGCAGCCGCCAGCGTTTCATCGACCGTGAAGGTTTCTCCGCTGGCGGACAAAATGGTAGTGCCGGCAGCAATCTGTGTTAGCTGTTGCATGTGTTCCAACCGTTCAATGTTTTAGTGGGTTTTGAAAAAGGCGGCCTGCAAAGGGTCTGAAGTCTGGCCGAGCGGGGGTGTTAGCCTCGCGGCAACAGACGAAACAGATAGGCTTCGTTGACATCCGGATTGCGCGGCCGGTGGCCGTATTTCACTTCGTACAAGTCGCTGAACGCATCGAACTCCGCTTGACTGGTGACGCGTTCGGCGCGCAATAGCGCGATGCTAAAAAAGATACTGACCTTTGTATTCATCCCGGCATTGTAGCGCTATTGGCCAAGCCGCTCGATAGCTTGCAACATCCTGGCGTGGATGACGTCTTCGCCGTAAAGCTCTGCCATGGTGCCCAGACCGCCGGGGTTGGCGATGTTGACCTCAACCACGTAGCCGCCCCCGGTGTCTATGGACGCGAAACGGATACCGGCTGCCAGCAGCTGTGCCCTCACTTTGTTCACTAAGCTGAGGTCAGCGTCGTTTAATTGGGTGGGCTGCGCCGTTGCCCCCACGGCAAGGTTGGTATGCCAATCCGCATCGGAAGGGGTGCGCAGATAGCTGCCGATGATCACATCTGAGCAGACCAAAGTTCGGGTCTCACCCGCGGCGATATCCTCTACATAGGCTTGCAACATCCAATATATGGGCGGCTGTGGGGTGATCACGGCGTCAATGTCCTCAGGGCTGGACACTTTGTGCACTTCGCGGCCGAAGCTGCCGGCCAGGGGTTTCAATACCCAAGTACCGGGCGCTGCTTGCCACGCATCCATTAGCGGCTGCGCTTCGAGCGCGATGTGGGTCGGGGGCGCGTGCGCCAACCAGGCGCTTTTGCCGTGCAACGCTAAGTACGCTGTGGGGGGGTTAATGCAGACCTCTGCGGGTAGCCGGCACAGCAGCTCCTGGCGATCGGGGAAGGTCTGGCGCGGTCCCAGCCCAACTGGCCATACCAGTTGATACTCTGCTGCCGGTTTGGTGCCACAGTAAAGCTCACCGTCGCGCCAGAGCAGAGCGTCGTGATGCCATTGATCCACAGTCCAACCCGCGCTGGCAAACAACCGCGGCAGGCGCAGATGATTGTCGTTGTGGGGGTGCTGCACCGGAGTGGTGAGCATAGCGACGGCATGGGGCATCAGGGTATTTTAGCCCGCGCCAAGCGCGGGCTAAAATACCTTCGGTGGCCCTGCCGGGTGTTCGCGTTTAGGTATGTTTTTCACTAATATGCTGACCCCTTTTCCAAAAGCTGGTGAACGCTGTGAGTTCAGTGACCCTGCCGGACTTCACCCTAAAAGCTGAACAGGTCCCCCTGTTTGAACCTAATGTGCTGGATGATGCGGCGCGTGATGCCCTGAAAAGCCGCATCGCTGAGAAACTTGAGGCCCTCGGTGCGGTGCTGATTGCCCATTACTACGTCGATGGTGATGTGCAGGATTTGGCCGAAGCCACCGGCGGCTTTGTTTCTGATTCCCTGGAAATGGCCCGCTACGGCCACAACCATGATGCTTCCACGCTGATTGTGGCCGGGGTCCGCTTTATGGGAGAAACCGCCAAGATACTCTCACCGGAGAAGACGGTGTACATGCCCACCCTGCGTGCCGAGTGTTCGCTGGACATCGGCTGCCCGCCGGATGAGTTTGCCGAATTTACCGCCGCGCACTCGGACCGCACCGTGGTGGTGTATGCCAATACTTCCGCCCGAGTCAAAGCTTTATCCGATTGGGTGGTGACCAGTAGCTGTGCCCTGGAGATAGTTAGCCATCTGCGGGATAAAGGGGAGAAGATCTTGTGGGCGCCGGATAAACACCTGGGGAAATACATTCAGGAGCAGACGGGTGCCGACATGTTGTTGTGGAGCGGCGCCTGTGTGGTGCACGAAGAGTTTAAAGCCAAGGCGCTGATCGACTTAAAGAAAGTGTTTCCCGATGCAGCGGTGCTCGTACACCCCGAATCCCCCGCGTCGGTCATAGCAATGGCGGATGCCGTGGGTTCGACCAGTGCCATTATTCGCGCTGCTGCGGAGTTGCCCCATGACACATTTATAGTGGCAACCGACCGCGGCATCTTCCACAAGCTGCGCCAGCTAAATCCGAAAAAACGCTTCATCGAAGCGCCCACCGCGGGAGAAGGAGCGGAATGCCGCAGCTGCGCGCACTGTCCGTGGATGGCGATGAATGAGTTGCAAACGCTGGATCGCTTGCTCAGTGATGAGGCGTATCGTGCAGGTTGCGAGATTTTTGTCGACCCTGCCATTGGCGAACGTGCCAAGCTGCCGCTAGACCGTATGCTGCAGTTTCAACAGACGCACTAGCCAATTCCGCGCGGCGGCACGGCCGTTCGGTTTGAAATCTCCAAACCGTCGCTGTCACATCACTTCAATCTTTTGAAACAAGCTGATTTGGTGCGCACCCATCGGCAAGGGCAACACATCTATTACACGTTAAATACATCGGTGCTTGAGGACACCGCTCGGTTTGTGCTCGACTTGTTTGCAGTCCAGTCGAACGGAGCGCAAGCACATGCGCCAGCAGAAGAGAAATCAGGGACGCAAGCAGGAGACCCATCATGAAACGAAGTATGGATGTGCTCGCGGTAGCGCTGATCTGTCTGGGGTTTGTCGTCAGCGGGCTGTTTTATGCGGATCTACCGGATTCGATGCCGACACATTTTGGTGTCAATGGCCAAGCGGACGGCTTTACGCCGCTACCTTGGAGTGCGTTGATGCTGCCGTTGGGCGCGCTGCTACTTTTACTGCTGTTGCGTGGGTTGCCTGCCATATCTCCGAAAGGGTTTTGTATGGACCGCTTCTTGGGGGCTTATCAGATGGTCGTGTTGGGGGCTGTTGCCTTTATGATTGCCCTCCATGTTGGCTTAATCTGGCGCCTCAGCCAGGGCCATACCACCCTCGGCGGCTGGGTTCCTATTTTGGTCGGCTTGTTATTTGCCTTTATCGGCAACTACCTCAATAAGACCGAAGACCGAACCCAACTTTTTCCTCGGCATCCGCACGCCGTGGACCCTGGCAGATCCCGAAGTGTGGGTGCGCCCTCATCGAGTAGGTGGCTGGGCGGTTTATGTGTTTGGGTTTGAGCACTAGTGGTTGGAGCATCAGCTTTGTTGTTGGATACGGATCGCGGTACGCATGTCCTGTATCCGTTGGCCGAGTTTGGCCTGCAGCTGTGGGTTGGTGCGCCGCACCAAGCGCTGCGCATATTCCAAGTGTTGAATAGAACGGTGATAAGCGCCGTGGAGATAGAAGAAGTCTGCCCGCGCTAAGTGCACGCCGGTGATGTTGCCGGCCAATCCTGCGGTTTCCGCCAGTTCGTACCAGACATCCACGTCGTTGGGATACACCTTGGAGAGGCGCAGCAACACGGCCTCAGCCTGCTCATGTTCGCCGTCACCGTTAAGTGCTTTGGCGTATAACATCGACAGTGGCGGATTATCCGGGTTGAGCGTCAGCTGCTGCTCCAGCAGGCGGCGTGCAAGCTGGGTTTGCTCTGCCGCAATCAACAGCTCGGCGTAAGCCGCGTTGTAGAGGATGCTCTGAGGGTTGAGATTAACCAGCGTCTCGACGCGCTGTAGCGCTTCTTCATGTTCACCGTTTTGGCTTAAGGACAGTGCCAAGCCGTAATTGGCCGCCAAGGCATTAGGATTATCGCTCAAACGCTGGCGGTAGGTGGCAATACCATGGTGGTGGTTATTGCGGAAATGCACTTCGGCGCGCACCCGCATCAATTGATAGTCTAGCGAAGGTTCGTACTCCCGCGCGGGGTAGTTCATGGCCTGATTGCGCGCATCCGCAATGCGGGTCTCGGACAACGGGTGGGTCAGCAAAAACTCCGGCGGTTTGCGGGTGAATCGGTAAGTGCGCTGCATGCGTTCAAACATACGGGAGGTGGCGGTGGGATCCATCCCCGCGCGCACCATGGTGTTCATGCCAATGCGGTCTGCCTCTTGTTCCCGATCCCGGCTGAAGCGCAACTGTTGGGCTTGGGAAGCGGCCTGCACGGTGCTGATGGCAGCCAAAGCCGCATCACCACCGCCCGCAGCACCTAATAACAAAGCTGCAATCATGCTGGCCACGGTAGGCAGCGTCTGTCTGCGCTGCTCTTCTACACCGCGCGCAAAATGGCGCTGGCTCAAGTGCGCCAGTTCGTGCGCCACCACGGAGGAATACTCGTGCACATCTTCCGCGGCAATGATCAGGCCGAGATTGATACCCACAACGCCACCGGGCGCGGCAAAAGCGTTGATTTGTGGGTTGTCGATCACCACCACACCCAATATGGCTTCGCGCAAGTTCGAGTGCTGTGCTAAGTCGAGTAATTGGTTGGTGACGTAGTATTTGATCAGCGGGTCGTCGACCGTCGGTAAACTGGCGTTGATTTGCTTAAGAAAGCTCTGGCCAATCTGCCGTTCTAGCTGGGGTGAGATCAGCGCCGAAGAGGCATCTCCCAGGCTTGGCAGCTCGGTCGGGTCAGCCCAACTGGGCGCAGCTTTGCCGCAGAGACAAGCGCTGACGAGCAGCAGGCTGAGTTTAAGGCGCAGGCTGCTGCGGGTTCGAGTGGCAATTTGGCCTGTGCTCAGTGCCTTCATACGCTTTGATCATACGCTAATTTGGGAGGTGCGCGGGCTGTGTCATACTTGCATGTACTGTTGTTGGATGCGCTATGAGCGAAGAAGTTCGAATTCTAGATGTGACCGGCCTGAACTGCCCAATGCCGTTGTTAAAAGCCAAAAAAGCCCTCAATGAGATGGATGGTTTGCAAGTGCTTAGGGTGTTGGCGACGGACCCTGGCTCGGTGCGAGATTTTGACGTGTTTACACGTCAAAGCGGCAATACTCTGCTGGAGTCCGGCGAGGATGACGGCACTTTTTATTACGTGATCCAGAAAAAAGCGTGAAGTTTTTAGAAGTTATCAGCGCCTGGATTAACCAGTACTTCTCCAACGAAGAAGCGATCTATCTGATTGCTTTGCTGATTGTCCTGGTGCTGGCGCTGGCCACGGTCGGTGGCTTTCTTGCCCCAGTGCTCACCGGCCTGGTGTTTGCTTTTCTGTTACAAGGCCTGGTGAAGTGGATGGAACGCCTGAAGGTCCCGCGTATGGCCGGCGTCTACTTGAGTTTTCTGTTGTTTATCGGCGCCATTTTGGCCTTTCTGCTCATTATGGTGCCGCTGTTGTTGCAGCAGTTGCAGGGTTTGATTGCGTTGATCCCCACCGCCATCGACTTGCTGCGGGATTGGGTGGCGCGCTTGGCAGAGCGTTTTCCTGAGTACGTCACGCAAGAACAGATCTCCAGCGTTATCGATCAAGGCGCCAGGGAAGTGGGGAACTTAGGTGCTAGCGTGTTGGAAACCGCGTTTGCTCAGGTCACTTCGCTGTTGGGTTTGCTGATTTTTCTGGTGCTGGTGCCCATATCTACCTTCTTCTTCCTAAAGGACAAAGACGCCTTGCTGGAATGGGTTGGCTCGCTGTTGCCGCAGAATCGACCCCTATTGTCCGCGGTAGGTGCAGAGATGAACGACCAGCTGGGCAATTACGTACGCGGCAAGTCCATTGAAATTCTCATCGTCGGCGCCGCCACTTTCGTGAGCTTCACTCTGCTCGGCTTAAACTACGCGGTGTTGCTAGGCGTGGCGGTGGGATTGTCGGTGCTGATTCCCTACGTGGGCGCGGCTGTCGTTACGCTCCCCGTGTTTGTGGTGGCAATCATCCAATTTGGCTGGACCTGGGATTTGGCACTGGTGATGATCGTCTATGGGATCATTCAATTCCTCGACGGCAATGTACTGGTGCCGCTGTTGTTCTCAGAGGTAGTGGATCTGCATCCGATCACCATTATCGTGGCGGTTCTGGCCTTCGGCGGATTATGGGGGGTGTGGGGCGTATTTTTTGCCATCCCCCTGGCCACCTTGATTAAAGCCATCTACAAAGCTTGGCCACGGCACATTGAGGACGCTACCCCGGAAGATGCGCTGACCGAGTAGCGCGGCGCGCCTAGCTGCCCTTGTTCCCACTGCCATGGCTGCGTAACATCTGCGCCTTTCTTAACGTATACAAAGGCAGGCGCCATGTTACAGGGCAGCATCGTTGCTCTCATCACGCCGATGGCTGCCAACGGCGACGTCGAATGGGCAGCCCTGGAAAGCTTGATTGAGTGGCATATCGAATCCGGCACCCACGGCATTGTGCCCATGGGTACCACGGGTGAGTCCGCAACGCTGGACACCGATGAACACCTGCAGGTCATCAAACGCACCATCGATGTGGTGAACGGACGCGTGCCGGTGATTGCCGGCACGGGCAGCAACTCCACGGCGGAAGCGATCCACCAGACCCAAGAAGCTCAAACCGCCGGCGCGGATGCGTGTTTGTTGGTGACGCCTTATTACAACAAACCGACCCAAGCTGGCTTAATTGCCCACTATGAGGCTATCGCCGCGGCGTCTGACGTGCCGCTGGTGCTGTACAATGTGCCGCCGCGCACCGCTACCGATATGCTGGCTGAGACCGTGGCAACGCTGGCGGCAAACCCAAAAATTATCGGCATCAAAGAAGCTTGCGGTGATGCCACCCGGGTGGGTGAGATACGCAAGCTGGTGGCAGATGACTTTATTATTCTATCCGGCGAAGACGCCCAAACCTTGGAGATGCTTGACCTAGGCGCGGTCGGCGCTATCTCGGTAACGGCGAACGTATGCCCACGGGAGATGTCTCAGTTTTTAAGCTTGTATCTCAGCGGTGACCACCAAGCCGCAGCCGACATGGACGCCACACTACAGCCGATACATGAAATCCTCTTTGTTGAACCCAACCCCACGCCAAGTAAGTGGGCGTTACACGCCATGGGCAAGATTGGGCCGGGTATACGTTTACCGTTGCTGCCGCTAACCGCAGCCCATCATGACGAGGTGAGCGCGCGTTTACGAGCGATTGGAGCGCTTTGATGATCAGGATATTCTTACTCAGCCTCACGGTTCTGTTAAGCGCATGCGGTTGGTTTAGCCGCGGTGACGACGGTTTGTTTTTAAACCCCAAAGACGACTACCTCAGTTCGGTACAACACAATGAATTAGTGGTGCCGGAAGACATGCGGGATCTCGCCAATACTGACCCGTTCCCGATTCCCGTCACACCGGCACCAACCAATCCGACCTTTTATCCAAACCGTCCACCGCTGCCGGACGCCATCTATGCCAACGACAACCGCGACGAAGTGCGTATACAACGGCTCGGGGAGCGGCGTTGGTTGGTCATCCCGGAACCGCCCACCACGGCCTGGCCCAAGCTCAAACAGTTTTTGGCGGAAAACGCAGTGCCGCTAACCTTTGAAGCGCCTGAAGTAGGCCGCCTCAACACCGGCTGGCTGCAGATCGAAGACACCGCTTATCGCGATGTCATCCGCACGCTGTTGAAAGACGCCAAGGCGTCAGACCCATTGTTGCTAGGTCAAGACCGCTTCCTGATCAAGGTAGAGCAGGGTTTGCGGGAACTGACCACGGAAATTCACGTGCGCCATGAAAATGACAGTGTGTCTCTTCCCGTACGCGATGAAGTGGCGGTGATTGAAGGCTTAAGTTCACACATCGGTGCAGCGGAAGACGATCTGCTGAATGAAATTGGCGCCTACATCGCCGCCAAAGTATCTGAGCAGACCGTCTCCAAAGTGGCGTTACAGATCGGCAGCACCCGTAAAACCCAGCTGGGCCGCAACACCAACGGTTACCCTGTGTTGCACTTGTATCTGGATTACGAACGCGCCTGGGCAACCCTGGGTCAAGCGCTGGACAATGCAGAGGTGGAAATCCTCAACCTCGACCGTGAAGCCGGCTTGTTTGACGTAAACATCCCCGCCAGCGTGTTTACCGGTGAAGAGGAGCGTCGCGGTTTCTTTTGCCGGGTGACCTTCTCTTGCGACAATGACGAAGCCATGGACGTGCAAATTAAGATGCAGGGTGAAAGTCAGGACTTTGTCATCAGTGTGCTGGATGCTGACGGTACCAAGCCGCTGAACCCGGATGTGGCGCAACAAATTTTGGTGCTGATTAGGGAATTTGCCGCCTAATGGGGTTTGCCTCGTTAGGCAGCGGCTCCAAAGGCAATGGCACAGTTGTCTCTTTAGCAGACCGCATCTTTCTGATCGACTGCGGCTTTACGATTCGCCAAACCGAACAACGGCTGGCGCGCTTAGGCTTAAGCGGCGGGGATGTGGACGCCATCTTAGTCAGCCACGAACACGCCGATCACATATCCGGCGTTTCAGGTTTAGCGCATAAATACGGCATTCCCGTTTACGCCTCTCACGGCACGCTGAAATACGATCTCAAAGGTGCGGTCTGCCATGCGTTTGACGGCGACAGCCCGTTTGAGCTGCATGGTGTGCAGGTGAATCCGGTATGTGTGCCGCACGATGCCCGAGAACCGACCCAGTTTGTCCTCAGCGACGGCGTGGAGCATGTCGGCGTCTTGTCGGATCTGGGTTGCGTGACCAGCCACGTGGTGGCGCAATATCAACACTTAACCCACGTGTTGGTGGAAGCCAACCACGATCGCGACATGCTCATCCGCGGCAGTTATCCGCCGCGCTTGAAGCGTCGGGTCGGCGCGGACTATGGGCATCTGTCGAACGAACAAGCCTACGACTTGATTGGGCACATAGCGCACCCGGAGCTGCAGGTAGTGGTGGGCCACGTGAGTGAGCAAAACAATAACCGTGAGCTGCTTGCCGATGGGATGGCGCCGCTGCAGGCGAAGGTGGCAGAGCTGCAGATTGCCACCCAAGCCGGTGGCTTCGGCTGGGTTGGCCAGCAGCCGATCAGCCGCCAGATATCCTTTGCTTAAGATTTAGTCAGTGGGCAGTGTAAGATATGCGCCCTGCAGATCTGCTAAAACCAGATCCGCATAAACCAAAACCGATAACACCGATTACACCAATAACAACAGACACAAAAAGCAGACCCATGGACGCAGCAGCAATCACCATTACCCCGGAAAACTTTCAGACGGAAGTCATCGAGCGGTCAAATTCACTGCCGATCTTTGTGCTGTTTTGGGCGGACCAAGTACCGCCTTCGGTGCAGGCCAAAAACCAACTGGAAGCTTTGATCAGCCAGTATGCCGGCAAGGCGGCGCTGGCTTTGTCGGATGTGGCGCAGGATCAAACCCTGGCCCAACATTTACGGGTGCAGGGTTTACCCAGTATCCGGGTAGTCCATCAAGGCAAGATTGTCGAGCAGGTGGACGGCCCCGCGGATGAAGCGCAACTGCGTAATCTGTTGGACGTGTTGACCCAATCGCCGACGGATATGTTGAAAAACCAGCTGGATCAGATTATTGCCAGCGGCGATTTTGAAACGGCGGTGAATTTGCTGCAGCAAGCGGTGCAGGAAGAACCATCCAACCAGGGCTTTAGAGTGGAGCTCGCCGATGTGCTGGTGCAAAAAGGGGATTTGGAGGATGCGCGTACGTTATTGGCTTCCATTCCCGAAGACACCCCCGAGCGAGAGCGCCCGCAGCATCGGTTGGAGTTCATTGAAGAAGCAGCCGCATTTGACACAATCGACAACCTGCAGGCGCAGATGCAAGCATCCGCGGAAGATCTGGAAGTGAAGTATCAATTGGCGGTGCAGCTAGTGGTGGCCGGGCACTATGAACAAAGCCTGGAACTGGCCATGGACATTTTGCGCAGCGACCGTGAATTTCGTGATGACATCGGCCGCTTAACCATGATCCGTATTTTCGACGTGTTGGGTAAAGGCAATCCGCTGGTGGGCCAATACCGCCGCAAAATGTTCAATTTTATGCACTGAGAACCGGCCCTCACCCTGCCGCTAATTCAGCCGATTTCCCCCGGCGGCGCCGCTTAAGCCAAAGCAGTTGTGAGGTACCGCACATTCTGTGCAGCGCACGTTGCCTATCCTAAGCCTTATCTCATGTGTTGTTTTGGGAAAGTGCGACATGGATGCGCATCACGATCCACGCCTGGTGCTGGAAGTAGAAGACCGCACCGCTGAAGTATGCCCGCAACCCGCGGAAGAGGACGTTGAGTTCTACTTAGGCCGGGATGCCGCAAACGACTTCGTTTACGGCTCCGAGTTGGCCTCGCGCCATCATGCCCGCATCGAACGCAAGCACAAAGACTATTACCTCGTGGATTGCAGCACCAACGGCACCTACGTACAGACCGAAGACGAGCGCGTCACCCATGTACATCGCGATAGGGTCAAGCTGTGGGGTGAAGGTTGGATCTCTCTGGGGCAGCCGCTAAATGTCGGCCAACCCATTCATTTTAGGCAGGGTTAACTGTGCACTGGAATAGCGCTGCCGACACTCACCCTGGCAATCGCCGCGCGCGTAATGAAGACGCGGTGTTCTGCTCGTCTGCGCAAGGTTTATGGGCTGTAGCGGATGGGATGGGCGGCCACAAAGCCGGTGACTACGCCAGTGAAACCATCGCCCAAAGCCTGGCGGACTTAGAACTTGGTGGAGATCTCGGTGAGTGTGTGGATCAAATTGAAGACTCACTGCTGGAAGTAAACGATCATCTGCGCCGTCACGCACGCCTCAACTGCGACGGCAACACCGTGGGCAGCACCGTGGTGGTGCTCGTTAACCGCGGCGACGTCGGCGTGGCTTTGTGGGCCGGGGACAGCCGGCTATACCGCAAACGCGGCCGTCAGCTGCAGCAAATCACCCGGGACCATAACCCCATCGTCGACCAGCTCGACAGCGGCATCATCAGCGAAGAAGAAGCCCTCGCCACCGATACCAACATCATCACTCGCGCCGTGGGTGGCCAACATGATCTGCACCTCGATGTTGCGCTCTTCGACATTTGCCCGGGCGACACCATGTTGTTGTGCAGCGATGGTCTGTATCGCGAAGTGGCGGCGCAGGACATGTTTGATGCTTTGCAGCAGGACGTTGAGCAAGCGGTGGATAGCCTCATGCAAGACTGCCTGCGCGGGGCTGCGCGCGACAACGTTTCCATCGTAGTGGCGCGGGCGGGAGCGGCGTTATGAGCGATCCGCACGACTTAGACGGCGGGCAGCCGGCGGCAGGCGATCATACGGTGCTGCGCAATGACATGACCGTGCTGCGCGACGACCTTAGCGTCACTAACACCTCCACCACGGAAGACAGCGGCTGGCGCAGCGGCACACTGATGAGCGGCGCACCTGGAGAAGCGGAAGCGCCGAAGGTCCTAAAACAGCGTTTTGTGTTGGAAGAACGCATCGGCAGCGGCGGCATGGGCAGTGTGTTTAGAGCCAAAGACCTGCGCAAAGTTGAAGCCCGCGGCAACCAGCCGTTTATTGCCGTCAAAGTACTCAACAACGACTTTCGTCACCACCCGGAGGCGTTTATTGCCCTGGAGCGGGAAGCTTCAAAGTCCCAAGGTCTGCGGCATCCCAACATTGTTTCCATCTTCGACTTCGACAAAGACGGCGACGTGCCTTATATCACCATGGAGTTGCTCGAAGGGGATGAACTGGCGGACCTGTTGCGCTCTTACCCCAACGGCTTGCCTGAGGAGCTTGCGTGGCAGGTGATCGAAGGCATGGTGGCGGGCCTGCGCCACGCCCACGAAGAAGGTGTGGTGCACGCGGACTTCAAGCCCGGCAACATTTACGTCACTGATCGCAACGCCACCAAAATTCTCGACTTCGGCATTGCCAGAGCGATGCGTTTAAACCAAGCGGGCGAAGATACAGATTTTGACCCCGCCCGTCTGGCCGCGTTAACACCGGCGTATGCCAGCCGCGAGATGCTAAACGGCGATAACCCCGAACCCCGCGATGACATCTTTTCGCTGGGTATTGTCATGTACATGATTCTCACCGGCCATCACCCCTACGGTCGAGTACCGGCCAACGACGCAGCACGGGAAGGATTGCACCCGGAGCGGGTGAAACAGCTGTCGCGCCGGCATTGGCATGTGTTGGAGAAGTGTTTACAGCTCAATCGTCAGGACCGTCCAGCCGATGCGGCAGAAGTGTATGAAGCCTTGTTTGGTAAACCGGCATGGCACCGCTGGAGTATGGTCGGCGCCGCCGCGGTGATTGCCTTAAGCGTGGGCCTGGTGGCGTTTAAAGACACGGAAATTCAGGAAGTGAAGCAAGAGGTGCGGTTGGAAACTTTGGTGGAAGCCCAGCTGCAACGCATCAGCGGTTTGTTGGCCACGCCCGCGTTTGACGCAAATTGGGAGCAGCAACTGCAAAGTGAAGTACAAACCCTACGCACTGTGGCACCCGGTCACGCCGCCAACGATACCGTGGTGGCCTGGGTTGAAGCGCTGTACGCCCAACACATCAAACAGCTCGATGAGCTGGACGCGGCGTTTGCCAGCTACGTCGCCGGGCGGCAATTTGGCGAATTGCGCGACGCCAGACAGGTGCTGCAAGAGCGTCTGTTTGCGACCATGGATACCCTGCAAGCCACGCCGTTGGATGCGGCTTGGCGGCAGCGTGCACAGCGGCTCATGGACCATGCCCAAACGCACTTTCCCAATTCTTCTACGTTGGCTGCGCTGCGTGCGGATCTGGTCGAGCACATGGCGCAACAGTTGCCCACCCTGCTCGCTGCCGGGGACGTGAATGAAGCCCAGGCGCTGTGGGACAGCTGGGGCATGGAAGTGTTTGATGGCGAGCGTTGGCAGCAGGTGAGTGAGACTTTAGCCAGCGCACAAAACGCAGCCCAACAACAACGGGCCGCAGCGCTTGCGCAAAGCACTTTGGCGTCCTTGCAGCAGGAGATGGCCACCCAGCTGGACGTCAGTTGTCTGCGCCTCGACATGCAGCAGATTGGGACCGAACTCAGCCGCCTAGGCCGCAATCACCCCGAGCATCAAGCCGCCTTGGAACAGCAGGTAACGACACGCGTGGAAGCCTGTATGCAGCGGCTAACTTTGCTCGACACCGACCGCGCCGTGGCTTTGCAAAGCCAGGCGAAACAAGTGTTGGGTAACACAGCCGCAGTCCAGCCCGCCGATCTTGATCCTTGCGGCATGCAGTATCTGGTCGGCAACGGTAAACAGCAGGGTCGTGGCGGTTTTTGCGCGGATCAATTAAACCAGGACGCTCAGGGGCCGCGCTTAGTTGTGGTCCCCGGAGATGCACAGCTGCCTAAGTTTGCGATCAGCAAGTATGAAATTACGTGGGGTGAATTTGACGAGTTTTGTGCCGCGAGCGAGCACTGCACCGCCACTGGTGAAGAAACTTTGCCGGTCACCGGTGTGCCAATCGACGTCGTAGAAGCTTATGCCGCGTGGCTCAGCGAGAAGACCGGTTACCGTTACCGATTGCCCACCGAGCACGAATGGCGCCAAGCCGCTCAGGGTGAGCCGGATCCAAATCGCAACTGCCGCGTGGATGTGGGTGGTGTCAGCCGCGGCGACAGTTTGCTGGCGGCGGCAACCGGGGCGGCCAATGAGCTAGGCTTGGTGCACATGCTGGGTAATGCCCAGGAACTGGTAAAAAGCGATGCGGATGTCGCTGACTATGTCGCAGTGGGTGGCACCTACAGTGACCCCATCGAAATGTGTTTGGCGGACACACATCGTGCCATACCCAAACAGGGCGACGCGCGAACCGGCTTCAGACTGGTGCGGGAGGTGTCGTGAGCCTGTTGCAACTGTCTCCCGAAGCCACCCGTTTGCGCCGTATTGCCAAAGCGTGCGCCGCCGGAGAGCTCACCCGCACCCAATATCGGCAGGCACGCCGTGAGGTGATCGGCAAGTTTGCCGCCAGCCTCGGCGAAGGGGATGAGGATACGGTGCCGCGCTACGACCTAGATGTCACCCAACGCAGAGCGACGCTACCAGCCACTGAATCTATACATGTGGTGCAGCGCCAGAACTGGCCGATGTGGATGCTGCTGATTGCCTTAGTTTTTGCTGCACTGCTGGCGCCACTGTTTAGTCAGGCCGCGGATGTGATTCCCGCGGTGCGTGAGCGAGATCCGAATCCGGCAACGGCGCCACGGTATCCCATCGACCAAGTGCAGTGGGATACACCGGCGGTTGTGAGCGAATCTGTGGCGGCGCAGGCGCAAGACTTTTTAGACCAGCAACTGCAGGCTGCTAAACAACAAAACGCACCTCAGGCGCATGGCTTCAGTGCTGATGAGTTAGAAGAGATCGGCCGCTATCTAAATGCCGTGGGTGTGCACGATGACAACGCTCAACTCACCCGCGCCGATGTTGAAGATCTAAACGCGCTGATTCAGTCGCAGAAGGAGCGGCGCGGCGTGGCGCTAACGCAACTCGAAGACATGGCCGACGCGCTGCAATTGTGGGTGCGTGATCGCGGATTTCCGTTGGCCCGTGCCTACCTGCCCGCGCAGACTGTACAGCAAGGCAGCGTTCAGCTGCAGGTGCAACTGGGTGTCCTCGAGCAGGTGCAAATGGCGGACAGCAACAGTAACGATATGCTGGCCATCAAAGCCAGCATGGAAGATTTGCTGGGTCAGCCGGTGCGGCGCGATGTGGTAGAAACCCGCCTCAACAACTTAAACCGCACCCCTGGCTTACACGTCGAGGCTTCGTTTGTGCCCGGCGAACAGGTGGGTGCTACGCAGATGGTGCTGCAGGTAAAACAGCAGCAGCGGTTCACCGGTGCGGTGATGGTGGACAACTATGGTGTAGAAGACCTCGGTGAAGAGCGTTTGGCACTGCAGGGGCAATGGAACAACCCGCGGGGTGTCGGTGATGCGCTGGCTGTGCGGGCGTTCACGACGATAGATCCCGCGGATCATCAGTACGCGGAAGTGAGTTACAACACGCCGGTGTTAAACGGCCGCTTGGCGGCGGCTGGGCAACTGTCGTTTGCCGATATCAGTCTGGGTAAGGGTGTGCCGCTAGACGGCGACGGGGTATTGTTTGACGTTGAGTTGACCGATACGGCGCTGTTCACCCGCACCCAGCGCCGCGAGTGGTATTACAAAGCGGGCTTACACGACTTGGATTGGGACCAAGTGCCGGATCAAAGAACTTGGCTGTTGGGCGCTGGCCTCAAAGGCCACCGCTTATGGGATGCACGCAAATTGGCGCTCAGCGGGTTTGTGGAAGGCTTGTTTGGTGGTGTCGATGATGAGCGTCCAGGCCAAGACAGTAAATTTTGGCGCTTACGCGCCGGGTTCAATGCCTGGTCACCCTTAGATTTGCCGCTTTTGTCGATACGCAGCCAACTGGTGCTCGACGTGCAGTGGCAATTGGCCAATGACTTGTTGCCGCCGACCTTACGTTTTGGCGCCACCGGGCCTTATGCCAACAAAGGATTTGCCCAAGCCAGCACCTTGCTGGACCAAGGTGTGGGTGTCACCGGGGCCTTACGCTTTGACGCACCCGTCGGCCAATGGTGGATGTTTGTCGATACCACCTACGGCGAACAGGAAGGTGAGCTACAACGCTGGCGGGCGTTAACCAGCGCAGGTTTAGGTTGGGAAGGCCAGCTGCTCGAAACAGCCGCTGGCAGGCTGTCTAGCCGCGTAACACTCGGTTACCCACTTGTGCACAAAGGCACCCAAGGATTGGAAGATGATGGAACACAACTGTACTGGTCGCTGCGCTTTGATCATTAAACGGCTCCGCCGCTTGCGCATAGGGCTGTGTGGCTTGCGCCGCGGGCTGGCGACGCTGCTTTTCGCGGTCCCGCTGACGGTTGCGGCGTCACCCGTGGACTATCCGGAAGAACGCTTGGCGGCTGCCTTGGCGATTGCGGAAGGCGCTTGGGTTGATACGTTGTTGAAGCACAACGGGGTCCAGGGTGAACGCGATACGTTGGCTTACGACGAGCAGATTTTCACCGAGTTATCCCCAATTTTGGACTCGCCGGAAGCCATCAAGTTACCCGAAGATCAGCTGCTCACTGATTGACCTGTCCTACCCGCTCCTCAACCTAACGGTTGTCTTCAGCGCGATGGTCAGGTCTGTTTTATGACAAATATATTACAGAACAGGGGCTGTGGTGTTAGCGTGCACTAACATAGCGCTTGTTGTTTTTATACACATGCCCACACAACCGCACTGCTTGTGCTTAATTGTCTAGTTTTTCTCATCTTTTGTATTACGCAGATTCTCTAACCCTTTGTTTTTAAAAAATAAAAATGAGTTGCCAAGCTAACGCTCGGGTTGAGTTGATGAAGGTGTCGAGCGTGCGTTACACCCTGCGTTAAAAGTTATCCTCAAAGTTATCCACAGGCCTTGGTATTGCCAGGGGATAAGGTGTGCTTGCAGAATGCGTGGCGACTAGCAGCACTCGGAGCGACCCTTGGCGACGGACGATCAGGATCTTTTGGCACAGAAACTTGCCCAATATCGGGAAAAAGGCGTCAGCAAAGTGAAATTGGGCCTGACGGACATTGATGGGGTGATTCGCGGCAAGTACGTGAGCGTCGACAAATTTGCCGGGCTGATGGAGAAGCTGGGTGGATTTTGCGACTGTGTGTTCGGTTGGGATGTGGATGACCAACTCTACGATGCCAGCCAGTACACCGGCTGGCACACGGGCTTTCCGGATACCGCTTTTCGTTTGCTGGTGGAAACGGAACGTTGGCTGCCGGACGAAAACTGTCCCTACTTTGTCGGCGAGTTTGTGGGCACCCAAGGTGCAGCCCACCCGTTGTGCCCGCGCACGCGCTTGCAGCAGGTGTTGGCGCAGTTTGCCGGCCGCGGTTTGACGGTGCGCTCGGGGTTTGAATATGAGTTTTTTGTATTTGCGGAATCGGCGCATAGCGTGCGCGACAAAGGTTACCGTGATCTCAGACCGCTGACTCCGGGTAACTTCGGCTATTCGGTGCTGCGTAACTCTGTGGAAGCGGATCTGTTTGCCGGATTGATGGATTACGCACGGGCGTTGGACTGCGACCTGGAAGGCCTACATTGTGAAACCGGCCCAGGTGTGTGGGAGGCCGCGCTCAAATCGAAAATTGGTGTTGAAGCCGCCGACCGGGCGAACTTGTTTAAAACCTTCGCCAAGGTGTTTTTACAACGCCGCGACCTCATCGGCACGTTCATGGCCAAGTGGTCCATGGATTACCCTGGCCAAAGTGGGCATTTCCATTTCAGCCTCGCGGATTTGGAGCACAACAATCAGTTTTATGACCCGGATGCCGCGGATGGCATAGCCGGTCTGCAGCGCCATGCGGTAGGCGGGCTGCAAAATTACCTGCCAGAACTCTTGAGTTTGCTGGCGCCGACCATCAACAGCTACACGCGTTTGGTCAAAGGTGCGTGGGCGCCAACCGCCGCTACCTGGGGTATCGAAAACCGCACCGCGGGGATCAGGGTGATTCCCGGCAGTGCTTCGAGCCAACGCATTGAGTGTCGTGTGGGGGGCGCCGACGGCAACCCGTACCTGGTTGCCGCGGCGGTGTTGAGTGCGGCCTTACGTGGGATAGAAGAAGGTTTAGAGCCGACCGCGCCGGTGGTCGGTAATGCTTACGAGATTCAAGATCAGCTGCCGGCGGAACAGCAGTTCCCCACCAACCTGCGCCAATCCGCCGAACGTTTGATGCAATCTCAAGTGGCGATGGCGGCGTTTGGGCAGGAGTTTGTGGAGCATTTTGTCATGTCGCGTTTA
The DNA here is from genome assembly GCA_028281005.1 of Pseudomonadales bacterium. Taxonomy (GTDB): domain Bacteria; phylum Pseudomonadota; class Gammaproteobacteria; order Pseudomonadales; family Azotimanducaceae; genus UBA4421. The sequence continues at coordinate 32,754 of JANQKS010000055.1, forward strand.
TGGGAATGTGCGGAATACGAACGTAACCTCAACAGCTGGCAGCTAGAGCGTTACTTCGAGATCATCTAGCCATGTCGTTACACCTGGGTATTCTGCAAACCGACCACGTGCTGGAGGAATTTCAAACCGCGCACGGGGATTACACGGACATGTTCCATCGGCTGTTCAGCTCCGTGGATGCCGATATCCGCTTCAGCGACTACGACGTGCAGGTGGCGGTGCCGCCCGACACCGAGTGTGATGCCTATGTCATCACCGGCAGTAAAAATAGCGTGTATGAAGATTTGCCGTGGATCCCGCCTTTGGTCAACTACTTAAAACAAGTGCTGGCCGACCGAAAAAAAATCATTGGTATTTGTTTTGGGCACCAGCTAATGGCGCACTATTTTGGCGGTCAAGTAGCGGCTGCCGAACAAGGTTGGGGGGTCGGTGTGCATCATACCGATGTGGTGCAAACCTACCCTTGGATGACGCCCGCCTTATCCGAGGTCGGCCTGCTTTGCAGCCACAAAGACCAGGTCAAGGTATTGCCTGACGATGCGGAGTTGTTTTTGGCGGGCGACTTTTGCCCGTTGGCAGGTTTCATCATGGGAGATCAGGTGATTACGGTGCAGGGGCACCCGGAGTTTCAAAAACCCTACTCCAATGATCTGATGGACAAACGCCGGTCTCTCTTGGGTGAGGCTGTTTATCAAAGCGGGAAACAGAGCTTGACCGAGGAAACTCATGAGGGGGAGTTTGCGCGTTGGCTGTTGGAATTTGTGCGAGCGTCTTGACGCTGCATTGACAGCCGCTGGGAGAAGTTGGCTCCCTAGACGTAAAAGGTTTATTCAAAGTAGGAGCAGAGCAAAAGATGGGCACGATAAAAGCTGCGAAGGCGCTTTTCCTGATCACGCTGGTACTGATGAGCTCTGCCTGCAGCGTCAAATTTGCCTACAACAACATGGACCGCTTTGTGCGCTGGCAGGTCAACGACTACCTGGATTTAGATGCTGAGCAACGCGCTTATTTTAAGGCGGAGCTGGCTGAACTCATTCGTTGGCATCGGACCAACCATCTCCCTCTCTATTCGGATTACATCCGCGGCTTAGCGGTGCAGTACAGCGATGGTGTGAGTGAAGCTCAAGTTGAGGCGTTGTTTGATCAATTCATGTTATGGGGCGAAGAAGTAGAAGAGCGTGGCATGCCTATCGCGATAGAGCTAATGCGCAGCCTCAGCGATGAACAAGTGGCCAAACTTCCGGAACGCCTAGAAGAAAGCAACCTCGAGTGGGCAGAAGATGAAGCAGGTGTGCCGCTCGAAGACGTCCAAATTGAGTGGGCCAACGACTTTGTCGATGTCATGTCCCGTTTTACCGGCCGCCTTGACCGGCAGCAGAAAGCCTATATCAAGTTCCGCGCCACCGCCTACCAGCCGGAAATGGTCATGTGGGCGGACTACCGCCGGCGTTGGCAGGCTGACATGCTGAAGTTGTTGGAATACCGAAATGAAGAGCGTTTTGCGGCGGATTTTCGAGCCCTAGCCAAAGCCCGTGAGAGCTACTACGGCCCGGAATATACCGCGGTGAGCAACGCCAATATTGCCCTGGGCCGAGAAACCGTTTCTTATGTGCTTTCAAATTTGAACGAACGCCAAGCCCGACGCTTTACGGAATCGTTAGAAGAGTTAGCGCAAGATTTGTCTGAGCTCTCGACACAAGGTGCGGGTTCCAAGCCGGCCGCGGCGTCGGCTACCCAAAGTTAGCTGTGGCGGGTATGGCGAGTATGGCGGATGAGGCGCTATCCGCGCTTTAATAACTGCGTCGGCGCTCGCGTTCCAGCTCGCTGCGTAGATCCGTTTTTAGATCCTGTGTTGCTGAGCGGTCATCTAAGATGAGCCAGGCTACGAGATACAGGGCAATGACGATCTTGGGGAAAAACAGTGCGGTAACTAACACCGCTACCCGCAGTATCGCCGCGTCGATGCGCATGGCGTTGGCGATACCTGCGCATACCCCAAAAACCCAACCGTTGTCTTTATCCAGCTGGATAGTCCGTTTCATACGATCAATAAAATCGTTAGCCATTCATTTAACTCCCGGTTGCTTTATCTTGATTACCCGATGGCCGCTTCGGCCCACAGACCAAAGCCGAGGAATACCACGATCAGCAAGGTCATGGCCCAGGCCGTGGCACGCGGGTGGGAGATTCTAGACAGTCGGATGTTGGTTGGATTCATGGTGGCGTCCTGGTACATGGTCCGTGTTTTTCGTCTTTTACTCATTTGTGTGTTGCAACTGATTCAGATTCAATAGTCGTGCCAACTTGGGGAATAGTTTCTTTTTGCGGCGACATACCGCAAAAACCCGGTGTGACCAGGTCTGCAGGGAGGCTGCAGGGAGACAGTGCATCAGGCCTGACGTTTTGTACGGTTATTGGGAATGGTGTGATTGGCTAAATTCGCCAAAATTTAGCGCTACTTTTGTCTGCGAATGCTTGAAAATCGATGGGGGTGTGATGAGTTTTCATTTTGCAACGGCTTGGGAGACAGTAGCGGACCACTATCCGGATCGCACAGCAGCGATCTGCGATGGGCACGCGGTCAGCTGGAGAGATTTTGAAGCCCGCGCGGCGCGCATAGCGGGGCTGCTCCAGGCCCACGATTTAGGGGCCGATTCCAAGGCGGGCATGTACCTGCACAACTCCAACGAATACCAAGAAGCCCAGTTTGGTGTCTTCAAAGTGGGGGGTTGCCCTATCAACGTCAATTACCGCTACAAAGCGGATGAATTGGTGTATCTGCTCGACAACTCCGATGCCGAGGCGGTGTTTTTTCAATCTTGCTACGCCATGCGCATCTGGGAAATCAAAGACCGCCTACCCAAGGTGAAATTGTTTGTGCAGGTGGACGACGGCACTGAATCATTGCTGGATTTTGCCGTGGACTTCGAGCGCAGCATTCGGGATAACGCACCGGCTGAACGTATCGGTCGGGATCCGGCTGGGGTTTACATGTTGTACACCGGCGGCACTACCGGTATGCCGAAAGGCGTGATGTATCCAGTGGGTGGTTTTGCGCAGTTCCTGATCTCCATGGGCGCGGTGGGTCGTGAATTGCCGCCGCCAGCCGATATGTCCGAGTATCCGCAACTGCTGCAGGCAATTGCGAGACCGCCGGTTACCTTGGTGGGTTGTCCGCTAATGCATGGTACAGGTTGCTGGCTTGGCAGCTTCCTGCCGCTGTTGATGGGTGGCACCGTGGTCACCACCTCAAAGCTCGGTTTGGATCCCGACCTGCTGTGGGGTTTGACCGAGCAGCATAAGGTGTCCGACATCGTCATTGTTGGGGATGCCTTTGCTAAACCTATGCTGGCGGCATTGGATGCCGCGGCGCAACGCGGTACGCCGTATGACCTGTCCTCTCTGCAACAGATCATGTCCAGCGGCGTCATGTGGAGTTCGGAAACCAAACAAGGGCTGCTGAAACACCATGACATGGTGCTGGCCGACATCATGGGTTCCAGTGAAGGCGGTATGGGCAGCTCCATCACCACCCGCGACATGTCGGCCCAGACTGCCAAGTTTGAACTCAACGATGGGGTCAAAGTGATCACTGACGATGACCGTATGGTGGAGCCGGGTTCGGGTGAAATCGGCAAGCTGGCGACATCTGCCTTTGTGCCCTTGGGCTACTACAAGGATGAAGAAAAATCCAAAGCGACCTTCCGCGAGGTGGATGGTGTGCGTTACAGCTTCCCCGGCGATTACGCCACGGTTGAAGCGGACGGCTCAATCACCTTGTTAGGGCGCGGCAGCGTGTGTATCAACACCGGTGGCGAGAAGGTGTTTCCGGAAGAAGTGGAAGAAGCCGTGAAGAAACACCCCGCGGTGTTTGACTGCTTGGTGGTCGGCGTGCCCGATGAACGTTTTGGCGAGAAGATTGTGGCTGTCACTTCTCACCGCGACAATCAAAGTGTTGCCGACGCTGATTTGATTGAGTTTACCAAGGAACATCTGGCGGGCTATAAAGTGCCGAAACAAGTGCTGGCGGTGGACGAAGTGCGCCGCGCACCCAATGGCAAAGCGGACTATAAGTGGGCCAAAAATACCGCCATGGAGGCTTATGGCGCCTGACCCGAAGAGCGCTATCAGCCGCGCTCGGCGCTTAACCTGTCCTGCGTCTCTATGCAGTAAGCGCTCGTAACTTTGTCTGTGCAAAGATACGGTCCGCGCGGCTCCGACCATATACAAACTTGTTCCCTGCGTTCCATACGGCGAGACCTGGCCGCACAGTTTGAGGAGCTAGAGGTGCGGGGGTTTCACATCGTGTCCGGCGGATTGTTGCGCCGCCTGGAAAATTATGCGTGGTGGTATCGCTGCAATCGTCGTTTGGGTGAATGGCTGCCGGGCTTATGTATCGAAGTGCAGCTGATCGTGACCCCGCGCAAACCCTAACCGCTTAACCGCCAGAAGCCGCCTGGCCGGCCTGGATGGCACGCCGCTCTGCTGCGCCGCCCACCTTGATAAAGAAGGGGCCGATACAGGCAAACAGCATCAACCCGGCGAGAATAAAAAACGCGCTGTTGTAAGAGCCGGTGGCGTCGTAAATAAACCCTGCCAGAGGTGAAGCAGCCAGCACAAACGGCAGTTCTACCCAGCGCAGCACGCCGGTCGCTAGGGCAAACGAATGGCTGCCGATGCTGGTGGACACCGCGAAGGTGCGCAGCGGGGACATCCCCGAGTATCCAAAACCGTAGATGGAGGCGGCCAACGCGGAGCTCCAAAACGAATCTGCCTGGGTGAAGACAATAAGGGCGGTGGCTTGGCAGAGCAAAGCCAACCAGATGGTGAAGCGTGCGCCAAAAAAGTCGGACAGATAGCCCACCACCGGCTTACCCAGTGCGGCAAACAAAGCGGTGATGGAGAGAATCAGGGCGGCGCGGTCGGTACTTAACCCTAAGTCCAGCAAGTGGCCGAATAGGTGCAGCATGACGGCGGTGAACACGCAGACCATGGAGCCGAATATGAGCCCGATGCTCCAAAACGCAGGGTTGCGCAGCAACTGTTGCCAGGTCCACACGCGGCGGTCTTCAACCACTTCAACCATTTCGTCGGCGTGCTGGGCGACGTAGCTGTGGCCATCCCGCACCTCGCCAATGTCTTCGGGGCGGTCTTTCAAGAAGAGGTAGACAAGCGGCAGCAGCGTCACCGCGGTGGAGACTGCAAAGGTGTAATAACCCACTCGCCAGCCGTAAGCGTCCACCAACGCGGTGACCAACGGCGGCATCATGATACCGGCCAGGGAAGCACCCATGACCGCAAAGGCGATGGCGCGGCCGCGCCAGTGGTCGAACCAGAAAATGACGCTGCGGTGCCAGGCCATACTGCCCATACAGCTCATACCGACGCCAAACCCCAAACCCACCACCACATAAAACTGCCACAGGGCTTGGGTACTGCCGAGGAATAAGTAAGAGACGGAGACCAGGACGATGCCGAATAGGATCACCAAGCGCGGGGAATGGGCGTCTAAGAAACGACCCAGGGCAGGGGAGATGATGGCGCCTACCACCGCGCCACAGGAAAAGCCCAGCGATATTTTAAGGCGGCTGCCGTCCGCCAAAGTCTCCGCGAGAGAAGGCAGAAAAACGCCGCGGGAGTAGGAGAAAAACCCAGTGCCGAGAAAGCCCAGGAACATACACACGGCGACGATCACCCAACCGTAGAAAAAACTGTCGCCGCGCTTGATGTTGAACCCCTCTCGACCCTGCAACCGCATCGAGTGTAGCACTAGGCGGTTTCGTAAATCCGTAACCGTGGTAGGGTTGTGGCACGGATTCTGTTGCGAAGGGGAGCGCACATGATTGATCTGTATACCGCATCAACACCAAACGGTTGGAAAGCATCTGTCACCTCGGAAGAACTTGAACTGCCTTACGAGGTGATCGCCGTGGATCTTGCCAAAAATGTGCAGAAGGAAGACTGGTTCCTGAAGATCTGCCCCAACGGACGTATTCCCGCCATCGTTGACCGAACCGAAGATGACTTTGCCGTGTTTGAATCGGGTGCTGTGATGATCTATCTAGCTGAAAAAACCGGGCGACTCATGCCAACCGATGCCAAAGGCCGATCTGAAGTCATCCAGTGGCTGATGTTCCAGATGGGAGGTATCGGCCCGATGATGGGCCAGGCGAATGTCTTTTTCCGCTATTTTCCCGAAAAGATCCAACCCGCCATCGACCGCTACCAGAACGAATCCCGGCGTTTGTTTGAAGTGCTGGACAACCGCTTGGCCCAATCGGAATGGCTGTGCCGGGACTTCTCCATTGCCGACGTCGCCAATTGGTGCTGGGTGCGCACCTATAAGTGGTCTGGCGTTGAGTGTGAAGATCTGGTGCACCTCAAACGTTGGCGGGATGCTATTCGTCAGCGCCCTGCGGCGGAGCGTGGTGTGAACGTGCCGGTGAAGGTCGAAAACTTGGAGAAAAACGAAGCCGCGGCGAAGCAGTTTGCCGAGAATGCGCGCAATATGGTGCAGCGGTGAGAGCGCTTTGCCTAGTTGCATTGATGACACTGTTGGAGCCGAGCGTTGGAGCTTTAGTATACGCTGCGGAGTCTGTAGATACTTTTACGCCCCCAAAAGTTGAGCAGACCCGCAACCCTAAGTATCCGGACGACCTCCTAGCGAAAGGTCGAGAGGGCTGGGTAACGGTCAACTATATGGTGAATCCTGAAGGCGAGCCTTATGACGTTATGGTCTCGGCCACTTCGGGTGAGCGTGATTTCGAACGTGCCGCGGTGGCAGCCATCAAGAGGTGGCGCTTTTCACCGGCTGTCTTGGACGGGGAATTTATCGATGCTGGTGGTATGCATCGCATCACTTTTCGAGTGCGCGGGCAGGAAGGGGCGAGTCGCGGTTTTTCTCGCAACTATAAGAAAATGTTGAGTGCCTTGTTCACGCAAGATCGTGAACAGGCAGATAAGTATCTCGATCGCCTTCAAAGGCAAGACCGCAATATCTATGAAGAGTCTTTCTATCACCTGGCGATATACAACTACGCTGTTCAATGGGGATCAGAAGCGGAACAGTATCGTGCCTTATCTCGGGCCACCTTTATGGATGGAGGGTTGGGATTTTTGCCCGACGAGGCGCTCACCAGCGCGCTCTTTAGCGAGCTAGGCTTGGAGCTGAAACTCGGCAAGCTGGGTCAGGCGGTACGCACCGCCAGGCAATTGCTCGAACGTGAGCTCACCCCGGACCGCCAAGCCAAGGTTGAACAACTGTTGGCTCAGTTAGAAGCGGCTGCACGGTCCGAGCAAGCGCTGGTATCGGTGGGGCGCATTAATCAAGGCTACCGCTTCACCCATCGATTGTTGAAACCTTCGTTCAGCTTTACCGAGGTACAAGGCGACATCGCGGAACTGCGCCTACATTGCGACAAAGGCTACGTCGGCTTTATCTACGAAGAAGGTATGACTTACAGCGTGGCGGAAGGCGTTGGGGACTGTTTTCTGACCGCCATTGGAGACCCGGACACGACGTTCAAATTGATTGAATCTTGATGTTGGGTAGCTTCACACAGATGACCTACTGAATACCTGCGTTGGCTTGTTCGTGGACATTCCATTCACCAACGTTGCTGCCGTACTCGATCATGACATGCTTGGCGTACGCCGGCCGCCCCGTCAGTCTGTGGTACCAGGCTTCCATATTGGATAACCCCGGCCGTTCAATGGGCAACGTCATGTAACGATAGGCAATGGCACCGTTGACGATGTCCGCCATGGTCAATGTGTCGCCGCAGATGAAATTGCGCCCTTCAAGCTGTGCGTCCAATTGCTTAAATATGCGGCCGCTATTGTGCGTGTGCTTCTCTATTTTCTCCGGCGTCGCGGGTAAGCCACGCACCAGCATCTGAAACAGTGGAAAAAACGCCATGGAGATGTCGCTGCGGTGCCACTCCATCCACATGTCGGCGGTGGCAAGCTCGGCAGGGTCCCGCGGCCACAGCGAGCCTGCGCCGTAGGTGCGTGCCAGGTAACGTACACAGGCACCGGATTCCCACACGGTGATGTCGCCGTCGACAATGGTGGGAACTACCTGATTGGGATTGGGGTAGGTGTCCGGATAGCCGAATGAGCCGCCCACATCTTCGCGTTGATAGTCGAGCTCAAGTTCACCCAGCGCCCACATGACTTTTTGTACGTTAGCCGAATTGCGGCGCCCAAGTACGGTTATCAAAGTGCCCCCAGTTTTTTGTGTTTGGCCGATGGGTCGCAACTATAGGAGAAGTTCCGGCTGCAGCAAACCGCAGATCACCTTGCCTGCCGCAGTTCCGCCAAGCAGGGATTGATGGTTTTCTCAAAACGTTGCCACTCGTCAGGAAAGCCGTGGCGGATTTTCTCAGCCCGCCTCTGTTGTTTGGCGAGCATGCGATCCAGTTGTTTGTGGTCGGTGTCATCGGCACCCAGCGTGTCTTCATACGCCAGCAGGAAAGACACCGTTACTCGGGTGTCCTGTAGCGCACCGAGCTGCTCAAGCAGAACTTTCAGACCTGTGAGTGTTTTGTTTAGGGCGGAGTCGGATGACGGTTGCAGGATCTCTATGTGATAACGGATACGTTTGCAGCGGAGGCGAAGATGGTGCAGGCGCTCGAACGGTGAGTCTTTGCGTATATGGTTGCCACTGCGTTTAATGTGTTTGAGTTCATGATGGATCGTCTTGTGGAGACTGAGGGGCGTGTTTTTGTCGATGGTGGACGGCAGAGCGTGCAACGACTCTAAAAGCTGCTTTGTGCGTTTGGTTTGCAGAGCCCGGATCAACCGCCGCCGCGCTGGTTTCCACTGAGATTTGAGATGGGCGCGATAGCGCCGCTCTGCTTTTGATTTACCCAGAAGCTGCATCTGCACTTCAAGATCTCTTACCCGGCCCAGCTTGCCCGTTAACCAACGAACCTCTTTAGCGAGCTTACTCTTTTCTTGATCGAGCACGCCTAAGGTTGCCCGCACTTTGCGCGCGGCGATCCGCATCTGGTGGACATCTTCGGCGTGTTGCCGTGTCGATATTTGCTTGCGGCGTTTGGCGAGGATGCCGTGTTGAGTTTTAAGCGTGCGGCGTATGTGCTTGAGTTCACGCTTGTGAGATTTGTTGTGGCGTTGGCGTGGTTCGGGGCTCATGACGGCACGTGCGCAATTGGGTGATCGATTCTAGCGAAAGGGATTAGACGCTTACAGCAGAGTAGATTGGCGTCTGGTTTTCGTTGTGGCTGAATATGTCTTTAACATTAATGAAAACTAAAGGGTTACTACGCGTCATGCCGAAGCTGTCTTCGAAGCGGCAAATCACTTTGCCTCAGGTCTTCTGTAAAAAACTCGATCTTAACCCGGGTGATGACATCGAGATCCTTGTGGATTTAGTGTCCTGTTTGGTTAATTTGTTGAATTATGACGCATTCCATAAGTGCTGTAGCTAGGCGCGGTCCGACGGACAGCGTCGGGTCACGATCCGAAGGATCGTGCCCTTTCCTAGGGCCGCAACCACGCCACAGGGCTTATGGGACGCGCCCTTCGGGTGGCCCAGAATCGCCAATAACCGCGTTGTGTCCCTTGCTAATGTTACAACATGAGCTGCGGAACAC
>JANQKS010000066.1 GCA_028281005.1 Pseudomonadales bacterium
TTGCTCGTCGCAATATCCGGATATTACTCCTCACTCTTCCTTGCCAGCCCAAAGCTGGCGAACTCTGATCCTAAGTTATAAAGTGGTTTGAGCACTAGTTTTGCGGGTTATCCCGGACGGTGTCCTGCACCAAGGACATGGGTCGAACCCAGGGGTTTAAGGTGGCTAACTCGCCGCTGAAGCCAGCTGCGGTCGCCTGCGCTGCGGCTCTGCCCGAGAACACGCCATAAGTCACTACGTAGAGGCGCTGGCCGTCTCGGATCATGCTGTAGACGGCAAACTCTTCCTGGGTGTCTTGCCGACCGATAAACTCTCGGACGCGTTGCAGCGAAGACAGCGTCATGAGTTGCAGGGTAAAACGCTGTGGATTTTGGCGCAGCAGCCACTGCGCATCTTTATAGCGTTGCTCCGCTTGCGGCTGGGGCGTGCTATCAAACTCGGCTACCTCAGCTTGCACGTCGGTGGGCGCAGCTGCTTCGGGCGCGTCTCTCTCTGTCACCGGCGCCTGTTGCTCTATCGCGGGCGGTTCTACTCCCGCCGCGGGTTCTCTCGTTGTCGCCGCAGGCTCTTCTCCCGCCGCAGGCGCTTCTCTTTCCGCCGCGGGCGCTTCTCTTTCCGCCGCAGACTCTTCTTCCCCTGCCGCGGGCGCTGTTCCCGCGTTGCTGGCCGCCAAGTCTTGTATCGCTTCAACTGCGGGATCGCCAGCAACGGTTGCAGCCGCACTCTGTGCGGCTGCTTGGTCTGCCCAAATCGGTTCGGCTTGTGCAGTCTCCGCTTGGTCTGCGGGTGTACCATCGGCCATGGCTGTGGCTGCATCCGAGGGCAGCGCCGATTGTGCTGAGGGTGGCGTCGATGCCGTCTCAGAATCTGATGACGGCTCCTCCGCGTTAGCGGACTGCTGTGCCACCGTCGGAGCAGTGGTGTTTTGTTGCATCAGCATGTACACCAAACCCACCATCACCACCAGAGACACCGCAAGCACCGCGTGCATCACTGGAAAGCCGCCCTTCTGATTGCGAATTTCACCGCTCTCCATCTCTCCCAGCAGCCGATTAGCCATGCTGTCTATGACACTGAAATTGCCCCCCGAGCGAATGACGATGTTGTCGAGCTGTTCATCGGTAAACGGCAGCAAGCCGCGATACTGGGCTTGTCGGAAACGCCACTCTAAGTAGTCGCGGACATCTGCCTTGGGTAAACCCGTAAGACGGATTTCGAACCACTCCAGCTCGTGCATGCGGCTGACCCGATCCAGTTCCGCCACCAAGCCCGCCTCGCAGAACATCAGCAGACGTAAGCCCGACACCGCCACCAATTCCACCAGGCGATGGACCGCGCGCATGTCTAAAAGGTGAGCATCGTCCACCATGGCCATACAGACACGCTTCTGGCCTTCTTGTTCGGCGATATGTGCCAGCACTTGGTCCGCCAGATCTTCTACATGGCGCTCGGAAGCCGCGGAGATCCCAAATCCTTGCAACAGCCCGGCCAACACCTCGCGCTCGCTGGTGAGTACCGTGCCAGACAGGCGCGCCGCCTTGGTGTTCGCCTCCAAGCTGTTGGAAAGCTCGCGAAATAGGCTGGACTTGCCAATACCAAATGGCCCCGTCACCACCAATACCCGCCGTGACCACTGACTTAGGTGGCGCAAGTGCTCCAAGTGGGTTTTGCGGTCACCGCCTTCAAAAAAGCCTTCGCGCGGTGGGGTAAAGGGGTTGTGCGTAAGGCCCAGGAAGGTACTCAACAGAACTCCGCCAATACCGCCTGCAGCGCTTGGCGGTCGTAATCATCTATCACCCTGGCAGTCCCGAAACCATCTGTGACGATAAATCGGAGTTTGCCGTCCATTGCTTTTTTATCCATGCCCATCGCCTGCAGCATGGCGGAGGAGTCTACCCCATCTTGTAACGCCACCGGCAATTGCAAACCGCGCAGGAGTTGTTTGAGCCGTTCGGTTTGGCCTTGGGGCAACAACTGTAAACATTCGGAAAAACGCCCCGCCATCACCATACCTACCGCCACCGCTTCGCCGTGTAGCCAGGTGCCGTAGCCCGCCAGATTTTCAATGGCGTGCCCAAAGGTGTGACCAAAATTAAGAATGGCGCGGATGCCGCTTTCGCGCTCATCTGCAGCCACCACCTGTGCCTTGATCTCACACGAACGTTTGATGACATGTGCCAACGCGGCAGCATCCCGGGCATTCAACGCGGCTTGGTTATCTTCCAACCAGGCAAACAACTCCGCGTCTGCAATAACCCCATACTTCACCACTTCGGCAAGGCCGGCAGCATACTCCCGGGCAGGTAAACTCTGTAACGTAGTGCTGTCTACCACCACACATTGAGGCTGGTAGAAAGCACCAATCATGTTTTTGCCTGCCGGATGGTTCACCGCAGTTTTGCCGCCCACGGAAGAATCGACTTGGGCCAGCAGGGTGGTGGGAATTTGCACAAAGTCCACACCGCGTTGAAAAGTGGCGGCAACAAAACCAGTCAGGTCACCGACCACACCGCCACCCAAGGCAATAAGACAGGTGGTGCGGTTGTGGCGCTTGGCCATGAGAAAGTCCATCGCCGCTGTGTAAGTCTCCAGGCTTTTGTACTGTTCACCGTCCTGCATGACAAACACGTCCACGGAGTAGCCTTGCAGAGCGGTACTGAGCTGATCACCATAAAGAGACGCGACTGTGTCGTTGGTCATCACCGCCACCTGCTGACCACGTATGCAGGGCTGCAACATTTGCCGCAACTTGGCAGCATCGCTCAATCCATCATCGCCAATGTAAATGGGATAAGAGCGATCGCCCAAGTCGACTGTTACGGTTTGCCATGCTTGTTTCAAAGCGGATTCTTCCAATGTTGGTGCCTGCTACTTAGTAACGCCGCGCCGCGCCAGGGTGGCGGGCGCAGATTCTAATCTATGAGCTGATCTTTGCGTAACTGGCGAACGATCTGCTGTACCAGAGTTGTTACGCTCTGTTGGTCGGAGACGAATCGATAGTCGGCAATTTCCGCATACAAGGGCGCTCGCTCACACAGCAGTTTGCGTAGCACTTCTTCACGGTCATCACCCTGCAGTAACGGACGTTTCTTGTCCTTGCGGGTCCGGGCAAGCAGTCTTTGCAGGGGACAGTCGAGGTGAACGACTGTGCCGCGTGCGGACAAATGCTGGCGGTTGGCGGCACGTTTCACCGCACCACCGCCGGTGGCAATCACCACACCCTGCATCTGCGTTAATTCATCAATCACTTGCTCTTCGCGGTCGCGAAAGCCGATTTCACCTTCAACATCAAATATCCACGACACTTCCGCCCCGGCGCGGGCTTCAATCTCCGCATCAGAGTCATAGAACGGTAACTGGAGGGCGTCAGCCAGATGACGTCCAACCGTACTTTTACCCACAGCCATGAGTCCAACGAGAAAGATATTCTGACGATTCATAAAAAACGGCGCCTTACAGGGCGCCGTTTAGTGTACACCTATGCGCGTATGCCGCGCGATGTATTATCGGTCAGCAAGCGCGTCGGAGATGATCCGCGGCGTGATGAAGATCAACAGCTCTTGCTTATCGTCGCGCTCAATCGTGCGCTTAAACAGGCGGCCGACGTAGGGGAGGTCACCCAGGAACGGGGTCTTGGTGGTGGAGACGTTTTTATCCGTCTGGAAGATACCACCGAGCACAACCGTTTGGCCGTTGTCCACCAACACTTCAGTTTGAATTTCGTTAGTGTTGATCGAAGGTACACCGTTAAACACGGTACCAACGGTGTCTTGCTTGACGTTCAGTTCCATGATGATGCGATCATCCGGAGTGATCTGCGGGGTCACTTCCAGCGACAGCACAGCGTCTTTAAAGGACGTAGAAGTTGCACCACTGGAAGTAGCTTCCTGGTAAGGAATCTCCACACCGCTTTCGATCACAGCCGGGCTCTTGTCCGCGGTGATGACCTTCGGACGGGCCACAACTTCGGCATGACCGTCGGTGGCCAAGGCGGACAATTCCAGGTCAACCAGGTAACCCGCGCGGGTAATCCCCAAACCGATGCTAGAGGCGCCCGCTTGGCTGACACCCAAGTCCACTACCAGGTCACCGGGGACGGTGATGTCACCGCTGCCGTCGACCAAAATGTTAGACAGCTCCACCAAGGTATCGAGCGAACCACCGTAGCGTAGCGCGGTATCACCATTGACGTTGATGCCGCCGCCGCCCCAAGCGATACCCATTTGTTCCGCAAAGTTGGCGTTGGCCGTCACGATGCGGGCTTCAATGAGCACCTGACGGACAGGGACATCCAGCTGCGCGATGACGCGGCGGAATTCTTCCAGACGATCCGCGGTGTCAGTCAAAATGATGGCGTTGGTGCGCTCATCGACGATCACGCTACCGCGTTCAGACAACATGGTCTGACCGTTAGAGCCCGCTGAATTGAACAGATTGAACAGTTCAGAAGCGGAGGCATAGCGAATCTGTACAAAGTCGGTACGCAGCGGCGCCAGTTCAGCAATCTGCTTTTGGTTTTCCAGCTCTAACTTCTCGCGCGCGGCGATCTCTGCCGCCGGAGCGACCAGCAAGACGTTACCCACTTGGCGTTGATCCAGACCCTTGGTCTTCAGAATCAACTCCAAGGCTTGGTCCCAAGGCACGTTCTTCAGACGTAAGGTGATGCGGCCGCTGACCGTGTCACTGGCTACTAAGTTGAGGTCGGTGAAATCAGCAATCAGCTGCAATACTGACCGCACTTCAATGTCTTGGAAGTTAAGCGACAACTTCTCACCGGTGTATTTGAATACATCGTCGCGCTGATCAAGCTCTTCTTGAGTGACCGGCGTGACGTCAATCGACATGGTGTTGTCCGCCTGATAAGCCAGGTAGTCGTAGTTGCCGGTGGCGTCGATGGTGAACACGGTGTTATCACCTTCTTGCAAGGCATCCACAATCTGCACAGGCGTGGCAAAATCGGTAACGTCCAGACGACGCTGCAATTCCTTCGGCAAGGCTGTGTTACGCACCTCTACCCGAATCTTGCCAGCATCGCCGGAAACGTTAATCGGCACTTTAGGATTACTTAAGGTCAAGATAATGCGACCTTCACCGCCTTCGCCGCGGCGGAAATCCACTTGTTCAATACTTGAGCCACCTGCGGAGGCAACGCGCGTGGCGCCCGGAGAAGGTTCGCCGCTGCTGTCCGCTACGGCAGAGCTGCCGCCACCGGCACCCACCAACAAGAACAGGGTGTTGCCGCGTACTTCGGTTTCATAGGCCACCAGTTGGGTTAAGTTAACAATGGCGCGCGTGCGGTCCTTGGTACTGACCACGGATACGCGGCGGGCGTTACCGATGCCGAGGTTGTGGTGCTTCTCGTCCAAACCGCTGGTCACACCCGGCAAATCCAGGACGATGCGAGCCGGTTGCTCAATGGTATAACCTTTAGGGTCCGGCGGGGTGCCGTCAAATTCCATACGTATTTCGGTACGATCACCCGGCAGAGAGGAGAAGTCGATGTTTTCCATCGTCACCGCCCAGGCCTGCACCGCCGTCAAGCTCAGCAGACCAAGCGCAACCTTTGCACCGGGCGCGATCAACTGCTTCGCCCCTTGTATTACTTGTCTAAACATCATCTTCATCCTCTATGCTCCGGTCGCCAGCGAGACGGTTCTTTCGCGTTCTACCCATCCGCCTATTCCATCAGGAACTATTTCAATTAGTTCTATGCTGGTCTCGCCAACACCCCGAATTCTGCCGTGGTCCGTACCCATGAAGTCACCGGATTGGACTCTGTGTACCCCGCCCTCAGCGTCCTGGATCAGGGCATACGTGGTGGGGCCCTGGGCCAATGTGCCGACCATGGCCAACTGGCCGATCGTGAATTGCTCTAAATACTGTTTCACGCGATTAAAGTCTGGCTCGACCTTGGGACCGCTTTGGCGCTCCACGCGTTTTAACACCACCGGAGGTTCAAACGGGCTGCGTTTGTTACTCGCCAGGTAAGAAAACGGCGGTACCGTTTCGATCGGCGGCAGCGGCTCGATGCGGCCACGCGGACGGGAATCTACCTCGTCCATAAAGGCGTTCAGATCCGAGTAATCGGTATCCGGGCTACAAGCACCTAACAGCGCCACGGCGACTAAACTCATCGTTATCTTGGCGGCTTGCATTAGCTGGCCTCCTCTAGATAGCGATAAGTTTTCGCAATAATTTCCATGCGCAACATGTCTGAATCCGTCATAGGTTCAATGTCAAAATCATGCAGCGTTACGATACGCGAAAGGTTGGCAACGCCGCTCACAAAGGAGCCAATTTTGTGGTAGGTACCTTCCACAACAATTTCAATCGGCAACTCAATATAAAACTCGGTACGTCTTTCCGGCTGCAGGTCGATACTTTCGATGGTCAACTCGTTGTCGATCGCGGTACGCGTGATGTCCTCAAGCAAACCCGGCACCTCGGTATCCGAGGGTAGCTGCCGCAACAAGGCGCCAAACGCGTCTTCCATCTCTTTCTTCTGCACGCGCAAGGCGTCCAGGTTGGCAGCCAGCGCCGCCTTGTTTTCGTACTCTTTGCGCAGGTCTACTTCTTTGGCTTCTGCGCGCTCCAACTCAACCTGCTTGTCGGTGATGTGGTAGTAGTAGCCCACACCTAATACCAAGCCAAACAGAATCAGCATCAACAGGCCTTTAACAATGGCGGGCCATGAACCGATGTTGTTGAAATCGAGATTATTTAGATCAACCGATTTAAGTTGATCGAGGGAATCTTGCATCGCCATTAGAGATCCTCCTCTTTTTGTTTGTTCGGATTGGTTTGCACAAAGCTCAGATCAAACGTAGATGCCTGCTCCCCGTAGTCGGAATTTTCCGGATCTTCTTTAATGCTTTTTAAGTTGGGTTGAGCGAACCAATCGGAGCCGTCCAGATTACGCATCAAGGCAGAGATACGGTTGTTTGACTCAGCCACACCGGCCACCGACAGTTGCGTACCTTCCATCTGCAGCTTGCTGTAGTGCACACCCTTAGCCAACGTCTGCACCATCTCGTCGAACACCCGCACGATGACCGGACGGTTACCTTGCAACTCGTTAATAACCCGCATGCGCGCAAGCAAGTCTTCACGCTGCTTGCGCAGAGACTTAATCTCAGCGATCTTCTCATCCAAGACTTTAATTTTGCCTTGCATAAATTGGTTGCGGCCTTCCTGGCTTTCTATGGCGTTGTTCAATACTTGGCCAGCGCCGAAAATCATAACCACCGCCAACAGCAATACACCGCCGGTCTGGGCGATAAATTCCTTTTGTTTGCGTTCTCTCTCCCACTCGCGCCATGGGAGTAAGTTGATATTCGCCATTAATTGAAACTCCTCATCGCCAGTCCACAAGCGATCATCAACGCAGGCGTATCGTTAGCCAACGCATCGGCGTCTACCTTCGGCGCCAGTGACATGTTAACGAACGGGTTTGCGATGACCGTAGGGGTTCCCAGCTTGGACTCGATCATTTCAGCCAAGCCGTCTATAGAAGCGGTACCGCCGGCCAGGACAATGTAATCCACATCATCGTACTGAGAGGAAGAAAAGAAGAACTGTAGTGACCGCGTCACCTGCTGTAATACAGCTTCCTTAAATGGCTGTAAAACTTCTTCTTCATAGTCGTCTGGCAGGCCGCCTTGTTTCTTCGCCAATCCTGCTTCTTCGAAGGAAAGGCTGTAGCGGCGTTGTATTTCTTCGGTTAGCTGTTTGCCGCCAAACAACTGTTCCCGTGTGTAGATTGCTTTGTCATCGGCCAACACCGACAGCGTGGTCATGGTGGCGCCGATATCAATGATGGCGACAACCAAATCTTCCGGGTTACCGCCTAGCTGCGGTTTGATCAGATCAAACGCACGTTTCATGGCGTGGGCTTCTATGTCCACCACTGCGGGCTTCACACCACCGAGGTCTAACGCCGCTTCACGCATTTCCACGTTCTCTTTGCGGCACGCCGCCAGCAGCACTTCTACCTGCTCAGGATTTCGCTCAGACAAGCCCTGCACTTCAAAATCAATGGCCACTTCGTCGAGGGGGTAGGGTATGTACTGGTCTGCTTCTACGGTGATCTGGTTTTCCATATCGTCATCGGATAGATCAGCATCCATCTCGATGGTTTTGGTAATCACAGCGGAGCCGGCAACCGCTACCGCGGCAGTCTTACTGGCTGATTTTGAGCGGCCAAGCACGCGTTTAACAGCTTCGCCCACGCCTTCCACGTCGCTGATATTTTTTTCAACAACGGCGTTAGGGGGCAGGGGTTCAACAGCGTAAGATTCGACTCGATACTTTTCGTTCGCCTGTGATAGCTCTAACAACTTCACTGAGGTTGAACTAATATCAAGTCCCAACAGAATATTCGACTTTTTTCCAAACAATGCCACGTTAAATTTCCTTTGATGGCGCGGGCACTTACGTCCTATACATGCAGCGATGCATTAAATACCAGACTCGACTTTCAAGCAATCAACGCCTAGCCTATTTTGCGTGCGCAATAGCTCAAAATTGAGGTTATCTTGTGTCTCTCTTAGAAGCGACATGTAGCTAGAATTTCCATTTTCATTACAAGCCCGACATCTTGACAAAATACCTGACACAACGATCGCGTTTTGCCTTGCTGGCTATTATGTGGCTGGGGCTCGCGGGTTTATGTGCCGCAGTCCTCAGTCTCGCGGGCATCTTCCTGTATTTGGACCCGCAGATACCCAAGCCGGAGACTTACCGCAATGTGAAGCTGGAAACACCGCTGCGGGTGTATGCCGACGACGGCGCGCTATTGGCGGAATTTGGCGAACGGCGCTTGATCCCCATCACATTTGATGAGGTGCCCCAGCACTTCATCGATGCATTGCTGGATACGGAAGACAAGCGCTTTTACCAACACAGCGGTATCGATTTCATCTCGCTGGCCAACGATGTTTTGGCGTTGGTGGGTACGTTTGTGACTGAAGGAGAGTTGGGGGCCGGTGCCAGCACCATCACCATGCAGTTGGCACGGAACGTCTCTTTCTCTTTGGAACGCCGCTTCTTACGCAAATTTAAAGAAATGTTACTGGCTCTCAAAATAGAGCGGGAACTCAGCAAAGAACAGATCCTGGAGCTCTACATCAACGTTGTGCCGTTTGGCAAACGTGCCTACGGCGCCCAGGCCGCGGCACTCACCTACTATGGCAAACGCCTCAACGAATTGAGCTTGCCGCAACTGGCAATGCTGGCGGGTATACCCCAGGCACCCAGCGCGGGCAATCCAATCAACGGTCCAAGTCGCGCCTTGGCGCGGCGTAATTTGGTGCTCTCGCGCATGTACGCGCAGGGCTCAATCGACCAAGCCGCGTACGAAAGTGCCCGCGCCGAACCCATATCCGCAAAGATTTACGCCCGCGAGTTGGATGTGCCGAGTCCGTATGCCGCCGAGTGGGTCAGGCGACAAGCTGCCGCGCTGTACCCGGATTTATACACCGGCGGTTATGAGATACACACAACCATACGTGCGGGTCATCAGGCCGAAGCCATTGCCGCACTGCGCCGCGGCCTCATGAACTATGACCGCTTGCATGGCTACCGTGGCGCCGAAGACACTGCCAACGAAGAAATGGTCGCGGCGCTTACCCTGGCTGCAGAGCAACTGAGCGCTGAGCCCGAAGCATATCCGTTAGAGCTGACCAACGCCGTGCGCGGTTATCTGAACGACAAAGGCACCTTCGGTGGTTTGCGCGCCGCCATGGTGCTGGCGGTGACGGAGCAGGAAGCAATAGCGCAGTTTGATGACGGCGAACGCGTCACGTTATTGCTGTCAGACTCCGGCTGGGCGCGTGAGTACATCACCGTAGACCGGCGTGGGCCGCCGCCGCAGACGATGAGCGACATCGTCAGCATCGGTGAGGTGATACGGGTGCGCAAACAACAAGCACAAGAGCGCGGCGAAACTGCAGAAGAAGGCGGCACAGACCGTTGGCTATTGACCCAGCTCCCTGAAATCCAAGGTGCGGTGGTGTCACTTGATCCGCACAACGGCGCAGTACGCGCCTTGGTGGGCGGGTTCGACTTTTATCGCAACCAGTACAACCACGCCTTACAGGCCGCGCGTCAGCCTGGTTCGGGATTTAAACCCTTTGTATATTCGGCAGCGTTAGCGCAAGGGGTGACTCCCGCGGATGTATTTATGGACGCGCCACTGGTGTTTGACGACGAAAACCTGGAGTCGCAGTATCGCCCGGACAACGACAACAATCGTTACAACGGTCCCACGCGTTTGCGGGAGGCTTTGTACCGCTCCATCAACCTCGTTTCGATGCGGGTTTTGTTAGCGGTGGGCGCCGGCCGGGTTATGGACCACGTGGCCAAGTTCGGTTTTGACACCAGCAACTTCCCCCGCAATACCCAGCTGGCAATCGGCGGCGGCACCATGGCGGTGACACCCATCGATATGGCGCGCGCCTATGCGGTGTTGGCCAACGGCGGCTACCTGGTCGAGCCCCACATCATCACGCGCATCACGGACATTACCGGCACGACCCTGTACCAGGCGAACTATCCCCAAATTTGCGACAACTGCGAAGCACTCATCGAACCGGTGCCCACCTTACCCGAAACGTTTGAACCCGCGTCGCTTGAGGCACTATTGGCTGCCGCCGCCGCTGAAACGGAAAAGCAGCAGGCCAAGGCCCAACAAGAATCTTCGATGGAGCAGCCGACTGACACGCTCGCGGCAACAGCGACCGATGACCTTGCAGCCGCGGACAGCGGCGAGGCAGCACCTGCACCACCGCCGGAGCCGGTTTTTGCCGAACAGGTGGTGGATGAGCGTAATACCTTTGTCATGCACTCAATGTTGCAAGACGTGATCAAGCGCGGCACGGGACGCTCCGCTCGGCGTCTACGCAGGGATGACATCGCTGGGAAAACCGGCACCACCAACGACGCCGCCGACACTTGGTTTAACGGCTACACGCCGGAGTTGGTGACCACGGTGTGGGTTGGCTTCAGCAACCACGCGCCTCTGGGCGCGCGTGCTTACGGCTCCAATACACCGCTGCCGATCTGGATCGACCTGATGGAAGATGTGCTCGCCAGCACCGAAGAAGTGTATCCGAGCCAGCCCCCGGGTGTGGTCACCCTAAAGATCGACCCCAGTACCGGCGAGTTGGCCCGCCCCGGTCAAAACAACGCCATCTTTGAATATTTCCTCGCGGAATTTGCCCCGGAGCAGCAACAAACCACCGAGCCGCCGCGGGACACCCCAGACGAGACCCTAAAGGCGATTGATATATTCGGCGGTTAAGCGACCTTTGCCGCCTTTACTGAAGAATTACTGAATAATTTTGACGTAGTCGCCGGCGCGCGGCTCGCCGCGGGGGTGATGCCCGTTGAGTACCCGCAAGGTCTCTTCTGCGTGCGCCTTGAGCGGCACGCGCTGGGCCAACATGGCGTAGGTTTGTCCCGGCTCCGCCACCACCACTTGAATCTTCTGGTTGTTAATCAGACGCAGATCCGCCGCGGTCATGGCGCGAAAAGACATAACCGTTTCGCGAAACTGGTCGTCAAACGCCCCAGCATCGCCATGCTGTCCTAGCTCACCTTCGATGGAATACACACGGCCATCTTTGTAAATCACCGCAATTTTGCGACTGGTGGTTTTATCGTCCGTGACCTTAATGTCGGCCATGTAGCCGGTGTATGGGCCAACCTGAATTTCTTCGCCGTTTTCTAAGTCGTCCCGGCGCAGAGTTTTGGTGAGATATTCCAACGGCGTTTGCACCTCATCCGGAGCAGCCAACGGCCGAATTCCAATTTTGGCATCCACAGCACCCGGTTGTGGTCTGGCAAACACCTCCTGGGGTAGCGCCACCACATCCCAACCTTGCGGGAATTTGATCGCCAGGCGCAGCAAGCCGTGATAGTAGACACCGTCTTTCACCACACCGGCGGCGGTATCGTCGCCGTAGCGTAAACCACTCAACATTTCGTGGTAGTCGCGCTCCGGCTCTGACAGCTCATCCGGAAACAGGTGTTGCGATTGTTGCACCAACTCATGTAAACGTTTCTGGTGAGCAGGGTGGGAACCCAATATACCGTGGTAGACGGTGGGCTCGTTAAACACCTGCTGACGGAAATCGCTGTGGTCACGCAGAATCTGGATCGCATCGATTTGCGCTCGCGGGTTATACCCCGCCATGGCAAGCCACTGTGCACCAAGCTCATCCGCTTCCAGCTCATGTTGCCTGCCGTAGCCGGCCAGGGAGGCCTGGGTGAGCGTGTTGGCCAAACCGTAAGTAGCGGTGGTGCCGGTGGCAAACGTGCCCAACCAACCCAACAACGTGCCCATACGCGCCCGTGAGGCAGAGCGCTTGGAGTGGCGGCCTACCACGTGGCCAATCTCATGACCCAGCACCGCCGCCAACTCATCTTCACTGTTGAAATAAGCCAAAATGCCGCGCGTGACAAAAATATACGCATCCGGAGTGGCAAACGCGTTCACAAACGACTGGTCCGTCACCGTGAAGGTATAGTTGTGGCCGGCGTGAGGCGTATGTGCCAGCACACGCTCACCGACCTCAGTGACATAATCTTGCCACTCCTGGTCCGGGTAGATGATTTCCTTTTCGACAAACTCGTTATAAATTTCCGCGCCCGGTCCGGCGTGAGCTTGCCCGAAGAAACCCACGCAACCCAGGCACAGCAGCACCACAACGGCGCGCCAATGCCGGGCAACGCTGGCGTTTGAAGTTTTTGTAGAGTTTTGAAAACTGAGGCAACTCACCGCTGCACGCCTGTATCCTTTTTACCCGTGGTCCTTGCCTATCATAGACCACAGATTCGGACAGAGGTGCCCTACACCGATGAGTTGTCTGACGTCTTAAAAGGTGGGATTAAAAGTGGGATTAACCCTTGGCCGCGGCACCGCCGCGATTGCCAAAACGCTGACGGAAACGTTCGACACGACCGCCGGAATCAATGGTCTTCTGTTTGCCGGTGTAGAAAGGGTGACATGCGGAACACACTTCCAAGTGAATGTCTTCACCCAGGGTAGAGCCCACCTCAATGACGTTGCCACAGCTACAGGTAGCTTTAACGATGTTGTATTCAGGGTGTATTTCCGGCTTCATATCTGGCCTTTTCTAAGTGTGCTGGCAATTTTAGGGCGGCGAATGGTACCCACAAGCAGCGTCTTTGGCAAATATACCCGATGAACGCGCGCGTCATCCAAGTGGCAGTGCCACGCCCACTCCACGCCGTGTACGACTATGCGTTGCCGCCGCAGATGCCGCTACCAGAGGTCGGCGCAAGGGTTCGGGTACCGTTTGGTCGTTCGGCAGCGGTAGGCGTTTGCGTCGCCACTGATGTGGACTCCAGCCACGCTAAGCTCAAACAGGTTACCGAGTTGCTGGACGTTAGCGCGGTTGTGCCCGCCGAACTCATGGCGCTGGCCCATTGGATGAGTGGCTACTACCACCATCCGCTTGGCGAAGTGCTGGCCACCATGCTCCCCGCGGCCGCACGCAAAGGCGCTGATTGCGCTATTGATACGCCCGATTTCTGGATGACCACCACGGCCTGCTTTGACAACCCCCGCGCACACGCTCAACAAGCCTTGTTTGACTACATTGCACAACATCAACCCTGCGCGGGAGACGCGCTGGTGGATGCGGGCCATAAACGCCAGACGCTGCGCAATCTCCACAAGGCCGGCGCGGTAGCGCCCTGCACACCAACACCTGGCAACCCCAGCGAGATTCCACCGCCGCCGACCAGCGCCCAGCAACAGGCCATAACAACCATTACCCGGGATTTGGAGGGTTTCCACGCCTACCTGCTCGAAGGTGTCACTGGCAGTGGCAAAACAGAAGTCTATTTACGTGCCATAGAGCCCGTATTGGCCGCTGGCGGCCAAGTGCTGGTGCTGGTGCCGGAAATTGCCCTAACCCCGCAGACGCTGGGCCGTTTCCAACGCCGTTTTGGCGCCGTGGGTATGCTGCACTCGAACTTAACCGACCACGAACGCCTGCAAACCTGGCTGAAGTGTGCCGCCGGTGAATTGTCGATCCTGATCGGCACCCGTTCCGCCGTGTTTACGCCGTTTCAGCAGTTGGGGCTGATTGTGGTCGACGAGGAGCACGACGCCTCCTACAAGCAGCAGGAGGGCCTGCGCTACTCAGCCCGGGATTTGGCCACCAAACGTGCACAAAGCCACGATATCCCCATTGTCCTCGGCAGCGCCACACCGTCGTTGGAATCCCTCTACAACGTCGACCGGCAGCGTTATGTCAAGTTACCCCTGCCGTTTCGTGCCGGTGACGCGCAAATGCCGACCTATCACCTCATCGACATGCGCGGACAGCAGCATACCGACGGGATATCGGTCCCTTTAGAGCGTGTGATCCGCAGCCATCTGAACAACAACGGCCAGGTGTTGGTGTTCTTAAACCGGCGCGGTTATGCCCCTTCGCTGCTCTGCGCCGCCTGCGGCTGGATGGCCACCTGCTCAGATTGCGACGCGCGCCTGACCCTGCACCAATCACCAAGGCAACTGGTATGTCACCATTGTAGTTTGCGCTTTGAGATTCCACAGGCTTGCGAAGCCTGCGGCCAGCAAAGCTTAATACCGGTAGGGCTCGGCACACAGCGTTCGGAACAGGGCTTAAGTGCACTGTTTCCGGAAGTCCCCGTGTATCGCATCGATCGCGACACCACCCGCAGCAGCCGCCGCTTAGAAGAGCAATTCGCCAAAATCAACAGCGGCGATCGCTGCATCATGGTCGGCACACAAATGTTGGCCAAGGGCCACCATTTTCCCAACGTCACCTTGGTGGCGGTGCTAAACGCCGATGCGGGCTTTTTAAGCCCGGATTTCCGCGCCCCGGAGCGCACCGCGCAGTTGATTGTTCAAGTGGCCGGGCGCGCCGGACGTGCGCAGCGGCCGGGGGAGGTATGGATCCAGTCTTACCAACCGGACAACCCCAATCTGCGTAAGTTGATTGATGAAGGTTACCCGGGTTTTGCCGCCGCAGAACTGGCCAACCGCGTCAGCGCCGCCATGCCTCCGGCCAAGCCGATGGCCATGTTACGCGCCGAATCTGCGGATGCGCCCACCGCACTAGACCTACTGCAGCAATTTAAACAGCAACTTCTTAAACCACAATCGCAAGGCATCGAGCTGCTTGGTCCGGTGCCGGCGCCGTTGGCGCGCATCGCTAACCGCTACCGTTATCAACTGATGCTGCTGGCGAGCAGTCGCTCACAACTGCACCGCAGTTTGAGCCAACTTAAGCCACCCAGGTTACCGCGCCATCTACGCTGGTCTATCGACGTGGATCCCTATGACAGCTTGTAACTGGTAAGATGCGCGCTTTACGCTAAACACCTCATGCCCAAAGACTTCGCTGGCCGCACCAGCAGTAGCGCACGCGCAAGCTCACGAAAAACCAAGCGCAAACCCACGAAGCAGGCCAACCCGCGCCAGCGCGTGCTGTTTCACGGGCCCAGTTTTGCCACCGGTGCTCTCGTGGGTGCCGCTATCGTCATTCTCACGGCTTACGGTCCGGAACTGCTGCAGGTGCCGGAATCACAGCCACCGCTCACCGAAGCCAATCGGGAGCCGCCGCCGCTGGAGTTCACCTTCCCGGATGCCTTGCAAAACTCAGAAGTGAAAGCAGATCCCGAACCCTACGCGGTGCCAGCGGAACAGCGTCAAAACCTGGACCGCATCTACAACATCCAAGCCGCTTCTTTTCGCAACAAAAGTGATGCCGATCAGCTGCGTGCGCGGCTTCTATTAGAAAACCTACCCGCGCGCACCGCCGCCAGCCGGGTCAACGGCCAGACTTGGTACCGGGTTGTGGTGGGCCCCATCACTGGGCGGTTAGACGCGGACCGCGCCATGACCCGCTTACGTGAACAGGGTTTAAGCGCCATTCAATTTAGTGAGGAATAGCGGCCAGCGGCAATTTTGGACCACAATTGAATTGTGCATCCTCCGCCCTCACTATCAGCGCAAACATCTGGTGCTCAAACCACTTGAAAACTAGCATCGCACTAGTCAATCAGCACAACCACAAACAGGCCACTGGCCGGCAAGCCAAATCCTGACAACAACTTCGGACAACTTAAAAAACGTAAGGGCAGCATATGGAACAGTTTCACGGCACGACTATCGTCACCGTTCGTGACGGCAAGCAGGTGGCGGTGGGCGGAGACGGCCAGGTGTCCATCGGCGACACGGTCATGAAAGGCAACGCAGTTAAGGTACGCAAGCTTTATCAAAACAACGTGCTTGCGGGTTTCGCCGGTTCCACCGCGGATGCGTTCACCCTGTTTGAGAAATTTGAAGGCAATCTCGAAAAATACGGCGGGCAATTGGTGCGCGCGGCCGTGGAGCTGGCTAAAGAATGGCGTTCGGACCGCGCATTACGTCGCTTGGAAGCCATGTTGATCGTGGCAGACACCACCGCCACGTTGCTGATCAGCGGCACTGGCGATGTTATTGAGCCGGAGACCGGTGTGCTTGCCATCGGCTCGGGTGGGGCGTATGCCCGCGCAGCCGCGACCGCACTGTCGGAAAACACCGAATTATCCGCTGCGGAAATTGTCGAAAAATCACTCAGCATCGCTGCCGATATCTGCATCTACACCAATCAACAGCACACTATTGAAACACTGGCGCTTTAAAACATGACAGTTATGACCCCGCGTGAAATTGTTCACGAGCTTAACAACCACATCATTGGCCAAGACGACGCCAAACGGGCGGTGGCAATTGCTTTGCGTAACCGCTGGCGCCGCATGCAAATCGAGCCTGAGCTACGCGAAGAGATCAGCCCCAAGAACATCTTGATGATTGGCCCCACCGGCGTCGGGAAAACGGAAATTGCACGCCGCCTGGCTAAGCTGGCGCATGCGCCCTTTATCAAAGTCGAGGCCACCAAATTTACTGAGGTGGGGTATGTCGGCCGCGACGTGGACTCTATCATCCGCGACCTTGCGGACGTGGCGGTCAACATGTTGCGCGAAGTAGAAATGGCCGGTGTCCGCGCCCAGGCTGAAGACCGCGCCGAAGAGCGTATTCTCGACGCCTTACTCCCCGAACCACGCGCGGTGGGCTTCGGCACTCCCGAAGACGGCAGCAAAGGGGATAGCAGCGCCACCCGCCAGATGTTTCGTAAAAAGTTGCGTGAAGGTGAGTTGAACGATAAAGAGATCGACATCGAACTGGCGCAGGTCAGCATGGGGGTGGAGATCATGGCGCCGCCGGGTATGGAGGAGATGACCAACCAGCTGCAGAGTATGTTTTCTAATCTCGGCGGCGGGCGTAAACACACCCAGCGACTGAAGATCCAAGACGCCTTGCGCAAAGTTCGTGAAGAAGAAGCAGCGGGCCTGATCAACGAAGACGAGGTGAAAGCCCGCGCGGTGGAGGCGGTTGAGCAAACCGGCATCGTGTTCCTCGACGAAATGGACAAGGTCGCCAAACGTACGGAGAACACCGGTGCCGACGTATCCCGGGAAGGTGTGCAGCGTGATCTGCTGCCTCTCATCGAAGGGTGTACGGTGAGCACCAAATACGGTGTGGTGCGCACAGACCACATCCTATTTATCGCCTCGGGCGCATTTCACCTGGCCAAACCCAGCGATTTGATCCCGGAATT
The DNA here is from genome assembly GCA_028281005.1 of Pseudomonadales bacterium. Lineage (GTDB taxonomy): Bacteria > Pseudomonadota > Gammaproteobacteria > Pseudomonadales > Azotimanducaceae > UBA4421. The sequence goes on from JANQKS010000066.1 coordinate 17,661, forward strand.
GCAGGGCCGTTTGCCTATTCGGGTGGAGTTAAAGGCCCTCACCCCGGACGATTTCAAACGCATTCTGGTGGAACCCAACGCCAGCTTAACCGAGCAATACCAAGCTCTGCTCAGCACGGAAAATGTTGATCTGGAGTTTGCAGATTCCGGTATCGAGCGCATCGCCGAGTTGGCTTGGGAAGTCAACGAAGGTACTGAGAATATCGGCGCCCGGCGTCTACACACCTTGATGGAACGGCTGCTGGAAAGCCTGTCGTTTGAGGCCGGTGACGGCGCCACCGCCCATGTGGTGGTGGATGCGGATTATGTGAATCGCCACTTAGAAGATCTGGTCAGTAACAGCGATCTCAGCCGTTTCATTTTATAATGGCCTTTTGCGCCCGCTTCAGTGGCCACAACGATGCAAGCACCACAAGAAATTATTTACCACAAAATTGCCCATACACTGGAAGTGGTCTGGCCCGAGCAGCGTTTTAGCTTGCCTGCCGAGCTGTTGCGGGTTTACAGCCCATCAGCTGAAGTACGCGGCCACAGCAGCGAACAGCGCACGCTGCAGACCGGCAAGAAACACGTCGGCATTTCCCAAGTCGAAGCGGTTGGCAACTATGCCATCCGCATCGCGTTTAACGACGGCCATGACACCGGTATTTATGCCTGGGAATACCTTTATGATCTGGGCGAAAATCAAGAGCAGTATTGGCAGGAGTACCTGTCCGAATTGAAACAGGCAAACGCTTCCCGTCTACCCGCGGTTCCCGTGGGTACGTGGCAGCCACCGGAGCCATCATGACGCAGCACCCAGAGGTTAATTTCGGTTACAAGAAGGTCTCGGCTGAAGAGAAGACTGAGCTGGTGGGCGAGGTGTTTAAACGTGTGGCGCAGCGTTATGACGTCATGAACGACCTCATGTCTCTAGGCACGCATCGTCTGTTTAAACGGATGGTGATTCAGATGTCCGGTGTTCGCCCCGGTCATCGCGTGCTGGATTTAGCCGGCGGTACCGGCGATATGTCGGCCTTGTTTGCCGATGCGGTGGGCGCAGAGGGGAGTGTGGTGCTCACCGATCTCAACGCCGACATGATGTTGGTAGGCCGCGATCGTCTGCTCGATCTAGGTTTAGCCCAAGTGCAATTTTGTCGCGCGCCGGCAGAAGCGTTGCCATTTGCCGACGACAGCTTCGACTGCGCGTGCATCAGTTTCGGCTTGCGCAACTTTACCGATAAAGACTTGGCCCTGGGCGAATTGCTGCGGGTACTGAAGCCGGGGGCTGCCCTTGTGGTGCTGGAGTTTTCCAAACCGGAAAACCCAGCATTAAACGTCGCCTATACCGCCTTCCAAGCCCTTTGGCCTGGTGCGGGACAAGTAGTGGCGGGGGATGCTCAGCCTTACCGTTACCTGGTGGAGTCCATTCGTGTGCACCCCGACCAACGCGCGCTGAAGCAGATGTTTGAAGACGCAGGTTTTGTCGATGTGGGTTATGACAACCTGGCGGGCGGCATCGCTGCCATTCACCGCGGCAGCAAACCCGTGTCATGAATCAATCAGTAGATATGTTCGGCATGGCGTTGGCAGACATAGCGACCCGCGTTGGCCGCCAAGCTGTACAGGCCGACCCGCAGTTAAGCGCACGCCTCCGGCAACTGCAGGGCAACGTCATTGAGTTGCAATGTACGCTCCCCGCCGCCACTTGGCACATCCTGATCGAAGCCGACGGGTTGCGCACCCAAGCGGGCCCTGCAGCAGCACCCCACGCCATTGTACGCGGCACGTTGGCCGCCTTAAGCGGCTGGCTGTTACCCGGCGCAAATCCGGACGGGGTTGAAGTGAGCGGCGACCACACCTTGCTCATAGAGCTCACGGACATCCTCAAAGACTTCAGCCCGGACCTCAACGCCCCGTTTAGTGCCTTGTTTGGTCCAGAGCTGGGTGCAAATCTGTTGGGCGGCGCAGAGGCAGGCTTGCAGGCGCTGCAGTCCCTCTTCAAGGGCGCCAGCGAAACCGTCCAGCAGCAAGCCACCCGCCAATTTGTGCAGCAGCCCCAGCTCGCTGGGTTCTTAGATGGCGTCGACCAACTACGGCTACAGGTTGACCGCCTTGCCGCACGCATCCAGGAGTTGGAATCCGCGCAGCACAAAACTGCCCCACCGCCACCACCAGAGCAACCATGAGCGCAAAGGCACCCAATCATTGGCGTCAGCTGCGGCACATCTTAAGCGTCGCGTTTCGCCACAGATTGGATTTGCTGGTACCGGTTGACATGCTGCCCAAGCGCAGCGTGCGTTGGTTGTTACACGGGTTGCAACGCGTCCTGCCCAGTCCAGATCGCACAGACGGCCAACGTTTACGCGATGCCTTTGTCGAGCTGGGCCCAGTGTATGTGAAGTTTGGACAGCTGCTGTCTACACGCCGCGACTTGTTGCCCGCTGAAATAGCCGATGAACTGGCCACGTTGCAAGATCGCGTTCCGCCCATACCAAACTTCGACGTGCACAGTTTTGTTGCAAGCCAACTGCAGCAACCAGCCGACGCGGTATTTGCCGAGATAGACAGTGAGCCGCTCGCCTCTGCCTCCGTCGCTCAGGTACACACCGCTCAACTGCACAGCGGCGAGCAAGTGGTCATCAAGTTGGTACGCCCCGGCATACGCGCAAAAATTGAATCCGATATGGCGCTGCTGAAACACCTTGCCGCGAAAATTTCCGAGTGGATTGTAGATGCCCAGCGCCTGCACCTACCCCAGGTCGCCGCCGATCACGAACAGGTCCTCCTTGGTGAGCTTTCCATGTTCAGTGAAGCGCGCAACCAGATCCAATTGCGCCGCAATTTTGCTGAATCCAGCTTGCTCTACGTACCCCGGGTGTTTGCCGAACATACGCGCGAACAACTGTTGGTGATGGAGCGGGTACAGGGTGTTCCCATCAACCAGATCGACGAGTTGACCGCACGTGGGGTAGACCTGCAGGTGTTGGCACACAAAGGTGTGGAAACCTTCTTTAAGCAGGTGTTTGAACACAACTTTTTCCACGCCGACATGCACCCGGGCAACATTCTCATCGACACCAGCGATCCCGCGGACCCCAAGTACATTGCTCTGGATTGCGCCATCATCGGCAGCCTCACGCCGGAAGATCAAAACTATCTGGCGCAAAACCTGTTGGCCTTTTTCAGCCGCGACTACCGCCGGGTGGTGGATCTGCATTTGCAATCCGGCTGGGTACCCGCCGGCACCGACGCGGACGCTTTTGAGGCGGTTATTCGCGACGTCTGTGAACCCATCTTTGCGAAACCGCTGGCAGAAATTTCGTTCGCTGAATTTGTCGTTGAACTCCTCGCCACCGCCGGACAGTTCAACATGGAGTTGCAACCACAGCTTGTGCTGCTGCAGAAGACCCTGCTTTACATCGAGGGGTTAGGCCGGCAACTGTACCCGGAGCTGGACCTATGGGTCACCGCACAACCTTTTATGGAGCGCTGGGCTGCGGAGCACTTGGGGCCTAGTGCCGCCATCAACGAATGGATCAATGCCGGTCCACAGCTGTGGCAACAACTAATTCGGTTACCCAGTATGCTTGAGCGTAGCGATCGTAATTTGCGCCTGTTGCAGGCTAACCTCGATGAGCAACGCCAAACCATGGCGCGCATCGATCAGCACTTATCACGTCAACACAGACACCGGCGCGTCAAACAAGTGGCCGGTATCGGCCTGGTATCATTAAGCATGTGGATGCTGTGGCAACCTATCTCGCAAGGGTTGGGCAGTGGAGATGTGACCATGTTGGCCGGTGTGGTCAGCGCCTTTCTAGGCTCCGCGTTGCTGGTGCGCGCTTAGTTGCTGACGCGCGCTTAAAAGGCGTGCTTATAAGGCGCGCTTTTCCACCGCCAACGAGTAAAAGACCATCTTAAGGCCAACGAATAGCCAATGAACAGCAAACGAAAGGCCAAATCAAACAGCTGGAATTAGCCAAATGTCGATTCTTAATGAGCTTACCGAGGTGTTGGAGGCGCGCAAAGCCGACGATCCAGAAACCTCTTATGTGGCGTCGTTGTATGCCCAAGGTGCCAACAAAATCCTCGAAAAAATTGGTGAGGAAGCCACCGAAGTGATTCTGGCCGCCAAAGATTTGGACGGCAGTGCGGCGGCGCGTCATGACTTAGTCAAGGAAGTGGCTGATCTTTGGTTTCATTGTATGGTCATGATGACACATGAAAATATGCACATTGATGAAGTGTTGGCCGAGCTGCAGCAACGTTTTGGTGTGAGCGGCCACACAGAAAAGGCCTCTCGAGGTCAGTAACAGCGCACGCTTTACGCGTATAATGCGCATCCTTGTAACTCCAAAGTGGAGAACATTATGTTTGGACTCGGCATGACCGAACTCCTGATCATCCTTGCCATCGTACTGCTCATATTTGGGCCCAAACGTTTAAAGAACATCGGTTCCGACCTGGGTAACGCCATCAAAGGCTTCCGCAACGCGGTTACGGAGGAAGAAGAGGCCAAACCGCAAACGCAACAGGCGGAAAAAGTCATTGAAGGCGAAACTGCGGCCGGCAACCAAGCCGAGAGCGTACAACCCGAGCAGAACACCAAGGCCTAGCGAAGGACTTCGTCTAACAATCCTATGTTCGATATCGGCGGCTTCGAGCTCCTTCTCATAGCAGTGGTGGGCCTTTTGGTCATCGGACCAGAACGCCTGCCGGAAACCTTACGCACGCTAGGGTTGTGGTTGGGTCGCCTACGCCGCTCGTTTACCTCGGTAAAAGCCGAAATCGAAAAAGAAATTGGCATGGATGAGGTGAAACGGCAGCTGCACAACGAAGCCGTGATGGAAGAAATGCAGCGTATTGAGCGCGAAGTGAAAAATAGCGTCGACGATGCGCGCATCGACCCCGGTGTGGTGAGCACCGGCAAAACAAATACCACTGACGTAGATACCTCCGCAGCCGCTGCTTCTGCCACCCCCGCAAAGACCCCTGTCCCGCAGGATGAATCTAATCACGACGCTGCAACCGACCACAGTGATGCCGGTGCACAGGACATCCAACCCTTAGAAACGCCGGCTACACCCATACCACCTACGGAAGCGGAGCTGGAAGCAGCTTACGAGCGGAAAATGCGCGCCGGTCAGGCGGGCTCCGCACTAGGCAAAGAGGACCAAGCCTGATGGCTGAGCAGACCTCGGAGCCTCAGGATGAGGCAAACCGCGATCCGCATGACGTTGCCGTCGACGAACACGAGCAACCGTTTCTCGATCATCTCATAGAGCTGCGCAGCCGGTTGCTGCGCGGGTTTGCGGCTGTTGGCATCATATTTGTCCCGTTGTATTACTTTGCCAACGACTTATACGCGTGGATATCCGCACCACTGACCGCCGCCCTGCCGGAAGGCTCCACCATGATTGCCACCCAAGTGGCGACACCGTTTCTTACTCCGTTGAAGCTGGCCTTTTTTACCGCCATTTTCATCGGTGTCCCTTATCTACTACACCAAGTCTGGGCGTTTGTGGCGCCAGGTTTGTATCGCCACGAAAAGAAGTTTGCCATCCCGCTGTTAATGTCCAGCATCGCGTTGTTTTACGCCGGTATGGCCTTTGTCTATTTTTTGGTCTTCCCACTGATTTTTGCTTTCTTTACCCAGGTGGCGCCCGAAGGGGTCGCCATGATGACGGACATCAACGAATACCTGGACTTTGTGCTGAAGATGTTCCTGGCATTTGGCATCGCCTTCGAAATACCCATAGCCACCATGCTGTTGGCCTGGTCGGGGCTTTCCACAGCGGACGGCATGGCCAAAAAACGCCCCTATGTCATCGTCGGTTGTTTTATCGTCGGCATGCTGTTGACTCCGCCGGACGTTATTTCTCAATTGCTGTTGGCGTTACCCACCTGGCTGTTGTTTGAGATCGGCATCATCATGGCGCGTTTCACCGAAAAGCGCGCCGCGGCAAGCGAATAACCAGCGCCCACCCGAGGTCTCTACGCCCGCCATTTATCATAGTTTGGCCAGGCTGCGGCACTGCCCCAGTTATCCCAGGTGGTATGCAGCACGTGCTGCAACTCGCAGCGAAACAACATTTCAAAATCCGCATTTCCCTGCCGCGCGTCGGTGGCTTGCACAATTTGTGCTTTCAGCTCCGCATCCTCTTCCGCGTAGGCTCGTCCGCGCAGGTAAAACTCCTCGCCACCTCCCGCAGTCGGCAGCGAATGCAAAGCCATGCGCCCGTCCCGACATAAGTCGCCGTACTTTGGCGACATGGCGACAATAAACATCCACAGTTGTCCCGCTGCCACTACCGGAAAGATGGGGTGCAGCCGCGGACCACCATCCGCGGCAACCGTGGCGAGATAGGCGCCTGCCACGTCTGCGTTCTGGTACAACAAACGTTCACCCGCCGCCGCCATGGCTGGCCTTTGCCGCGCAAACTCCTGCCAGGATTTCATAGTCTGTTATCATCCGCGCACATGCCTGCCCCCCTGAATCGCTCGTCGCATCGAGTGCTGTACATGATTGGCCTTATTTTGGCCGGTGAAGCAGTGTACGCCTTACCGTTTCATGTCGCGCGTTTCTTTCGCCCCACGGTCATGGAAACTTTTGGTCTCACCGCCACCGAATTGGGGGCTGCACAGGGTGTGTACGGTGTGGTCGCGATGCTGGCGTATTTCCCCGGTGGGCCATTGGCGGATCGCTTCCCGGCACGCAAGTTGCTGGCCACGTCGCTGTGGAGTACCGCAGCCGGAGGGTTGTATATGGCCACCTTCCCAGGCTACGCGGGATCTGTATTTATCTGGGGGTTTTTCGGCGTCACCACCATATTGCTGTTCTGGGCCGCGCTCATCCGCGCCACTCGGGATTGGGGCGGCAACGATGAACAAGGCCGCGCTTACGGGATTTTAGACAGTGGCCGCGGCTTGCTTGCCGCGGGCCTTGCGTCGGTCGGTGTCATGGTCTTTAGCCTGTCTTTTCCGGAAGGATATGCCAGCGCCAGCATGGAAGAGAAACGCGCCGCGCTGCAATTGGTGATATACGGCTATGTTGGGGTTACCGCGTTGATCGGGGTCTACGTGTGGTTCGTTTTGGGTGACGGTCACCCAGCCTCCGGCGAAAGCCACGCTCCACGCATGCCAGCCGGTCAGCTATACCACCACGTGATGGGCGTGTTGCGCATCCCTGCCGTATGGATGCAGTCGTTGGTGATCATCTGCGCCTACGTGGGCTACAAAGGTTTCGACAATTACACCCTGTTTGCGGTGGAGGCGTATGGCATGGACGAGGTCGAAGCCGCGCAAATTGTCACTCTGGGTTCTTGGGTTCGACCTATCGCCGCACTTGGCGCCGGGCTGTTAGGTGACCGTTTTGGGGTCAGCCGTATGATTTTTGTGTGTTTTATTTTGTTACTCGCAGCGGACCTCTACTTCGCGTTCGCTGTCCCGCAGATGGGCACCTTATGGTTTTTAATGGGCAACATCTTGCTGACCTGCATCGCCATCTTCGGCTTGCGCGGTTTGTACTTTGCCATCTTCGAAGAGCATAAAGTGCCTTTATGGGTGACCGGCACCGCAGTGGGTTTTGTGTCTGTGATCGGCTACACCCCGGACATCTTTGTCACCCTGGTCGCCGGGATCTTAATTGACCGCACTCCGGGTTTAGCCGGGCACCAGCATTTCTTCCTGTTTTTGGCCGCCTTTGCCGCCCTCGGCGTGGTGATCAGTTATCTGATGACTCGGCGTCTACCCGCCGAAACACATCCGAGTTCGTGAGGAAGGCATTCCACGTGCCCGTCGGCCGACTGCGCTCTTCGTTTTCCCACTGGCGCACCAACACCCAGACGGTGTGGATGACCTCAAACCCTTCCTGATCGCGACCGACGCGCCCGGAAAAAGACGTGACGGAACCCAAGTTGTCATCCGCATCTTGCCAATCAACGTAAAACACCAGCACCTCATCATTCACCTGCCCGTGCAGGGGATAACGTTTACCGGATGCGGATCGTCCTTTACGCGAACAGTACCAGCCTGACAAGCAACCGGACGCGTCAACAGACAACTCCACGGTCGAACCGTTTTGATTGATCCAAGTTCCATCAATTTGCATGGCGACCTACTTACATTGCCAGGGGCGATCATGATGCAGCAGCGGGTTCTCTATTTCACGGTCTTTTAACCAGTCTACATTGAGGTTTGTTGGACGCCGACAGGTTGATGCTTGCTAGCTTCTCGAGCCGCGTAAACAACTGATTTCTAATAGATTTTTTGTCAGTGTAGTGCTCTACCTTTGTCCGACAAAAAGCGTTGCTTATACACGCACCTAAGCTTATTCTGCGCGGCAATTGATGTGCCACGCTGCGCATCGATATGGAGAGAGGTTCCCGCAACAAATAAAAGCTCATCTAAGGGCGTAATGCGCGTGCCTCATACGACTGGAGAAGGCCACTTAAGTGGGGCCTAAGTCATCACACAAAGAGGGGTCTTTATGAGACAGCACTTTTCTATTCTTGCTGTGCTAACCCTTTTGCTTGCCTCGCCCGCGACGTTGATCGCGGAAGAGCGGGCAATTGAGGAGATTGTAGTCACAGCCACTAAACGCGAAGCATCCATCCAGGATGTACCCATCGCGGTATCTGCCTTCACCGGCGAAGATCTGGAAGCACGAGGGGTACAAGACCTCTACGGCTTGCAGGAAGTATCACCTTCAATCTCGGTTTACAGCTCCAACAGCACCTCCAACGGCGGCACCGTGCGTATCCGCGGCGTCGGCACTACGGGCAATAACCCGGGTCTGGAAGCCGCTGTCGGTACGTTCATCGACGGAATTTACCGCAGCCGCGCAGGGCAGGCGTTTTCCGACCTGGTGGACATTGAACGCATCGAGATCCTACGTGGACCCCAAGGTTCTTTGTTCGGCAAGAACACATCCGCGGGTGCGCTGCAGATCATCACCAAAAAGCCCGAGTTTGAGCGCAACTCTATGATCTCGTTGTCGGCAGGTGACTATGACGCCGTGCGTGTGCAGGCCTCTACTACCGGGCCGCTGATTGATGATCGTTTGGCATATCGCCTTGCGGTCAACTACCACGACCGTGACGGCTATTACGAAGACGACTTCACCAGCGACGCGTACGACAGCCGCGACCGTTGGAGCGTCAAGGGTCAGTTGTACTGGCAAGGCGACACCTGGGACAACCGCATAATCGTTGACTACGCCGAGAAAGAAGAAGACTGCTGCCCGGCCAACTATGAACTCACCAATCTGACCCAACAAGGTCCCAGTGGCACCACCCGAGGCGTCCTCAACCTGGGCCGGCCTTCAGGCGTCATCGTCAATGAGTTGCTGGCAGAACTCGGCCGCCCGTTGGAATTTGCCAACTTCCCTTCTGAAGATGACCAAGTCGGTGTGAACTTCAAACCGTTCGAAGATACGGAAGATTGGGGTGTGCAAAACGAATTCAACATCGACATTGGCGAAGATGTGCAGCTGAAATCCATTACCGCATACCGTGAGTTCGAAGTGGAGCGCGGGCAAGACATCGATTTCAGCGGCGCCGACCTACTACGCCCACAGTTCACGAACGAAGAGTTCGAAAACTTCTCCCAGGAATTCCAACTAACGTTTTCCACCGAAAACATTGATTTTCTGGTTGGCGCTTACTTCTATACGGAAGACATCGTCACAGACGAAGAGATTCGTCTCGCTACTCAAGGTGGACGCTTCCTGAGCCAGTACATCGTCGGTGCAGCCTTTGGCGACGCCCTGGCTGATCTGGATGAGCCCAATGGTGTGGCGTTCGGTACTACTCGTGGTTCAGCCGGAATCGGCACCTATGATGTAGCCACAGGCACCTACCTTTTTGACGGCGCAACGCGACCCAACTATCAAGAGGGTGACGGCTATTTCGCCGACTACGAGCAGGAAACCGAAGGCTGGTCGATCTTTACCCACAACGTGTGGCACATCAACGAACGCTGGGACCTGAGTCTGGGGTTACGCTATTCCAATGAAAAGAAAGAAGCCATCTCCCGCATCAATGGTGTGGACCCAGTTCGGGGCACCGAAACCGATCTGTTGGCAGCGATGTTGAACGACGAATTCAACGAAGACCACTGCAACGGGCTGGTATTTATTGGCTCCTTCTGTAACTTGGTTAGCTGGGAAAATGATGAAACTGAAAAAGAATGGTCTGGCACCGTTCAGGTTTCTTACGCTTGGTCTGAAGACATCAACGTCTACGCTAGCTACTCACGCGGCTACAAAGCGGGCGGTTTCAATCTGGATCAGGCTGCCATCGAGATGGACATATTCGCCACTTTTCTGGCGACTGGCGGTGACGCCCGTTTCCTCTCTCCAACCGGTCTGACTGCAGACATTCCTCAGGAAGTATTGGACGCCACCGGTGGCACCGGACGAAATGGCCTCAGCCTGGCTGACGCCCCTTCTGGTTGCGGACAAGGCACGGGTGTAGCCAACCCTGGTATCACCGAGTTGGAATGCGCCTTCTTTGACGACGATAGTCAGTTCGACCCGGAATTTGTAGATGCGTATGAAATTGGCTTGAAGGGCACGTTCTTTGACGGCACTCTGACGACCAACATCGCCATTTTCTACAGCGATTTCGAAGACTTCCAACTGAACACCTTCACTGGTACAGGCTTCCTGATCAGCAACACGGATGAAATGATCACCCGCGGGGTTGAATTTGAGTCCATGTGGAACGTCACTGACGGAGTGTACTGGACTTTGGGTGTCACCTACGCGGACGCCAAGTATGGAGACGACCTCAATGCCAACACCAACGAGGTTGAGTTGTTCCTGAATCAAGATTACGACACGCTCGAAGATTGGGCCGCTTTGGAGAACATCGAAGGCCGCCAGATCACTCAAGCGCCGTATTGGCAGGGCAGCACTTCATTGTTCATCGAGCAGCCTGTTGGTGACATGATGGCTTACGGCAACGTCAACGTCGGCTTCCGCGGCGCCAACAACACCGGCTCCGACCTGAAGAACGAAAAAGACATTTCAGACGAAGTGCTGGTCAACTTGCAGTTAGGTTTGCGCGCCATGGACGACCGCTGGGATTTCCAACTATGGGCCCGCAATCTGACCGACAACCAGGTACGCACATTAGTATTCAACTCTGTGCTACAGGGTGAGAGCTTCAGCTCATTCTTTGGACCACCGCGCATGGTGGGCGGCACCTTGCGGGTGAATTTCTAAGTTCACCGTAACGTCAGGCAAAGATTTCCTGCCTGAAAGCCAAAACCCCCGCATACGCGGGGGTTTTTTTTGGGGTTACAAAAACTGCAAACTACTCAGGCGCAATCTGTGTGTCTTGCGGTTCTCGATAAGGCATCAACAGCTTCTGCCACAGTGTTGGTTCCGTGGGGCCGGTGCCCGCCTCCGCGGTATCTGCATCGCTGAACGTGCCAAACAACCTATCCCACACAATGGCTGCACAGCCGTAGTTGGTGTTGCTTTCATCCAACACCATGGAGTGATGGTGAATATGAAATCGGTTGGTGGTGAACAACCAGCCGATTACTTTGTGGTTTAAGTCAATGTTCGCGTGCGCAATGGATGCCAACGTCACCGTCAGCACCGCAGATCCCGCCACCGCAAGCCCCGCACCAAAGAACAACTCAACAATTGCCGCGGGGACCAGAATGACAAACATCTCCAGCGGATGGTTGGCACCCGCGTTGAGCGCACTTAAGTGTTTAAATGAATGATGCGCACCGTGGCCGGAGACGCGCCAGATGAAAAACCAACGGTGTTCAGCGCGATGAAACCAGTACCAAATGAACTCACTGGCAAAGAAGGCCAGAAACACTTGGGCAAGGATAGGCCAAGTGCTCGGCCATATGTCCAGCCCAACGGCTGCGCGCATCTGCGCCAATCCAGGTTCCAGTGTCGCTGCATAAATGGGCACGACCACCGCAGCACTAAAGCTGAACACCACGAGGTAAACCGCGATGAGCATCAACTTTTCTTTCACAGGTTGCCGCCAATCCAGTCGCGCCGGACGCCAATACTCCAACGTCCCCAGCACCACCTGCACCGCCAAGATCACCATCGGGTAGACCCATAGCGCTTCCCGGTTGAAATACCACACCGCTAACACCGCCACCATCAGCGCTGGCTGCAAAGCGTATTTGATCACCATGTTTGCCCCCGTTGACTTGCGCCCCGTATACAGGCGCCGCAACATGGTGGACCCAATGCGTAAGAATTGGAAGCAAAGCCAAATGTACACCCGCGTACGCCATCTTTTCCGGGCAGTTCTGGCCACTGCGGTCTGGGGGCTGATGTCGTGTAGCCAATCGAGCGAAGATACCGGTCTGCATGCTGCTGAAGCCTTTATCGATGCGTTTTACACCTTCGACCCTGAGCTATTGGCTACTACACTGGATGCCGGTGAAGACGAAGCCAATATGCTCTACTACCAAGGTTGGGCAGAAGCCGCGAACTACCGCGTGCAAACAAGGCGGCCGTGCACGCGTGAAGCGGGGGGCAACACTGTCATCTGCCGTATCACCGTCACCGACGATTTCGGCAGTACCCTGGGTTATGTTGCCACTGATACGTTTACCCTAACGCTGGATGGCTCAATCATCGTGGGCGTTGAATCCGCGGGGGATGATCCACCCATCTTCATGGAGTTGTTTCAGTGGATCGGCGCCAACCGGCCCGAGGTCATGACCGGGCCGTGCAAAAATTTGTTTACCCCAGGCGGTGAAACACCGGGGCTGTGTGCACAAGCGGTGGTGGACTCAGCCCGCGCCTTCGTCGATGTCCGCGCGCGGGATCCAGACCAGCATGACAAATAGCACACCCGCCTGCAGGATGTGCCAGATGACACCGACTTGATAGATCTCAAACTCCCGAAACTCACCCCACGCGGTGAACACCGTAAACTGAATCAGGCCCACAACAAGGCCCAGCGCCAACCAGTAAAAAGCGCCGCTGCCGGTGGTTCTGACGCGCATCACCGCACCGCAGTGGGCAATGATTTGTACGCCCAGCAAAGCACAGCAAATATGTAGGGCGCTCACCGCATCTTGCACCACCAGATTGACCAACATCGGCAACATGCAGAACACCACGGCACAAATGGCATGAATGACCATGCCATGGAACTGATCGGCATCTCGTCCCGACCACTTACCGTCCGACCCGCGCCTGATGACCACTACAATGGCGGAGAAACCGGCCAGCGCTATCGCCACTTCAGCAAGGGTTAGCAAGGTGTCTTGGGCTTCACTGAGCACGGCCTACTTCTCCAGCATAAAAGTCACCGGACCATCGTTAACCAGCGAAACCTGCATATCCGCACCAAAGCGGCCGGTCTGTACAGGCATTCGCTGCTCAAGCTCTGCCACAAAGCGAAGATACACTTGCTCAGCTTCTTCAGGCGGCGCTGCGGTCGAGAACCCCGGGCGTTTGCCTTTGCTGGTGTCCGCGGTGAGGGTGAACTGCGAGACCACCAATAGTTCCCCGCCCACATCCATAACGCTGCGGTTCATGGGTTTCTCTTCGTCCGGGAAAATACGCAAGCCCAACGTTTTGTCCGCCAGCCAGCGAATCTGTGCATCGCCATCTTGCGGCGCCACACCCACCAACGCCAACAGCCCTGGGCCAATCTCGGCGATGCGTTCACCCGCCACGTCAACAGCGGCATGACTGACCCGCTGCAACAACACTTTCACCGCTTAACTGGCCCGTTTGCGCTCAACTTCCTTGAGCAGCGTTTTGCGGATACGTATGTCTGCGGGAGTCACTTCCACCAGTTCATCGTCGTCTATGAACTCCAACGCCTGTTCAAGGGTTAAGTCCATGGGGGCGGCCAGAATCACGTTTTCATCAGAACCTGCCGCACGTATGTTCGTGAGCTTCTTCTCTTTCATCGGGTTAACGGTTAAGTCGTTACCCCGATTATGCAGGCCAACCACCATACCTTCGTAAACCACATCATTGGGTTTCACCATCATGCGGCCGCGATTTTGCAAATTGAATAAAGCAAAAGCGACCGCCTTACCTTGAGCATTGGAAATCAGCACCCCATTGTTGCGTTGGCCCACCAAGTCTCCCACCTTTGGTCCAAAACCTGCCGCCGCAAACGACATGATGCCGGTGCCCGAGGTTTGCGACAAAAATATCGGGCGATAACCCATGATGCCTCGGGTGGGAATGCGAAACTGCAGACGCACCCGGCCGTGGCCATCAGGCTGCATCTGCAGCAACTCACCACGGCGGTCACCGAGGGATTCCATGACTTTACCCTGGTGTTGTTCTTCCACATCCAGGCTTAGCGTTTCATAAGGTTCAAGGATCTTGCCGTCTTCGTCTTCACGGAAGATCACTTGCGGGCGGGAGACCGCCAGTTCGTAACCTTCCCGGCGCATGGTCTCGATCAACACTGACAAGTGTAATTCACCGCGGCCTGAAACGCGGAAGCGGTCCGGGTCTTCGGTTTCCTCTACTGACAAGGCGACGTTGTGAGACGCTTCCGTGAACAGCCGCTCGCGCAGCTGACGGCTGGTGAGGTATTTACCCTCTTTGCCTGCCAATGGTGAATTGTTCACACAAAACAACATCGACAATGTCGGTTCATCCACGGTGAGAGGCGGCAGTGCCTCGACGGTGTCCGGGTCGCAGAGGGTGTCGGAAATTCCCACTTCAGCAATACCGGTGACACACACAATGTCACCGGCATGGGCGCGTTCTTGTTCCACCCGCTCAAGTCCGTTGTAGCCGTAGACCGTCATGACCTTGGCTTTGCGCTGCGTGCCGGAGCGATCCACCACGACCACAGCCTGGTTGCGGTAGACGCTACCGCGCTTTACCCGACCAATGCCCATCACCCCTTCATAGGTGGAATAGTCGAGCGAACTGATCTGCATCTGCAGGGGACCATCGGTATCCACATCCGGAGCAGGCACTTCGTCGACAATCAGATCAAGCAGGGGCGTCATGTCATCGCTCAGTTCGTCTGGTTCGCCACCGGCCACACCCTGTATGGCGGAGGCGTAGACGACGGAAAAATCCAATTGCTCGTCGCTGGCGCCGAGGCTGTCGAATAGATCAAATACTTCATCTATGACCCGATACGGCTCCGCGCCGTCACGATCAATTTTGTTCACCACCACGATGGGTTTGAGACCAAACGCAAACGCCTTTTGGGTGACAAAACGGGTTTGCGGCATGGGGCCTTCCACCGCATCGACCAGCAACAGCACCGCATCCACCATCGACAGAATACGTTCTACCTCGCCGCCAAAATCAGCGTGCCCGGGCGTATCAACGATATTGATGTGGGTGCCGTTGTATTCAATTGCCGTGTTCTTAGACAAGATGGTGATGCCGCGCTCTTTCTCCAGGTCATTACTGTCCATGACGCGCTCAGCCGCCTGATCTTTAAGCAGACCGGTTTGTTGCAGGAGCTTATCCACCAGGGTGGTTTTGCCATGGTCAACGTGCGCAATAATGGCAACGTTGCGTATATCGGGGTTGGACACTAGACTTCGCGACCTCTTGAAACTGCCGGCTGCCTTAAGCGGCTGGCCTAAAAAGGCGGCGATTATGGCGGAACAGAAACGCGCTGTCGCCCTCATATCGGGCGGACTAGATTCCATGTTGGCGGCCAAGGTTGTCATGGAGCAGGGTGTACACGTAGAAGGGGTGAACTTTTACACCGGTTTCTGCGTGGAAGGCCACACGCACGCCATCCGCCGCAGCGATAAAGCCAAACAAAAACGCAACAACGCCTTGTGGGTGGCGGAGCAGCTGGGCATCAAGCTGCACATTGTTGATGTCATCGAAGAATATAAAGACGTGCTGCTGAATCCAAAACACGGCTACGGCGCAAACCTAAACCCGTGCTTGGACTGCAAAGTTTTTATGGTGAAAAAGGCACAAGCCTGGTCCTTCATGGAGGAGCACACGTTCGACTTCATCATCACCGGTGAAGTAATGGGCCAGCGTCCCATGAGCCAACGCAAAGAAACGCTGCCGTTGATCGCCAAACAATCAGGCGTGGAAGACCGCCTGCTACGCCCGCTGTGCGCCAAGCATCTACCGGAAACGTTGCCCGAGCGTGAGGGCTGGGTGCAGCGCGACCAGCTGTATGATTTCCACGGTCGCAATCGCAAACCACAAATTGCCCTGGCCAAACAGTTCGGCTTTAAAGATTGGGCACAACCCGCCGGTGGCTGCTGTTTTCTCACCAACGCAGAATATGCGGCCAAGCTCCAAGACCTGTGGGAAGCGCGCGGCGAACGGGACTACGAGCTAGACGACATTATGTTGTTAAAGGTCGGCCGCCACCTTCGCCCGGCGCCTCATTTCAAAGTGGTGATGGGGCGTGACGAAGGCGAAAACAAATATCTGGAAGGCTATAAAAACACCTTCATTACCATCACGCCGGAAAGCCATACCGGCCCGTTTGCCATTATTGACGGCAAAGCCAATGAGGACGATGTGAGGTTGGCGGCGCGCATGGTGGGGCGCTACAGCAAAGGTCGCAATGTGGCTGCCTTTACCGTTAAGGTCAGACTTCCCGAGGGCCACGAACATCAACTGTGTGTCCAGGCAATGTCGCCCGACGATATCCTCAATACCTGGCATGTCTGAAACCATTGAGCTAAACACCCGTGGGTTGCTTTGCCCGCTGCCGGTGATACGCACCCAAGATACGGTAAAAAGCCTCTCCCGCGGCGACCAGCTCATTGTCTATGCCACCGATCCCGGCACGTTGCATGACATCCCTGCGTGGGTGCGTGTGCATGGGCACAACCTGGTGACCGCCGAGGAACGTGACGATGAGTATGTGTTTGAGCTGATCGTGAGCTAGTTTGTTGAGAAGGTGGCTAGCTGACCTTTGTTACCAGACTTGTGGCCAACAACGCAATGCACCACTTCGGTGCACTCACCTTAGCTCCGCACAATTACGGTGCGAAAAATTCAGAAATGACCCAAAATAGCCCTTAAAAAGGCGCTTTTACCATGGCACACTTCTTGCTCCCTCGGATGGGCACATAAAAGCAACATTGGCCCTGTCCAAACAGGTGCCTTAAGCATAATCCTCAAGGCTCATTTGGGAGGTCACTAGTCCTCAAAGAGATTTTTTGGGGCAACATTACCTTCGAGTTAAGACTTCGAGATTCGAAAGAAGGAGACAACAAAACAATGAAAGCAAAACTGGAATACATCTGGTTGGACGGTTACTTCCCAACCCAAAGCCTGCGCAGTAAAACCATGGTGCGCAGCGACTTTGGCGGTACGTTGGAAGAGTGTCCGATGTGGTCGTTTGACGGCAGCTCCACCCAGCAGGCGGAAGGTAATGACTCCGATTGCTTGCTGAAGCCTGTCTGCATCATTCCCGACCCAGACCGCAAAGACGGTTACCTGGTGATGACCGAAGTCTTGAATGCTGATGGTACGCCCCATGCCTCAAACGGCCGCGCAACCATCGACGACGACGACGACGATTTTTGGTTCGGTTTCGAGCAGGAATACTTCCTGTGGGATACCGATCACAACGTACCTCCGGGTTTCCCGCCGGGTGGCTGGCCGAATCCTCAAGGTCCGTACTACTGCTCCGTAGGCGCCAATAACGCGTACGGCCGCGATTGTGTCGAAGAACACCTGGATCTGTGCCTGGAAGCGGGCATCAATGTTGAAGGCATCAACGCTGAAGTGGCTGCAGGTCAGTGGGAATTCCAAGTGTTCGCCAAAGGTGCCAAGCGCGCTGGAGACGAAACCTGGCTGGCTCGCTACATCCTCGAGCGCACCGGCGAACGTTACGGCTACGCCATCAACTGGCACCCGAAACCGCTGGGCCCAACCGATTGGAACGGTTCCGGCATGCACGCCAACTTCTCCAACTCCACCATGCGTGATTCCGGTAAAGAAGAGACGTTCACCGCCATCTGCGAAGCGTTTGGTAAAAACATCGAGCGTCATATTTCCGTGTATGGCGAGCACAATGAACAGCGCCTCACCGGCCTCCACGAAACTCAGTCGATCGAAGTATTCAGCTACGGCGTATCTGACCGCGGCGCGTCTATTCGCATCCCCATCTCCACCGTTACCGACGGTTGGAAGGGACGCTTAGAAGACCGCCGCACCGCGTCCAACGCGGACCCCTACAAAGTAGCCGCGGCGATCATTCAGACCAGCAAGGAAGGTTTGGCGGAACTCTAACCAAAGCGCCTCCAAATGCCTTACAAAGCCCCGCAACAAAGCGGGGCTTTTTTTTGCCTTTTTGTGGTCCAATTACAGGACAGAAGACGTGATTGCGAGAACAATAGCGTTATGCAAAGTAAGTTGATCGGCTCAGGCATCACCCTGGCTCTGACTCTGGCTCTGATTTTGGCCACCTATGGCGCGCCAACCAGCGCCGCACAGATCTATAAAACCGTCGACAAAGACGGCAACGTGGTATTTACCGATGTGCCTCCCAGCGACAAAGCCGGGACGGTAAAGCTGGAGGAATACAACCGCTACCAACCCATTGCACCGGCCTCGAACACCCCAACAGCATCCACCGAAGCTAATGTAGAAGAGGCAGAAGACGAAGCGCCGGAAACGGTTTATGAACTGATCAGCATCGCCACACCTATTGATGACCAAGCCATTCGCCAAAACAACGGTATGGTGACCGTAGCAGTCAACACGACCCCCGCCTTGGATACCGCAGCCGGCCACAAAGTGCGTGTATTGCTCGACGGCGTGATGATGGCCGAAGGCAGCGATGCCAGCGTGTTGCTAGAGAACGTGGACCGCGGTACCCACCAGTTAAGCGCCCAGATCACCGATGCAAACGGCGAAGTTTTAGCCCAATCGGCGTCCACCACCTTCCACTTATTGCGCCATTCAATTCTCACTGCACCCAATCGACCCTCCTCCCAATAGGGGCACTAGTGCTCATACTGCATCCAGAGCCAGCGCCGTCTAACCCCAAAACACGCGCTGAATTAGGTTGATCTTTTTTGGTGCGCGCACTATTTTGGTGCGAAACATTCGGACAACTAGATCATAAGCGCAATTGCAGCACACAGCCCGGCTGGTTCCTTGGCCAGATTTGGCCAGAATTGGTGCATTCCCGCGTCTATCAAGCGAATTTGTAGGCATTACATTGGGCTAAGGCACCAACTTAGACCAAAAACCGCGTGAATCTTGCCCTTCAAGGGTTGGCGGCCACTTACTTCCAAGCGCTATTCAAAAACGGTCCGAATGTTGCTTAACCGTTTGGCTGACTAACAGGATTTACACGAGTGTCCACGGACGAGTACAAAATAATTCTCGACACACTGGCTACCGCGGTGGTGGTGCTGGATGAGAACCTGTGCGTGGAGCACATGAATTCTGCAGCGGAGAGCTTAGTTCACATCTCCGAGCCCCACGCCAAAGGTTTGTCGTTACACGAATTGATATTGCGGGCCGACCGCATCCTGCCTTTGCTACAAGAAGCTTTGGACCATAATCAACCGTTCACTGAGCGGGACGCCACCCTGCGCCTACCCGACAACATCAGTGAAGACGTCGACGTCACGGTCTCCATTTTAGAGCAGCGGGAAATAAGTAGGCGCGCCTTGGTGGTCGAAATGCAGCCGCTGAACCGCCTTAAACGCATCAACAAAGACGGTGCATCGGTCGCCCGTCAGGAAACCGCCCGTCAACTCATCCGCGGCTTAGCCCACGAGGTAAAAAACCCGCTCGGCGGCATCCGTGGTGCAGCCCAGCTGCTGGAGAAAGAGTTGCCGGACGCAACCCTCAAGGAATACACCAGTGTCATCATTGATGAGGCAGACCGTCTCAAAGAACTGGTGGACCGCATGCTGGGGCCACAGCGAGCGCTTGAACTTACCGATGTAAATATCTTGCAGGTGTTTGAGCGGGTGATTCAGCTGATCGATGCGGAGCAGCCAAGCACCGTGAAGTGGGTGCGGGACTATGACCCCAGCATTCCCCACTTTGAAGGGGATGAGTCGCAGATCATTCAGGCCATACTCAACATTCTGCGCAACGCCACCCAAGCACTACAAGACACCGAAGATCCGCAAATCACCATACGTTGCCGAGTGGTGCGGCAGTTCACCATCGGCGCCAAACGCCACCGTATGGCCATGCACCTTGACATCATCGACAACGGTCCAGGGGTTGATCCGGATCTTGAAGAGCGCATCTTCTTCCCCATGATTTCCGGCCGCCCAGACGGCAGTGGTCTAGGGCTAGCGATTACACAAAACATCATTTCACAACACCATGGCTCCATCCAAGTGAACACCAGGCCAGGGCACACCTGCTTCTCGATCTACCTGCCGTTTACACAAGCCGAACCGGAAGCGGTGCCGAAAGTTGCGTTTGGCGAGCTTCCGGCAGGTGATGGGCAGAAGTCTGAGCACACGGAGGAATCAGGATGAACGAGAATGTCTGGGTGGTGGATGACGACCGCTCGATTCGCTGGGTACTGGACCGCGCTCTGAGTCAGGCGGGCATCCCGATCACGGCGTTCAACACCGCCGACCAAGCCATGCACCACCTCCACCAACTGCAGGACGATGCGCCGATGGCCATCATCACCGACGTGCGTATGCCCGGCATGTCGGGCCTGGATTTCTTAAAAGAGGTGCAAAACGTTCACCCGCATGTGCCGATTATCATCATGACCGCGCATTCAGACCTGCAAAGTGCGGTGGCTAGCTTCGAGCAAGGCGCCTTTGAATACTTGCCGAAACCGTTCGACGTTGATGAAGCGGTGGCCGTGGTACAACGTGCCATTGCCCACTCCCAGGAAGCCGGCCACCTCGATATCGCGCAAAACGAACCGGCACCGGAGATCATCGGCCAGGCACCGGCCATGCAGGAAGTGTTTCGCGCCATTGGCCGTTTGTCCTCTTCCAACGTTTCGGTATTGATTAATGGCCCTTCCGGTTCGGGTAAGGAGCTGGTGGCCAAGGCGCTGCATCGCCATAGCCCGCGTGCGGACAAACCTTTTGTTGCGTTAAACGTGGCGGCGATCCCCGAAGAACTCATCGAAAGTGAGCTGTTCGGCCACGAAAAGGGCGCCTTCACCGGTGCGAATCAGCGCCGTGTCGGACGCTTCGAGCAGGCCAATGAAGGGACACTGTTCCTAGATGAGATCGGCGATATGCCGGCCACGGCGCAAACCCGTCTGCTGCGTGTCCTGGCGGAAAACGAGTTTTATCGCGTTGGTGGTCATCAATCGGTCAAGGTTGACGTGCGCATCATTGCCGCGACCCATCAAAACCTCGAGTCATTGGTGGAGTTGGGCAAATTTCGCGAAGACCTGTTCCACCGTCTCAATGTGATCCGCGTTCACGTCCCCGCTCTAGCGGAGCGGCGCACCGATATACCGGTTTTGGCCCAGCACTTCCTCGACGCATCTGCACGCGAGCTGGGTGACGAAGCCAAAAGACTGGCGCCGGAAACAGAAGACTACCTCACCCTTCTGCCCTGGCCCGGCAACGTCCGCCAGTTGGAGAACACCTGCCGCTGGCTACATGTAATGGCCAGCAGCCGCACCATTTTGGTGGAAGATCTGCCGCCGGAGCTGCAAACAGAAACAGCGGCAAGCGGCGATTCCGATTGGGAAAGTAGCCTGGAATTGTGGGCCAATCAGTTGCTCGACGACCCCGAAGCTGATGCATTGCTCGACGTCGCCTTACCTAAGTTTGAGCGCATCATGATCAACGTTGCCTTGCGTCGCACCGGCGGCCGCAAAAAGGACGCCGCCGAGTTACTGGGTTGGGGACGTAATACGCTGACCCGCAAGATGCAAGAGTTGGACATGTAGGAGAACGCTAAGTTACCAAGTGGTTTGAGCACCAACGCTCAGGCATCATCCACCTATGCCATTCAACGTTGTGTTATACGAACCCGAAATCCCGCCGAACACAGGTAACATCATTCGCCTGTGCGCCAATACCGGCGCGCAGCTGCACCTGATCGAACCGCTTGGATTCGAATGGGACGACACTCGGCTAAAACGCGCCGGCCTGGACTACCATGACCTCACCCACGTGACGTTATACCCAAATTTACCAACGTTCCTTGAGAAGCTGGCGCCACGTCGTGTGTTTGCTTGTTCGACCCGGGCCACCACCAACTACACCGCGGCCACTTTTGCAGCCGGTGATACGCTGATGTTTGGGCCGGAAACCCGCGGCTTGCCGCAGAGCCTGTTGGACAGCACCCCGCCGGAGCTGAAGCTGAGGATCCCGATGCAAGGGGCATCGCGCAGCCTCAACTTGGCCAACGCAGTGTCTGTTGTGCTGTACGAAGCATGGCGGCAGCTAGATTTTGTCGGCGCAGGACCCGGGCCAGCTTAGCGATGCCGCAGCACTACAGTTTAACTAAGACAGGACTTTTCGTTCTGCTGCTGTACGGTTGCGCGCAACAGCCCATACCGCCCACCGGGTCTAGCCAAAGCAGCATCACCGCAGATACTCCGAAGCTTGACACCGACGCTGAGATACTGCCGGCCGTATCGCTATTTCGCCTCAACATGCCGGACAATCTGCGCCTAAGTTGCGAAAGCTATCAAGCAAGCTCTCCACGCCACCGCTGCGTGCAGAACCCTTTGGTGTACGACCGCCTTGCGCAAGCCTTAGAGCAAACCCAGCAATTCGAAACCGTTGCACTGGCGGATGACAACAACGCCTACTCTCTGGTGATTGCGAGTATCGCGCGCAAACCACCCGGTGAAGCGGTGCTGTATACCGACGTCATCGCCGACGTCTACTGGTTCGACCAAAAACTTCGGCAGTTCAGCTACCAGTTGTCACTACCCTCCAGCGAAGATTTAACCGCCACCTTGCGTTACAGCGCCAACCCAACGCTGGCGACACTGTACAACAACATCGCCGCGCACCTAGTTAAGGACCTGCAGGACGAAGCCGTTTTCAGCAAAGAGACGTTACACGCCGCGCTACAATCCAGCCGTTATCAACAAGAGCTAAAAGCGGCGGCAAACATCGGTGCGTTTCGCTACAAGGGGATGCACGTGTTGCACAACCCCGCTTTTGGTGCCTCCATGCGTTACGAACACATGCAATACGGTGGCGCCTACTTAGATGTATTTGTCTATCCGATTCTAGATTGGCGATATACCGAGCCGGAACGCATCAGCGAAGAAATTCAGTCGCTACGCCGCGACCTCCAAGATCTGGGGGACCAAGGATTGTGGCAAACGTTGCAGCTAAACAGCACACAAGAACTGCGCGGCGCCGATGCGCAAACCAATATCATGAGTTTTGACGGTGAGTACCGCAACAGCGCCGGTGAGCTGTTGGCCACTACCGCCCACATTTACCGGCAAGGTGACAAGTTTGTAAAGGTGCGCGCCTCTTACCCTAAATTTGCGCCGGTTCGCGACACCGTCGAAGCTTTTGTGCGGGATCTGCCGCACAGCCTGCAGGTACCCCCCGAATCGCCCTTTATGCAGAAATTGCGGGCGGGGTGGCGCCTGGCGGGCGCCGACTAGTGCTCAAACCACTTGAAAACTTAGGATCAGAGTTCGCCAGCTTTGGGCTGGCAAGGAAGAGTGAGGAGTAATATCTGGATATTGCGACGAGCAA
>JANQKS010000067.1 GCA_028281005.1 Pseudomonadales bacterium
TTGCTCGTCGCAATATCCAGATATTACTCCTCACTCTTCCTGGCCAGCCCAAAGCTGGCGAACTCTGATCCTAAGTTTTCAAGTGGTTTGAGCACTAGTGGCCCGGCATTCCCGGCCGCGGTATCGCCATGGCCATCGAAGACTTGGTGCGTGAGGTGCACGACACCCATCACCCTATCGCCGTGGGTCGATACTATGAGGATCAACGCGAAGCAGCGCTACAGCGCGCAGGGGACTTTCGCGACAATCGACTACCGGTGTTCCTACGTTTTTTTGAGCAGCGTATAGCCGCCAATGACAGCGGCTGGCTCGTCGGTGACCATTTGAGTTACTGTGATCTGGCCCTGTTCCAGACCATCGCCGGACTCAAGTATGCATTCCCGAACACCTTAGCCGGGTTGGCGGAAGACTTACCCGGGGTATTGCGAGTTGCCACATCTGTGGCCAATGACCAGCGACTGGTGGACTACTTGGCAACGCGGCCACCGTTTAACGACGACGGTATTTTTCGGCACTATCCGGAGTTGGATAAGCCGCAGCACTGACTACTAGCGAGCCGTCTTTACCACAATTTCACAAACCAACCGTACCATGTGGGGCGACGTAACTCGGATCAGCTACAAAAAGGAAGTTTTACCGCATGACCCTCCCCAAAATTGCGATCAACGGCTTCGGCCGCATTGGTCGCACCATCACACGCATCGCTAAACTGCGCCGCCACTATGATGTCGTCGCCATCAACGATCTGGCCAACGCAGACGATCTCGCTTACGCGTTTAAATACGACAGTATTCACGGCGTTTACCCGGGCAAAGTCTCGAATACAGACCAAGAGATGGTCATTGACGGCGACCCATTTTTGGTCCTGCAGGAAGCAGATCCAAAGAAGCTCCCTTGGCGCGAGCTAGGCGTCGATTACGTGGTTGAAAGCAGTGGCCACTTTCGCCAGGTGGAGCAATTGCAATGGCATCTCGATGCCGGTGCTAAGCGGGTCATCGTCACAGTGCCCACCAAAGATGCGCTATCGGCTACCCTGGTGGCTGGCGTCAACGACCATGTGGTCACCCCAGAAACGCGCATCATCAGCAACGCCAGCTGTACGACCAATTGCGCCGCACCCATCGCCAAGGTGTTGCATGAAAACTTCGGCATTAAACGCGGTCTATTGAACACAGTGCACGCCTACACATCAGATCAGCGCTTGATCGATTCACCACATAAAGACAAACGGCGCTCGCGTAGCGCCGCGACCAATATTGTGCCTACCTCCACCGGTGCAGCACGGGCTATAGGGCAAGTGATCCCGGAGTTGGATGGTCGCCTCGATGGTATGGCCATGCGGGTACCGGTACCCGACGGCAGCGTCGTGGATCTTACCGTGGAGCTTGAAACAAACGTCACGGTGGAGGCCATCAACGGGGTGATGGCTACAGCAGCCGCTGGCCCGCTCAAAAACATTTTGCAGCATTGCGTAGATCCGATTGTTTC
Organism: Pseudomonadales bacterium; assembly: GCA_028281005.1. Taxonomy (GTDB): domain Bacteria; phylum Pseudomonadota; class Gammaproteobacteria; order Pseudomonadales; family Azotimanducaceae; genus UBA4421. The sequence goes on from JANQKS010000067.1 coordinate 1,489, forward strand.
AGGCGACATCATCGGCAACGGCCACTCCAGTATCTTCGATGCGGGTCTGACGCAGGTAATCGACCAACGTATGGCCAAAGTCATCTCTTGGTACGACAACGAATGGGGTTACAGCACGCGCGTAGAGGAGTTGATTGAGCGTTTGGCCGGCATGGACGAAGGTCCAACAAGCGCGTCGTAGAGGTAAGCTGCCGACTGGCCAAGTTGGAATTGCCAGACCTGAAGCGCCGCAGACTACCGCCTAGCTGCATATCGGAATACTCGCGGCGTCGTTGTTCGAGATACTGACTTGGGAAAAGACCGCTTAGCTTTCTAAACTCGCGATTAAAGTGGGGCTGGTCGTAGAAGCCAAATTGATGCGCAAGTGTCGTCCAATTCACATCAACATTCGGCTCTATGGCTTCCAGAAGTGCGACAAGTCGATGTATGCGGCACAACATCTTTGGGGTGACACCAACCGCGCGTTTGAAGTGATTGCTGACATGGCGGTCACTGTAGCCACAGCTTTCATAAAATGCCTCCAGTTCAACGGCACCGCCTTCAGCGCAGATTTGTGCATAGAGATGAACAAGCCAGTCTGGTAAGGGCTTCGCTGGCGGGAGATCAGATGTTGGTGAATGCGCTGGTGACCGGCTTCGATGGAGGCATCGGTAAACTCAGACTTCACCGCGTCAATAAATTCAGGGAGTAGCACATCGCGCCCTGAGACGGTTTGATCCAAATATGCAGACATGTCGAGATTAAACAGCGAATGGAACCCTGGCGGGTCGAACAACAGTCCTACCACGTGGGTGCCATTTTCTGGCGTGTGCCATGTAGGCGTGGTTTGGAAAAAATCTATCCAGCATTCATCGAAGGCTGTGTTTGCTGCTGGATCAGAGTGTTTGCCAAGGCGATGCGCATTACCCAGAGGCTCGGACCATTACCCTATGGTTAACAAATACTCTGCCACTGCTGCAACCAAAATATATGCGCTACACCAAGCTGCTGCCAGCAAGCTCTTCCCAAACAAGCGGCACGCAGCGTAGGCTACCCGCATCGATCAACGAGGAGAGTAGAGGACATTGCTCAAACTATATTCCGCACCACGCACGCGAAGTATTCGCGTCGCGTGGCTGCTGGAGGAGATGGCACAATCTTACGAGCTGATCAGCGGAGAATTCCAGCAAACCGGCTCAAAGTTTTTTATCCAATCCACGCCCACTGGAAAGTACCCCACCATCGACGATGACGGTGTAATCCTGATGGAATCCGGCGCCATCACCGAGTATCTGTTGGATAAGTATGGCGAGCAGGGGCTACGTCCGGCCCGCGGCTCCGCGGAACACGGGGAGTATTTGCAGTGGTTGCACTACGCGGATGCCACCGCGTTTTCCCCGCTCGGCGTGGTGGTCTGGCTCACGGTGTATCGGGATGACGGGGCCGATCACCCGCAGTTGGTGGAAGATGCTCGCGGCAGAGTGGGTGCGGCGCTAAAACCCTTGGATGACCGGCTGCAGGGGCGTCGCTTTCTGCTGGGAAAGACGTTCAGCGCGGCGGACATCATGATGGCATTTACCCTCACAGCCGCGGCAACGTTAGGCATGCTTACGCCGCATCCAAACCTGACCGCTTATCTAGCGCGCCTCACACAACGCCCCGCATTTCTGGCGGCAGCGGAAAAGACCGGCAATCTGGAGTTTTTCGCTCACAAATCGCCCAACACATCTTGAGTGGATTGCTCGGCTTGGGCTTCATAGCGCAAGAGGTGTTTGATCATCCGGCGATTACCGCTTAGCTGGTGGGTGATGGCCGTTCGTTCGGCGGCGTAGCGCCAATCGTAGGTTAAGTGTCCGATCAGTACCGCTCGTCCCCACTGCTGCGGTTTCGGTTCAAACACGCGATTGGTCCAGCTTAACTGCGGCGTTTGCGCATCTTGATACTTACGCCGCAGTAACGTATTCAGTTTGTCATACGCGTCAATGGCGGCCGCGCCGTCTTCTTCATCGGTCAACACTTCATAACCGGCTTCAGCCAGCACCCCGGTTTCATCGAAGCGGTAGTAAATCAACACATCCAGGCCGGCTAATTTTCCATCGTAGGCGATGCGCCCCTGCCGGCGGTCCGCGGGCAGTTGCTCGCCGTGCAAGGCGATCACCTCCTCCAAGGACATACCCCAACTGGCATCACGAAAATCAGTGCCGTGGGTGACCCCAGCCAGACAAGCCATACAGGTTGCAGTACACCACGCGAATAGCCTGCTGCTGACACCTGCTCGGGGCGTGCTTAACGTAAGTTTCGACTTGGGTAAATTCATTTCGGGGCTACTTCGCAACTACAAAATAACAGATTGTCCAGGGTACAGCGCCCGCGTCAATTGGCCGTGAAACGCTGTGTTATTCACTTCGGAAAAACGGATCGTTCACCTTCTCAAAATCAGATTTTGCGGAAGGTCCCTGCTTCTTACACTACCTCTCGATAGAAAGAAGAGTAAAAATTTAGAACCACAAGTAATCGAACCATCGATTAATAAGGAAAACGAAGATGATGTTGACTGCTGTTTTTGTCTTGGCAATCGCCGCTACCTTTGCCGTTCTCGCGGCAAGTACCTACCACAAACGTAACCAGCAGCACTTCACGCGCCGCGCCGTGCCCATCCCGGTGCGCAGTAGAACGTCTTCGCGGCGGAGGGTTTAGACATGGCGGAACCCCTCCTGAAATTTGACCCTGCGGCGGAAGCCGGTCAACGCAAGCAAGTCACCGTGGCCATCGGCGACGGTGTTGGTCCTGAAATTACAGCCGCAACCCTAAAAGTGCTCGAAGCTGCAGAAGTCCCGTTGACTTTCAACACTGTCGACATGGGTCTGCAATGCTGGCGCCAAGGGTTGAGCTCCGGCGTACCTGCCGAGAGCATCGCTGCCATTCGCGACAGTGGCGTGTTGTTGAAAGGTCCGATGACCACACCGCAGGGGTCTGGCATGAAAAGCCTCAACGTTACCTTACGCAAAAGCCTCGGCTTGTACGCCAATGTACGCCCGGTGCGCGCCTACGTGCCGTATGTCGACTCCCACCATCCAGAGGCCAACCTGGTCATCATTCGCGAAAACGAGGAGGATTTATACGCAGGTATTGAGCATCGTCAAACCCAGGACGTAGTGCAGTGTTTAAAACTGGTTTCTCGCCCCGGCTGTGAACGCATCATTCGCTACGCCTTCGAATTTGTCATGACGCGCAAGCGTAAGCGCCTCACCTGCATGACCAAGGACAACATCATGAAGCTGACCGACGGGCTGTTTCATGAAGTGTTTAACGAAGTCGCCCAAGAGTACCCGGCGGTGGAAACGGAACACATGATTGTCGACATCGGCATGGCCCGGGTGGCCAACGAACCCGAAGCGTTTGACGTCATCGTCACCCCCAACCTGTATGGCGACATTGTCTCCGACATCGCTGCCGAAGTAACCGGTTCAGTGGGCCTCGCCCCTTCGGCCAATATCGGGGAAACGATCAGCGTTTTTGAAGCCATCCACGGCTCCGCCCCGGACATTGCCGGTCAGAACATCGCCAACCCTTCCGGACTGCTACTTTCCTCCGTGAAAATGTTGGCGCATCTCGGTCTCGGTGAGCAAGCCGAGCTCATACACAACGCTTGGTTGCGAACCATTGAGGACGGCATGCACACGCGCGACATTTATCGTCGTAGTCGCAGCCGCACCTGTGTGGGCACCGATGGTTTTGCCGATGCGGTGATTCGGCGTTTAGGTCAACAAGCCGTGACACTGGGTAAGGCGCACTACCCGCGCCGCTTGCTCCAGACCACCCCTCGACCACCGCAGCGCGAGCAACAGCGTGAATTGGTGGGTGTCGACATTTTTCTCAACAGCCGCGACACCGCCTTGGACTTGGCTAATCAAATTCAGGCGGCGCAGACCGCCCCGTTGGAGCTGAGCATGATCACCAATCGAGGTGTGCAGGTGTGGCCAGCAGGTGCACCCGAAACCTTCTGCACCGACCATTGGCGCTGTCGTTTCACCATGCCACAAGACGCGGAGTCGAGTTTAAACAATCGCGATATTTTTCACTTGGCCATGCGCATCGATGAGGCGGGCCTCGACGTCATAAAAACCGAACACCTTTATGAGTTTGACGGCAAACCAGGCTTTTCCATGGGCCAGGGGCAGTAACACCGCCTGCTGGCTGGTTCGACACAACACCGCTGGACACACAGCGCCGCAGCGTTTAGCTTGCGGCGCTGATGTCTTCCAGCACACTAAACGTTTTTGTGTATGGCACCCTGCAACCGGGCGGCCGCTTCCACGATGAGTTTTGCTCAGCCTATCAATACCGCGCCAGCAGAGCGTGGACGCGGGGGCGTTTATACAATTTCCCTGAACGTGGGTTTCCCGCTGCGGTTGAGGACCCCGCGCAACAAGTGTACGGACATTTATTGAGTTTCAAGACCACATCACCGGAGCTGTTAGACAGCCTTGATGCATTAGAAGGTTACTACCCCGATCGGCGAAAGGCGGACAACTTCTACTACCGCCTCGAGGTGGACGTGTATATCGAAGACGCCACCACACCCATCATTGCCTGGTGTTATTTCATGCCTGCCGCAAACATCCACCTCTATCGCGGAGAGGAAGTGCCTTCCGGGCGCTGGTCCCTGCCCGCTGTCACCTAACAGCACACGTCACTTAGTAGTAGCGAAGCTCAGTGGCCTTACCCCAAAACACGCGGTAAGACAGCGCGGTGTAAAGGATAATCAACGGAAACACCACCGCTACGCCAATCCCCATAAAGGCAAGCGATTCCGGCGCAGCAGCTGCATCCCAGATGGTGATCTCAAAAGGCACGATGTAGGGATAGAAGCTGTACGCCAACCCCTGAAACGACAACAAGAAGATCACAATGGCCGCCGCAAACGGAATCCAGTCCGAGCGGGTCACAACCTCGTCGTTTCGGTGCTTGAGCCGATTCAGATAAATAGATGTGCCCAGTAGCGCAGCCCCACACAACAACGGAATGGGCAGCAGCACAATGATCTGCGGCAGCGCAAACCACTTGGCAAAAATCTCCGGCGAGATTATTGGATTGACGATAGAGACTGCTGTGATGCCCAGCATCATCAACCATAAACACGCTTGTACCCAACTCACGACACGCTGCTGCAGTTCTTCTGCGGTTTTCATGATCAACCAGCTACCACCGATGAAAGTATAGGCACTGGCAACACAAACCGCGCTTAACAAGCTGAACAACTCACTCCACAAATCACTTTGGAAACCAACCACAAACTGCCCGAGCATGTAGCCCTGGCTGAGGGCCGCCATCAGGCTGCCGATAAAAAACAGGCGATCCCAAAGACCTTTGCGGTCCGAGGGCACCTTGGCGCGAAAATCGAAAGCGACCCCGCGCAGAATGAGCCCGACCAGCAAAATCAAAACGTCCAGGTACAACTCACCCAAGATAATCCCGTGGGCCTCAGGAAAGGCGATAAGCAGCAGGCCGATACCAAGCACCAGCCAAGTCTCGTTGGCGTCCCAAAAAGGGCCAATGGAGGCCAACATCGTATCGCGCTGTGCTTCGTCCCCCAGCGGCAACAAGATACCTACACCCAAGTCGAAGCCGTCGAGAATGGCGTACATCAACAGCGACAGCGCCATGAGACCGGCAAAGACGAGGGGGAGTATGGACGTGGTCTCGCTCATGCCGTCGCTCCCGCTGTTTGCGGGGTGCGCGGATTCGGAGCAGCGCCGTAGTTTTCCGCCTCCAACTTGGCTGACTGATTGGCCAGATAAAAAACCGTACCCACGTAACTGACCAGAAGAAATGCATAGACCACCAGGTAAACAGTTAAGCTAAGGGCCACGTAACTTGCCGGTTGGTCGGTCACCGCCTCCGCAGTTTTCATGACCCCGGACACCAGCCACGGCTGACGGCCAATCTCGGTTACGTACCAACCCGCGATGGTCGCCACCCAGCCGGAGAACGTCATCGCGACGTACCAAGTTAACGTACGCGGCGTCAATTGGCGCCGCCACACCGTGTGGTAGACGCCCCACAGCGCCGTTGCCAACATGGCGAAGCCGACCGCAAGCATAATGCGAAACGCATAAAATACCGGCGCCACACGCGGGTGCTCTGGCGCAAAATCATCGAGCCCTTGTACCTCACCGTCTAACTCATGCGTCAGCACCAAGCTGGCTGCTTTGGGAATCCCTAATTCGAAGTGGTTGGTGCGTTCTCCCTGATCCGGAACGGCGAACACCAGGAACGGCGCGCCGCGCTGTGTTTCCCAGATACCTTCCATGGCAGCCACTTTGGCCGGCTGGTGCTCCAACGTGTTTAACCCATGGAGATCACCGGCGAAGATCTGCAGCGGCGCCAATACAGCAGCAACCACCAGGCCGGAGCGCAGCGCCATGCGCGGAGCCGGTTTAGGATCACCTTTGCGGATCCGGTAGGCGGAAATGCCGATAACCACAAAAGCTGCGGTCAGCCCTGATGCTAGGATGACGTGCGCAAACCGGTAAGGCATGGAGGGGTTAAAGATGATAGCGGCCCAATCCGTCGCAAACAGCACGCCGTCACGAATCTCATAACCCGCCGGCGTATGCATCCACGAGTTCAACACAATGATCCAGAATGCAGAAAGCGTGGTGCTAATGGCGACGGCAAAGGTTGCAAAGGTGTGCAGCCAGCGAGGTACTTTATGCATCCCAAACAGCATGATGCCAAGGAACGTCGCCTCCATGAAAAATGCGGTTAGCACCTCGTAACCTAATAGCGGACCGGCAATGTTGCCGACTCGCTCCATGAACCCCGGCCAATTGGTGCCAAACTGGAACGACATGGTGATACCGCTAACCACGCCGAGGGCAAAGGTCAGGGCAAAAAACTTCACCCAGAAGCGATAGCAGCGCAACCACAAATCCTGTTCTGCTGCGTCGGTTGCGAAACTATGGCGCAACTTAAAGTAAACGATGAACCAACCCAACCCGATGGTGATGGCGGGAAACAAAATGTGAAACGTGATGTTGGCAGCAAACTGTATGCGCGACAGATCCAGCGTATCCATGTTGTCTCCTTCCTTGTTGGCCTTATCGGAGTGGCATGTTCTCTATTGCGGTTGGCTGTGTGAGGGTACTGCAAGAATTACGATCGGCGTGTCATCTCCAGCACTTTTTGTAGCCCCGCACCCAGCTTCATCAAGCGGTCTACGTCACTGCGCGACAGGTTCTGCAACTCATCCGTCCACACCACAATCAGCTCTAGCAGTTCTAGCGCGTCGCGCATGCGTTGCTGCACATGTCCATCCGTTTCGCCACTGGATGACAGCGCCTCGCGCAACATCGCCGCGGTGGGTTCCAGCTCGCGTTTACGACGCTTCCGCACCAAAGTGCGGGCAATTTCCCAAAGGTCTTCCGGCACCGTAAAGTAATCTTTGCGGTCCCCCGGCCGATGGCGCAGCGTGACCAGCTCCCAAGCCTGTAGCTCTTTCAAGCCCATCGACACGTTGGAGCGGGAAAAACCCAGTTGCTGTGAAATCTGTTCAGCGCTGAGCGCTGCTTCGGAAAACACCAGCAGCGCATATATCTGGCCCACCGTGCGGTTGATCCCCCAGCGGCTGCCCATCTCGCCGAAGTGTAAGACCAGGCTTTGCAGCTGCGGATTCATGACATCTGACATTGGCTGTGACATCCGGAACTATGTGACTTTTTGAAATTTCAGAAAATTCTGAAATTACGAATGTTAGTGTAGCGAAAACGGAGTTGTGCATCACACACCCTTCGTCCCCCGTAGCCTCGCGGCTCAGCCCGGGTCAGTTACGTTCTGAAACTGTCTGTGCAGCGAGTTCATCACGGATTTCATGGTGAGGATCACCCATGGTCGCGAAAGCCAAACCCCAGTCTGCTTGCGCTTCGCCCACCGATTAACTAACCTAACTCCAACCCTCGCATGGTGCCTTCTTCGCGCCATTCCCGCATCAGCTTAAAGAATGGATTAGGACCTTTGCCGTACGCCGAATTTTGCGCGCTAGTGGGATTGGGTTGACCTTCATTGTTGTAGTAACCCGGCGTGCAGGCCGCCTGGAACGATTCACTCACCCGCGACAGGCGAATAATCTCTTCCACCCATTCGTCTTCGGCCACTTGGGTCGGTTCCACCGTGGAGACGTTACCTTGCCTACATTGCTCAATGATGTAACGGATATTCGTGGCAGTTTCTTCCATCGAGTGAGGGAAGTTGGTGGTAAAAGCTGATTGTCCGTTGCTCAAGATAAACAAGTTCGGAAAGCCGCGGGTTTGTAACCCAAACAAGCTACGCATACCGTTGGCCCACTTGTCACTCAAACGCAAGCCGTCTCTGCCAATTAAATCGTAACCCGCTCGGCGAGTGTAATCTGTGCCCACCTCAAAACCGGTGGCAAAGATGATGCAATCCAGCGGATATGCTTCGCCATTGGCAATCACCCCGGTTTCGGTGATCTCTTCCACACCCTTACCCTGGGTATCAATCAGATGCACATTGGGCCGGTTAAATGTCGGCAAGTACTCGTCGTGAAAACAAGGCCGTTTACAGAACTGCCGATAGTAGGGTTTTAAAGATTCCGCTACCTGCGGGTCTTCGACAATTTCCTGGGCTCGTGCGCGTATCTGTTCCATCTTCTGAAAATCGGCCAATTCCATGAGTCGCTCGATTTCTTTGCGCTCCAGCCCTTTGCCGCGATAGTTCGCCATCGAGATCAAGTTGCGGATGATTTCTGTCCAACCATCTTGGACCAAATCTTCTTCGATGACCCCGCCGGACGTGAGCGTATTGAAGTTCTCCATACGCTCTTTCTGCCAACCCGGCTTAAGGCTGGCAGCCCAATCCGGATCGGTGGGCCGGTTATCGCGCACGTCCACGGAAGACGGTGTGCGCTGGAACACGTACAACGCCTGGGCGCTGGCACCCAAATGCGGGATACACTGCACTGCGGTAGCACCCGTGCCGATGATGCCCACACGCTTGTCCGCCAGTTTGTGCAAATCGCCTTCCGGACTACCGCCGGTATAATCGTAATCCCAGCGGCTGGTGTGGAAGGTGTGGCCAGTGAAGCGGGTGATGCCTTTAATGCCCGGTAACTTCGGTCGATTCAACGGGCCGTTGGACATCACCACAAACTTAGCCCGCATGGCATCGTCGCGATTGGTACGCACAATCCAACGCAACGCCTGTTCGTCCCACTGCATTTCGGTGACTTCAGTCTGAAAACACACGTCACGATAGAGATCAAAATGTCGCGCGATGTTCTGGCTATGAGCGAGGATCTCCGGCGCTTTGGCGTATTTTGCCTGGGGTATATAACCCACTTCTTCGAGCAGCGGCAGATAAATGTATGACTCGGTATCACATGCCGCACCCGGATAGCGGTTCCAATACCAGGTGCCGCCAAAATCGCCGCCTTTTTCGATGATGCGCAGGTTTTCAATGCCCGCCTCGCGCAGACGCGCACCAGTGATCAAGCCGCCAAAACCACCGCCAACGACAATCACCTCCACCTCGTCGGTCAGCGCGGGCCGATCAATGGGAGTGGAAACGTACGGGTCGTCAATATAATTCGAGAACTCTCCGGCAACCTCCACGTACTGCTCGTTGCCGTCTTTGCGTAAGCGCTTGTCGCGCTCGATGCGGTACTTTTCCCGCAGTTGGTCCGGGTCAAAGGCTAATTCCCTCGTCTCGCTCACTCATCGCCTCCCAATACTTAGTACACCCGTCAGTGTATGCGAAGCGGGCAACAACCAACAGACAGCTCGCGGTGGCGAAGAATCCCTGAGTGCATACGTTGGCGGATATTTTTGAAGTGATATTTGGACATTATTGAGACGAAACAATAAGTCCTCGCGAATAATTCTCATTTATGTCCATTATTTTAGTCTAAATTAGCTAATTTGGGGCCTATAGGATATGTTTTGTCCCAATATAACGGAGCAACACTATGACCCAACGTAACCCCAAAGACATCAACCAAAGCACCCGCCGGCAATTTTTAAGTCGCACAGCCGCGGGATCCGCAGCCGCCATCGCCGGTTCCTCATTAATTGCCACCGGCGCTATCGCGTCAGACCTTCCGACGCTGACCGAAGACGACCCCATCGCGGTTGCTTTAGGCTACAAAGCAGATGCCACCCAGTCGCAACGCAGCGACGCCGGACAATTATGCTCCAACTGCCGCTTGTACACCGACAAAGGTAACGGCATGGGTTTGTGTTCAGCCATCCCCAACAAGCTGGTGGCTGGCGACGGCTGGTGTAAGGCTTGGGTCACTAACGCATAGCCCACTGGCTGATCAGATGTACCAGCTGCATAGGTTAAGCGAGGTGGATGCGGCCACGCGAACACCCACCACTTCAGGTTAAGTCGCAACGGGTGTCCGCCACTTACTTTCTACACCTTGGTCTGGAGATGTGCTGCGACCTCAGCAGCTATCCATACACTTTCCTTCTGCCCACCCACTTTGTACCCCCAACGTCTCGAAGCGATGCGGCATGAAAGTGCCAGACGTTCACTCAGGCCGCCAAAGAATTTAGCGGCTGACCCGGCAACTTACGGATCTCCGGCATCACCTCGCGGGCAAACAAACGCATGCTCTGCTCTGCTGCGTCATAAGGCATGCCGGCATAACTGAACACACCATTAAAGGCGCCAGCGTTCACCCGGCCAGTAAACGACTTGATTTTGTCGTAACACATTTCCGGCGTGCCCCAGACCTGGATACTCATGAAAAATTCTTCCATGGCATCCTGACTCTTCTGCACATTTTCCTGTACAGAAACGTAGGCTTCGTAACCTTTGGTATTTTTCATGTGGTCGCCGGCCAGTTCGTAGTGTTTTACCACCGTCTGGTAGTAGCCGCCGATGTACTTGCGCGCCATTTCTTCCGCGCGCCCCGCGTCTTCATCGCAGTAAGTCCAGCCCGCCAGAATGGTCTCTGGCGCTTCATCGCCGTTCACCTCGCGGTAGGTGGCGCGATAAGAGGACAGCTCCTGCTCAACAGCATCCCACGGCTTCTGCGGCACAATTAAGATGCCCACACCCAAACGCGCCATGATTTGTGAAGATTCCGGTGACACCGCCGCCGCGTAGGTGCGTCCGCGAAAGCTCTTAAACGGCGCCGGGCGGACATCGCGCCGGGGCTGCTTGATGTGTTGACCGTCGAATTCACAATAACCCTGTTCTAAACCCTCTAAAATCATCTGCGCGGATTCGGTGAAATACTCCCGTGAGATGTTCATGTCCCGGTTGAAGCCTTCAAACTCGATACGCCCGAGACCACGACCGATGCCCAGCACCATGCGCCCATCGGACATGTTGTCCAGCATGGAGATTTCCTCCACCACGCGCATGGGATCGTGCCAAGGCAAAACAATGACCATGGAACCCAGCTGCACCTCGGAATTGCGACCCGCCCAATAGGACAGAAACTGGGTCACATCGGGGCACATGGTGTAATCCGTAAAATGATGTTCCACCGACCAGATGGACTGAAAGCCCAGGTCGATGGCCAGATCCCCCATACGTAGCTCGCGTTTGTATACGTCACGATCCGACAGCTGCGGATCCGTGCCTTGAAAAATCAATGCAGCGCCCACGTCCATATTCACCCCCTCTATGTTCCGCTCATAAGCTTTGTCTGCGCCATTCTAGACCATCCACCCCGGGTGCGCACCGTAGCCTGACTCCCCCTCTGCAGGCGCAGGCACGCTTGCGCGCGCCGCCACCTGGCTCACGCACTTAGAAAAAGATTGACATGGCCCGGTTTGGGGGCACTGGTGACGGGAGCTGTCACGTAGAACCCATTGATCCGCTATGACGAGCGTGGCTGTGGCCTCAGCGAACGCGAGCTTACGTCGCTGACGTTCGAAGATTGGGTCACCGACCTTGAATCGATTGTCGATCATCTGGAACTGGAGAGTTTTAACCGGTTTGGTATGTCTCAGGGCGGCTTTGTCAGCACGCTGTGTCGCACTCGACTCCAACAATCACATTCTGCTGGAAGACGAACCCGCCTTTACCGAGTTCCTGCGCTTGGTGGACGCCTCCGGAGCCGCGCCGTTTTGACACTTTAACCAAACGCGAAAATCAAATTCTTAGCGTCATGGCGCGCGGCGCCAGCAATGGCGACATTGCCGAAGAATTGTTTGTCAGCGAAAAAACCGTGCGTAATCACATCACCAATATCTTGGACAAACTCGGCGTGGATTCCCGCGCCAAAGCCACGGTGCTGGCAAAAGACATCGGTTTTTAGGGGCCAAGCGCCATGAGCGCGCCGATCGACCTGGGACGTTTGTCCTAAACACAGCTATTAAAAACAGGCCTTAAAACAGGACCTGCGACTCATGTCGACGCCTCGGCCGGCTGCCACACTCGTTGTCACTTTAACGAGCCCTTAGGCGACTATGATTAAACGAGTTGGAGTTTTCGGTTATGGCGTCATTTGTTACACCATCTTTTTTGTCACGTTTCTTTTGTCACGTTTCTCTATCTGGCCGACTCCAGTTTTAGCGACAGGATCTCCGGATTACCACCCACTGAACCGCGACAGCAGATTCGTTTCTGCACCGCCGCGGATGGCGCCAGCGTCGCCTATGCTAAAAGCGGTGCGAAACAAGGCATTCCAATTGTGCGCTGCCTTGGATGGTTCACCCACCTGGAGGCGAAATAGACCTCCTCACAGGGGCGCGCGTCGTGGTCACGGCCCCGCAAGGCGCACCCGTTAGTCCACTACGACGGTCGCGGTATTGGCCTGAGTCCGGCGAGCCCCGGTCCACCTTCCGGTGAGGCTGCGTTGCGGGAGCGTTGGCTTACCTTGATGCCGCTGTTTGAGCGCGGCTGGGGTTGCGACGAACCGGCTTGCCGGCAACTGTTCACCCGCATGTTGCTGCCGGATGGTGACCGTGCGCAAAACCACTAGTTCAACGAGATGCAGCGCGCCTGCTGTGATGGGCATACAGCCCGGGAACACATCTGTTCCTTGATCTCACGCGATGTGCGCGGGCAGGTCATCCAAACCATTGAGGAGTTTGTCGATTGAGTAGCCCTCCTTGTGGCTACCTATGCGCGCGTTACAATGGGTGCGTCTTGTAGTCCAAAGGGGGAGATACATGTCAGAAACAACGGCAGAAACAGGGGCAGAAACAAAAACACTGGTGGTCGACATGGACTCTCATGTCATGGAACCGCCGGATTTGTGGCTCAACTACTTGGAACCCAAGTACCGGGACCGCGCCATTCGCATCGAACCCAACGCAGACGGCACCGAACGGCTGATGATGGACACCAAAGAACTGCTGTCCGGACGCCTGGCCGCGCTGGGTGGTGCCGAGCATGATGCGGTGCAGACCTTTACCGACCCCACACTCACCTACTTAGATGGTTGCCCCAAAGCGTCCTACGATACCGACGCTCGCGTGCAGCTGCTAGACGAATGGGGGGTAGACAAAGGTGTGGTGTTCCCTACCATCGGGATTCTGTGGGACAAAGAAGACGATCCCGAATTGGCCATGGCCTACGCACGCGCCTACAACAACTGGCAATGGGATTTTGCCAAACCGGCATTAGATCGCATTCTACCCATCGCCCATATCCCCTTATACGACGTTGATCTCGCCTATCAAGAACTGCAGCGCTGTTTAAAGTTAGGGTTTAAAGGCATGTTCCTCGCCCCCGAGCCTGTGTTGGGCAAGCGTCCTTCGCACCCTGATTTTGATCCCATCTGGCAGCTCCTGATAGATGCGAACCTGCCGATCTGCGTGCACCTTATCGTGCGCTTCGACCGCGTCGTGAACTTGTCTAATACTCAATGGTGGGACATCACCCGCGAACGGCCCGACACGGTGTTTTCGTTTGGTCTCGGCGGCACCATGCAGCTTATTCCCGCGGTCGCCGCCCTCGTGTGCGACGGCTTGTTTGAGCGTTTACCGCAACTCAAAGTGGCAATTGTCGAATCCGGCGCGGGTTACGTGCGCTATCTAATGGATCGGTTGGACGAAAAATACGCCCGCTTTGCTGCAACCAGTTGCTTGTCCCGCCCACCGAGCGAGTACATACGCGAAAACTTCTGGTTTGTCATGGACCCCAGCGAAGGCAGCATCGACGCCCAGTGCGATTTGGTGGGTGAAGACAAGTTTCTGTGGGGTTCCGACTACCCGCATGTGGATTCACACCTCACCGCCATGCAGGAAGTGCATGCGGCGTTGGCACCCATGTCGGAACAACGTCGCAATCGAGTGCTCGGTGGCAATGCGGTGAAACTGTTTAATCTCTAGTCGTGGGGAAGCTCTAACATGTACTTGAAGAGCATCAATGCAGCTGCACAGGCGCTGATACGCGCCACCCTGATCGGTTGCATATCAGCTCTGCTCTGCGCCTGTATCGCTGTGCCGCAACTACCGGACACCGAAATCCAGGCGCAACGGCTGGCACAGCAGCCTTTCTCTCCTGCATACCGTTTGGCTATTTCCAGCTACTACGAAAACACTCAGGTTTTAGTGGACGTCTCACGGCAGTTTGTACGCTTTGAGCCACCACGAAGCGATGCAGAACGCATGCGATTGACACTCGCCGAACAGGGAGATCGCGACGATTTAGAGCGAGCATATTCCGCGAGCGCTCGCATCTATAATAACAGCTCCGCCGTTAGCGGCATTGAGCAGAGTTTTGCCGATCAACTGCAGGCGGAATTTAGCGTGAGCCCAGTATTTCTCCCCCGCAAGCAAATTCAAGCCCGTTTGGACAATGAGTGGCCACCAACATCCGCCATGATGCACGCCAAACAAATGGCCGCTGAGGCCGCTTACGACGGTGTCTTGGTGGTGTACTTTGAACCGCTGGTGGTTGAAGCAGACACTGGCGTTGGACCGTTTAAAGACTACCGGCTGTCCTATCGGGCCAAGGTAGCCATGCGCGCTGTCAAACAAGACCAACTGCTTTACTTTCACGATGCCACTTATCCCTGCACCAGCAAGAACCTAATGTCCACCGAACGCAGGGATCGTGCTGAGGACCGCGACACAATGGCCCAGTGTGAACGTGAGATCCACGATTTGATGGTGCAGGACTTCATCGATTTCACAAGGCAAGCCCGCGAAGCGGGATCAGCAGTTAGCGGTTAAATTCCGCACAAGCTGTTGGCACAACCGTGAAGGTCAACGCCAGTATGAGGAGGATGAACCATGATTGACTTAAATCTCACAGGCCGCCGCGCAGTGGTGACCGGAGCCAGCCTGGGAATCGGCGAAGCGGTGGTACAGGAGTTGGCGGATATGGGCGCCGAGGTGGTGTTTTGCGCCCGCAACGCCGAGGCGGTGGGTGCCTTGGCTGCCTACTCGGATCGAGTAACGGGTCTGGTTGCAGACATGGGTGATCAAGCTTCCACAGAAGCGTTTCTAGATGCAGTAGAATCTGGCGGCGGTGTGGACATCTTGGTCAACAACGTTGGCGCGTCTCCGTCTCGAAATTTCCTCTATATGACAGACGAAGACTGGCAAGACCTGCATGAGCTCAACCTGCTCTCCGCGATACGCTGCACGCGCCGCCTACTGCCGCACATGCGCAAAGAAAAATGGGGGCGTGTAGTGATGATTGCCAGCGGCGCTGCCAAGTATCCTAACGCCGCGCTCATCGACTACGGCGCCACTAAGGCGGCGATGATATCCATCAGCAAATCGCTGAGTAAAAAATACGGCGCTGATGGGGTCTTGGTGAATTCTGTGCTCCCGGGCTTGATTCACACCGCCATGTGGGAACGGGCCGCCACGGAAATTGCCGAGGCCAACGACACCACCATGGAAGCCGTATTGGAGAATAATGGCCGCGGCGTGCCGGTAGGTCGCTACGGGACCTCCAAAGAAGTGGCCGACGTGGTGGCGTTTTTATGCAGCAACGCAGCAGGTTACGTTAATGGCGCCGCCATCGAAGTGGACGGCGGATCGGCGGCACACATTTAGAGCAATATAGGGGCGGATCTAGGGTGCCTTAAGAATAAGTCTCATGTGCTCAAACAAACGAATCCCTCCTGACACAATGGTGTCAGGAGGCTAGCTGTACACTGCCCCAGCAAACCAATAGAAGATGGGAGATTGCTATGAGCGTTATGGAAATCGGACAGAAACTGATCGCCGCGGCACAAGCCGGCCAGGCCGCTGAGGCCGAGTTTGTCAACGAATACTACGCCGACAATGTCGTCAGCATCGAAGGCGGTGAAAGCGAAGACATGCCCGCACGCCTAGAAGGTGTGGACGCCATCCGCGGCAAACATGAGTGGTGGTTTGGCACCAACGAAGTGCACGGCACCCAAGCGTTTGGACCCTATGTCGGCCATCGTGACGACCAATTTGTGGTGCGCTACATTCTCGACATGACGCCGCCCGAGGGCGAGCGCACGCAGATGGAAGAGGTCGGGCTGTATACCGTGGCAGACGGCAAAATTGTGCAGGAAGAGTATCTCTACCTGATGGGTTAAGGCGCAATTTTGCGTGCTACCCGCTCGGCCACCATGACACAGCCAAGATAGGTATTGCCTGACGGAATGGTCGGCATGACCGACGCATCCGCGACACGCAAACCGGCAACGCCAAGGACTCGGCAATCCGCGTCCAGTACCGTTCCCATTGGGCAGGTGCTGGTCATGTGCCCATAACTCAACACCTGGCGCTCAAGTGCACGCTCAACCGCATCGGGGGCATGCAGATCAAGTGGTTCAACCGGTTCACAGCCCAAGCTGCGCGCAGCAGCGGAACACTCCCACGCGGCAATACGTTCGAAAGCGTGGCGCAAACGGGGCACCGCGTCATCCGGCATGGGCGGCGCTTTAACGACCGGTGGTGCGTCCACCGAATCACCCAATGTGACACTACCGGCGCCGCTGGATCGCAGCAAAAAAGCGGCCATCATAAACTGAGTGGATTGTTCGCTTGGTGCGGAGGCGATGGGAAACGCGTGATAATCAACGTTGCGCCCGTCCGACGCGCCAAGCACCAGCACTTGTGCAGGCCCCGCGCTGCCACCCCGAGGGCCATCATGGTGATAGGCAATCCCTGGACCGAGGTGGTCGCTGAGCGTCGCACCCACCGGCAAATCGGCGTGAATAGGAATACCGTACTTCTGCAACTGCGCAGTTGGACCAACACCCGAGCGCAGCAGCAAGGTCGGCGACCACAACGCACCCGCGGTCACCACCACTTCATCCGCATCGATCTGTTCACCCGAAGCCAGCGTTACACCGCGCGCCTGCCCGGCAGAAATTTCAATCTGCACTACTTCGGCGCCGGTACGAATGTTCAGATTCTCACGCGCACGCACCTCAGGAGTGAGGTACGCCAGACTGGTTGAAACACGCCGGTCCTGACTGTCGATGGTCACCGGAAACACACCCACACCGGGTAACTGCGAGGGGTCGTTTACATCAGTGACGGCAGGTTCACCCGCCTCCACCATCGCGTTATAAAAAGCACGTTGGGCACGGCTGAGCTCTTCAAAGCGCCAGCGTCGCACCGGCAGTGGTCCGGCATGGCCATGAATCGGCGAGTGCGGAAAATCCGCATCACACTCCGCGGCAATGAAAGTACTGGCAACGTCATCCCAACCCCAGCCATCTAAACCCGCGGCGGCCCACCCGTTGTAATCTTCCGGCAGGCCACGAATGGTGGCTAAGCCATTCACAGCGGAAGTGCCGCCCAGTACACGTCCTTGAAACATAGGTATGGCACCGGTATCCGTAAGCATCGGCGATGGCGCAATGGGAGCGGCGCCCGCCCAGGCATTGGCGGCGTGTGCTGGATCAAGCACAACCGCATCATATGCCTCATCGTCCGGACCCGCTTCAAGCAACGTCACCATAAAAGCGGGACTTTCACTTAAGCGCGACGCCAACACCGTACCCGCCGTGCCGCCGCCCACTACAAGTATGTGTCTGGTTTGGCTCATGTTGATCTCCTCAGTGGCGTTGCCGTGGTCTAAAGAATGGAGCGGTGTTGGCCGCCATCAATCACAATGTTCTGACCTACAATAAACCGCGCCAAGTCGCTACACAGCAAAGCCGCCATCGGCGCCAAATCTGTCGCGTCAGCAACAAAACCCGCCGGGATCTGATTGTTAGCCTGGAAGTGGGCCCTCACCGTGTCCGGGTCGGAATCAATGCCAAACGCAGCCGCGTAAGTTTCACGCAATTCACCCGCACCTTCAGTGGCAAACATACCCGGCAGCAGGTTATTGATGTTGACGCCGTACTGGGCGACTTCGCGCGACACGCTGGCCGTGTAATTCAGCAGCGCGGAACGCGCCGGGCCAGACATCAGTCGCCAAATCATCGGGTTCTTTGCCGAAAAGGTCGCGATATTAACGATGCGACCCCAGCCTCGATCTTGCATTCCCGGGATGTAGTGACGCATCAACTCAATTGGGCCAATCAGAGCGGTTTCAATCGAGTCCCGCCAGTTTTGTGGCGTCAGTTCCAGAAAGTTACCGTTCGGTGGCGGCGGTTTGATGGTAATTGCCAGGATATCTGGGTCCGGACAGGCGGCGAACAACGCGTGGCGCCCTTCCTCGGTGGAAGAGTCAGCCACAATCGGGGTAACGCTGGCACCGTATTGCGCGCTTATTTCCTGCGCTGCATCCACCAGGCGCTGTTGCCGTCGCGCCGTGATAAACAGTTCCACACCAGCCTCCGCCAGCCGCTCTGCTGTAGCGCGGCCCATACCAGCGCTACCACCCGCCATGATCGCTTTCTTGCCCTTTATCTTCAGATCCATCAGCAGCCCTTCAATTTAATAAATAAAAAAACAGAGTACTCTATTTGTTTTTTATGTCAACATATATCCTCACCCGGTTCCTGCTATGCTTGTCCGGGTGGGCTAATCTCCGCCCTATACCAAGCCGAAGACCCAACAAGGAGAGAGTTGCTTGAGCGCAATCACACGCAAATCCCAGGAGCGAGCGGAAGTCACCAAAGAAAAACTTCAAGCCGCAACCCTGTCGGTGCTGTTGCGAGAAGGTTGGGCTGGTACCAGCACAATCAGAATCTGCCAGGAGGCGGGTGTTTCCAGCGGTGCCCAAACCCATCACTATCCAAAGAAGAGTCAATTGTTGATCGCCGCGCTGCAACGCCTGCGCAACAAGTTAAAAGCACAGGCTCAGCGGCGTATGAATGCGGGTGGGGAGTCTCAGATCTCCTTACTACGCTATCTGCAATCCTTAAGCTTCAGCAAACGGGATGCTTCCTACTATTACGCCACCCTTGAATCCTTGGTGGCAGCACGCACCGACGAAGACCTCAGACAAGACATTCAACGCTTCGACGAAGAATGGCTGGAGTACCTGCGCAGCATGGCGAACAAGCGGATTGGTGACCCGCCAGACCACTTCGAGGTGGAGGACATCGCTGAGCTCACCCTCTATATGGTTCGCGGCATGGTGGTGCACCGCGGGGTACATCAAAACCCAAAACACTTAGAAAACATGTTCCAACTCTGGTGCAAATTGGTGGAACACGCATGCAAACAAAAGGAGATCACGTAAATGTCTAACGACTTACAAATTGATGTGTTCTGGTCTTTTCGTAGCCCCTGGTCGTATCTGGCCACTCCGAGGTTGCGCGAGTGGCAGGACACGTACCGGTTACAAGTCAATTTTAGACCCGTATATCCCATAGCCATCCGCACGCCGGAGTTTTTCCACAACGTACATCCACAGTGGTTTTCTTACTTCATGACAGACGTATTTCGTGTCGCAGAGTATTTGGAGCTGCCGTTTGTGTGGCCCAATCCAGACCCCGTTGCCCAATATGTAGATGAGCAAGGTTTACGCCAGACGGCTGCAGAGCAGCCTTACATCCACCGCTTGACCCGCCTTGGCGTGGTGGCGGCAGAACAGAATCGAGGCATTGAGTTCGCTGATGAAGTATCAACGTTAATCTGGGGTGGCACGGCAGAATGGCATACCGGTGATCATCTCGCAGCGGCAGCGGATCGTGCCGGGTTGAATTTAACGGAGATGGACAAACAGGCGCTGGCGGAAACCCAGCGCCTGGACGATATCATCGAACAAAACCAGCAAGACCACGAAACTGCCGGTCATTGGGGTGTACCAACGTGCACCTTCGAGGGGGAACCCTTTTTTGGTCAAGACCGTTTAGATGTTCTGTTGTGGCGTTTGCAAGGTGCCGGGCTCGAGCGCCGCACCTAGGGTCCTGTTTGGTTAATTCGTTGAACTATGACGCGTTCCATAAGTGCTGCGGCTAGGCGCGCGCCTCAACCAGACGCCAGGTGAGCGTCTCACCGGCCATAAACGGCACAATTTCCTCATCGAGGAAAGGAAAGCTACCCGGTATCTGCCAAGCCTCGCGCTGCAAGGTGATGGTACCTTCATTGCGTGGCAAACCATAGAAGTCCGGCCCGAAGTGGCTGGCAAAAGCTTCAAGACGTGCCAATTGTCCTGCTGCATCAAACGCCTGGGCATACAATTCGATGGCGGTAGGCGCGGTAAAGCTACCCGCACAGCCACACGAATGTTCTTTGGTGGAGCGGCTATGGGGAGCGCTGTCAGTACCCAAGAAAAACCTGGGATTACCGGAAGTAGCCGCTTCAACCAAGGCTTGGCGATGGTGTTCACGCTTTAACACCGGTAAGCAATAGTTGTGCGGTCGAATGCCCCCAACCAACATATCGTTGCGGTTCAGCAATAGATGGTGAGCGGTGATGGTGGCGGCTACGTTGTCCGCAGCTTGCGCAACAAAGTCAGCCGCGTCAGCCGTGGTGATGTGTTCAAACACCACCCTCAAACCTGGAAAGCGCCCAACCAGCGGTAACAGGATCTGTTCGATAAACACTGCCTCGCGGTCGAAGATGTCGACGTCGTCGTCAGTCACCTCACCATGTATCAACAGAGGAAGGTCTTCACGCTCCATGGCAGCCAGCGTGTCGTTGCACAGATGAATGTCGGTCACACCCGATTCAGAATTGGTGGTTGCACCCGCGGGGTAGAGTTTTACCCCGTGCACGTGGCCGCTGGCTTTGGCACGAACAATTTCCTCCGGCGGCGTGTTGTCGGTGAGATACAGGGTCATGAGCGGGTCAAAAGACAGGTTGTCCGGCACCGCGTCGAGAATTCGCTGTCGGTATGCCAGCGCCTGTTCGGTAGTGGTCACCGGCGGCGTGAGATTAGGCATGATAATGGCGCGGTTAAACTGCCGAGCCGTAAACGGCACTACGCTGGGCAGCACCTCCTCATCACGGACGTGAAGGTGCCAATCGTCGGGTGTGGTTAGGGTAATGCGGTCCACTACTGCTGCGCCTGTCTGAACTATTAACTCGGCGCATATTATAACCTGTTAGTCGCGTGTCGGCAGATTTTCCGAGGCACTACCGAGCTGATCCCCGAAATACTCGATGAGCTCTACAATGTGGCCATCGGGATCTTCAAAACACACCACCCCCTGCACACCGATGACCGAATCCGGATCACGCAATGGAGCGGTGGGTTGCAGGCCTTTCTCCGTAAGGTCTGCGTAGGCTGCAGTAATGTTCTCGGTAAGCAGCGCCATAACCCTTGGCATCCGTTCTTCTAACGGCAAATCTCTATTGCGATTTGGCCACACGGGTTTTAACCACTGGATTAAGTCGATCCGGGTTTGCAGCCGATCGCCGTGGGGTAACACCAGTTGCAAAGCTCGGCCTTGTGCGCCTGGCATCATACTAAAGTTGCTGCCGACGTAGTCCGGCCATTGTACGTCGCGGTTGTCCTTGATCACCTCAAAACCGAACAGGGCGTAAAACTCCGCGGATGCGTCGATGTCACGGCAGGGCAGAATAAAATGAAAGATCGATCGGGCGCGCCATTCGCTCATAGCTAGGTCCACTAATTAAAGTTCGGACGCCAAGCGACCGTTAGCCCATAGGTACGCGGCGGGTAGAAGGTTTCGAAACTGTTGTTACCCGTGGAGAGACCGTCCGAGACGGTTAAGCCGCGCTGGTTATCTTCGTCGGTGACGTTTTTGCCAAACAGGTCTACCTGCCAGGTGTCATCTGCGCTGATCCACTGGAAGCGCACATCCGCAGTGTAAAAGCTCTCTTCCCGGTGCCGGTCGATGTTCTGCACCCGGTAATACACTTCGTCCTGCCAATAGTAATCCGCTCTCGCGATTAACCGCCCCGCGTCCCCTATGTTCCATTCATATCGTCCAAACAACGATACGGTGTTTTTTGGCGCGCGGTTGAGCGTATCCCCTTCTAAATCGATCGCCGGTGTAAATTGGTAGTCATCAAATTCCGCGTCTAACACCGTTAGGTTAGCGCCCAGCGTCAGACCGTCCACCGGTATAAAGGTGCTTTCAATTTCGAGCCCCCGAATGGTCGCTTCAGCGGCGTTATCGGTGGTGAACAACGTAAATTCGAGGAAGTTAACCTGCAGATCCTGATAATCGTTATAGAACACCGCAACGTTCACTTGCGCACGATTGTCGAGGAACTGTGTTTTCAGACCCACTTCGATCGAATCCACGGTTTCCGGGTCGTAGACATCAAACTGGCCGATGGAATATCCGCCACCCTTGTAGCCGCGGGAAATATTTGCATAGGCCAGCGTGTCATCGTTCACAAACCAGTCCAATCCCAGTTTGCCGCTCACCTCATCCCAACTGTCGTCCATACGACCGGCAAAGTCGACGCCGAACAGGGGTATCTGTTGAAACTCATCAATGGTCTTTTCATCTTCTGTCCAGCGCAGCCCGCCAACTAGACGCAGCGGCGCGCCGGATTGACTGAAGTCGTAGGAGATTTGCCCAAATACGGCTTGCGACTCCGTTTCCAATTCGCCGCCATTGCGGAACAAAAACCCAAACGGAGAGGTGTCTTCAAACAAGTAATTGGTTTCCAAATCTTCCTCAAAATAGAAGACACCGACGATCCACTGCCAGGGACCGTCACCGTTCGAAACCAGCTGCAACTCTTGAGTGAGCTGATCGGTTTCCATCTCCCAGTTCTGATACTGGATGGGTAAATTCGACATGTCGATGTCAGAGTTCTGCAGCCATTCGTTTTCGATGTAACCCGTGATGGATACAAGGGAAAAGCCGTCAAAATCAATGCGGAAATCTGCGCCGAGGTAAGTGTTCTCCAATTCCAGCTCTTCCGGATAATCTTTCGCTACCTTGCGTGGGTCGGAAGGGTTCGGCAATGCCCCGTCGTAGACTGGGATACCGGTAAACGCTTCACGGCGTTTTTGCGAATTTCGGCCTTTGTTTTCGAAGCGCTGGGCGGTGAGCTTAAGCTGCGCGTTGTCACCCAACGCAAACTTCACCTTACCGCGCACACTGTGATTATTGGTCTGGTCACCGTCTTTGCCCGCCCTGTTCTCCAGGTAGCCATCATCAAAATCGCGAATATAGGACAAACGCCCAGCTACCTGTTCATTGCCGGCGTTAACCACGCCGCGGAAACGGCGCCGGTCATAGTTGCCGATGGTGACATCGCCAAATGTTTCGAACCCCTCGACCGGGTCATTGGTAACCACGTTTATCGACCCGCCCGTGGTATTGCGGCCGTACAGCGTGCCTTGTGGGCCACGCAATATCTCAACCCGGGCCATGTCCCACATATCTCCCGGCATGGCTGACGGCTGGCCAACATAGATACCGTCGACATGGTAAGCCACACCTGGGTCAAATCCCGCCACCAGCTGATCTGAACCGATGCCGCGTATGTAGGCGTACGTCACCGGCGATTGGGAATTCGGACTGATGACTAAGTTGGGTGCCGCAAATTGCAGGTCTTCCAGCTCATCAATGCCGCGATCATTCAGCGCGGTGCTGTCAAACGCGGTAATGGCAATGGAAGTGTCCTGCACCGTGGATGTCCGCTTTTCCGCGGTCACCAAGATTTCTTCGATTACGCCGGAGGATTCTGCGTTTTGTGCGAGCGCAGATTGGGAAAAGACAAAGCCACCCACTAAGGCGACTATCACGGAAGTGACAAGCGGTGTGCTTGTCTGCTGAGGCCCCATGGTCACGATCACTCTCTCCACCTAACAGGCGTTATATAACATACGTTATATTAAGCGCCGCTGGCAAGAGGCTAGTTAACGAATAATCGATCCAGGTAGTTATCGACGATGAGGTCAATGTGTTTGGGTCGCATGCGCTTGCGGTTCATCAGGTACTGCACACCGATGCCATCGCACAGCGCCACTAACGACTGAGCTTCTGTGTCAATATCGAGAGACGTGTCTAACTCACCGCGCTGTTGTGATTCTGCCAGCAAATCTCGGATACGCGACAACCACTCCTTATAGCGGCTTTGCTCCTCGGCACGCATCTCGCTGCTCTCCTCGGCGTGATACCACAACGCCAACCATATTCGCCAACTGGCGGCGGAGCGATTATCATGGGGAAGGGCTTCACGCAGCACCGCGCGCAATGCCTCCCGCCCCTCATGCTCTTCGTTGGCTTGAATCATGCGCAGCCGCACGTCTTTGC
The DNA here is from genome assembly GCA_028281005.1 of Pseudomonadales bacterium. Lineage (GTDB taxonomy): Bacteria > Pseudomonadota > Gammaproteobacteria > Pseudomonadales > Azotimanducaceae > UBA4421. The sequence goes on from JANQKS010000067.1 coordinate 25,982, forward strand.
CGTTTTCTTCTAAAACGTGCCCAATGAGCTCTTCTTTATTTTTAAAGTAGTGCACCAGCGCACCGGTGGTGTAACCGGCACGTTTAGCGACGGAACGGATGGTGGTTTTAGCCAGACCTTCTTCGAGAATGGTCTGGTAGGCGGCCTCAATGAAATCTCGGCGGCGACCTTCGTGATCAACAATTTTGGGCAAACTGTTCGCCCTCCAAATTGTTGATTAAAACATAGCCACCGGGTTTACGGGAGAGCCGGTCGCACCCGGGATTTTCAACGCGGCAATGGTCAGCAGGAATCCCCAGCGCTGGTGTTTGGCGCAGGTAACCGCAAGATGTTCCGTATCAAGGTTATGCAGCAGCGTCATACCCATGCCGCATATACCCAGATAGTGCATGGGCAAAGGCCATTTCGGGCATTCCCAATTTGGCTGTGGGTCATTCATATAGTCACTGCCCAATACCACCACGCCGCGTTCGTGAAAAAAGCGGATACACTCAGGATGTATGCCAGGCATCCCGCCCACAACCGGATCGAACAAACCTTCCGCCGCGACTCGACGTTGCCTACCTTTGTGTACCAGCAACACATCCCCAGGCTCCACCACCACACCTTGGCGCGCCTCCGCTGCTTCAAGATCAGCGCGTGAAATACGGTAGTCGCCGGCAAGATATTCCACACCAAGTACCGCGGGTATATCGAGTAAAACGCCGCGGGTGACAATGCCGTCGAACATGGTCGATATATCGTTGCGCTGCGCACCCGTACTTTTGACGTCCGCAGCGGGAAAGCCGTTGTACATCTTGTGATCAACAAAGACATGACACAGCGCGTCGATGTGCGCACACGCTACCCCATGGTGTTGCACACCGATGTAATCCAACGCCACGGAAAGATCCGGCACACCCGGATAATCACAATCGTCTCCCGCCCGAATCATCCGATGCTCCGCCGGCCACATATTGTGCGGGCCTGGCTCCACCGGCCACGGGTTACCAACGCCAATTGCCTCGCCGGTGGTCACTAGGGCCGCGGCTTGGCGGCGCTTGTTTGCATCAATCAGGTTCAAGGCTCCAGCCTGATCTTCATCTCCCCAGCGCCCCCAGTTACAGACTTCACTCCACAACTGATCACAGTAGGCCTGAGTGACTTGCGGCAAAGTGTCCATATTTCCTCCCCTCGTGAATTCGGCCGGTTTAGGCGGCAAACTCTTGCAACAGCTCTGCACCGATACAATCTATTGTGGCAAGCACGTCCTGCTGCGGAATCTCCCCCATCTGAACCAGGCACATAAGGCGATCCACCCCCGTTTCGCGGTAACGGTTCATCTTGCGCCGGCAGGTCTCCAAATCACCGATGATGAAAGAATCGAGATGATTGAGGGTTTCGTAGATTTCTTCGTTGGAGATCTGCTCCCCCGCAAACTCCCGCTTCATCAACGCCACCACTGGGTTTGGATCGCTGACATCCGTGGCATCCGGTGCTTCTGCTTCAGTCAGCGCGGCGGTGGACGGTGCCGAGCGCGGGTCGGTCTGGCCGCGAATATTGCGATAAAAGATTTCACGCGGCACTTGGAACACCTTGGGTGCGGAACTGACGTACCACAAGGCTGAGCGCGGCGCACCGCTGTCGATGGCTTGTTTGGTGGACTTGCGGGCATGTACAAAGGTGAACACCCCTGCTTGGTTATTGGGATGCGGCGTCTGTGTCGTGGCAATCGCTTCACGATAGCCAGCCAACATCTCACCAAAGGTATCGATGGGCGCAAATAAGGTTGTGCCGAGCACACCAACACCAAGTTGCCCTGCCCGCTTAAAAGAATCCGGGCTGGAACAGGTATGCCACAGATTGGGATGGGGTTGTTGTACCACCTTGGGCTGCACCTCCCGGTCTTCGACTTGCCACGTATCACCGTTCCAGTTGAAGGGTGACTCCGTCCACGCGCGGGGTAACATTTTGGTGGCTTCTACCAGATGCGCCGCCGCTTGCGCTTCGGTGATTTGAAAGGTTTCCCACTCCTTGCCGCCCGATTTTGCCAAGCCCGCCTCAATGCGGCCGTTGGTCAGGTGATCCAGTGTGGCCACGCGCTCCGCCACACGCAAAGGGTGATTGATGCCGAATGGCACAAGGATACCGGCGTGGCCAACCCGCAAGGTCGTGGTGGCGTTGGCAATGGCGTGTAACAACAGTTCCGGACAACTGCTGTAGCTGAAATCCGGCGTACAGTGGTGTTCTACTTGCCACCAGCAATCAAAACCGGCGCGCTCCGCATGTTGCGCCTGTTGCAGAGATTCCTCCAACAGAGTGGCGAAACCGCCGTTATCATCGCAGTCCCGTTTTTGAATTTCAGAAAATATATCGAGCTTCATTCCACCATCCGTTAGCCGATTTTATATATAACGCTTGTTATAATATCGAAGTTAACAGATTGGGCAATAGCTAAGGCTCAATCAAGCGTCAGACAGTGGTACTAATCCCAACGCGCCTCTTCTTCGCGCCGTACAAACTGCACCATCTGCTGGTCCGCGGCGAGCAACTGTCGAATGCGCCAGGGTGCACCGCTGTCATCCAGTTCCACCACACCGACACCGCTGCCGTTGAGCACTCTGCGCCCGTGGGCCGTGCCTTCCGGTTTACGCGGAATGACGCGCATTTTGCGGCGTCGCGTAAACCAATTCAGCGGCGAACGCGGCGAATACAACCAGCGGTTCAAGTGATCAAAATTGCGCAACAAACCATCGGGGAATTCATTCTTTAAGCCACTTGAGCATATTTGCCAGATATCCGGGCCACCGCGAATGCCGCGCAACTCCACATCGTAAACAAAGGAGTAATGCACATCCCCGGACAGCACCACAAAGTGTTGCGGGGTTTTGCGGTGGCGAAAAACATTGAGAATACCGCTGGCTGTGCCTCGATGCCCCAGCCAATACTCCGAATCGACCAAGAGCGGTTTGCCGAAAAACGAAAACAGTGCTTGTACGGTTTCTATCAATTTGACACCAAACACGGGAGCAGCGGACACCAACAGCACCCGGTCTAATCCGCGCATGCCCCGCTGCAGGTCGGTCAAAGCTTCCCAATCCAACAGCCCGGACGGCTTGCGTGGCGAAGATTCCGAGCGCCAGCGCCGCGTGCGGGTATCGAGCACAATCAGCGGCGGATCCGATTCCCAGCGAAAGTCCCACTGCTCCAAGCCTAGCAGGTGTTCGATGTAATCATCGTGTTGTTCCGTACCGGGTTCGTCAAGCACGGTCTGTAGGCTGCGGGTAGTTTTGTCGTCTAACAGCTCCGGCCGATTACCCCACGCTTGATTCACCAAATAGGCGATCAGCGCGTTGCCAATCACACGCATGGAAAACGGGTGTTCGTATGCCGCCTCCTCCCATTCCCGATTCAGATTCCAATCGTCGGTGATGTCGTGGTCGTCAAAAATCATCGCGGTCGGAACGTGCGCCAACAGGCGCCGCACGTGGCCGAGGTTGCCGGCAAACTGCGCCAGCACCGCTCGTTCCGCGTCAAACTTTTGTTGCTGCTTGGCGGTGAGTCCAGGCGGCGCTTGTATATCGAGAGATTGCCAGGGCGCAGGTGACCACACCAACAAATACATGGCCAATACTTCACCCAAAGTGATGAGATGGTTGTCGGCGGTAACCGTGGTGAAGACCGGCTTACGCACCCCACTGAACATGACGTTTAACACACCTTGGCGCGTCTCTGTCTTGGGCAGCAGGCTAGAACGCCGATAATGGGTAGGTTCCTCATACAGCCTGTCCGCCTCGGTAATTTGGTCTATCTGCGAGGCATTTAGCTGCTCGGACGGCAAACCCAGCTGAGCCAGCAAGGCGTGAATGGCGCTTAACATAGGCCCAGCCACATCATCGGCGTATATCTGATCACCGCTCATGACCAACACCGACGGCCATTCCGGTAAATCAGACACATCAGACTCATCGTAGTCAGCCAAGATTTTCTGCAGCAGCGCATCCGCCGCCACCAGCCCATCCGGGCCTTTAAAATGCGGCTTGCGGCAAGAACCATGCAGTACGCTGTGGGTATGCGTGGCAATACGAAAACGCGGTGTGTCCTCACCGTCATAACACAGATCCGGCGCCCAAGCGTGATGATCGAGCCAGGGACCATCCGCTTGATCTAGCGGTTGCAGCTCAATGGTATAGCTGATCCATTCACCAACCGGCAGAGCTTCGTTGGGCCGTACGGTCAACAAGTGATAGTGCAGATGCGCGCCCGCGCTGAGTAAACGTAGGCCAGGGTCCCCCGGCTGCAGTGTTAACACCTGTGCGGAGGCACCGGCTGCCTCAAAACTCACCCGCACGCGACACACGGCGGAACACGCCAACCAGAAGTTCACCTCATGAGCTTGGGTACGGCGCAGGATTGGCCCCGCCAAGACCAGGCTAAGATCTGAAGTCTGTTTCAATCACTTACCCCAGGCGGCAGCTCGGTCACCCCATGTGCGTTTGCGCCATTGCAGCACTAACGACAAAACAGAGGGTACAAAGGTGAGCGTCACCACCGTGGAGAACAACAAGCCAAACAACACGATGGCGCCGAGCCCGCGATAAAGTTCAGTGCCGGAGCCTGGGAAAAACACCAAGGGTGCTAAGCCAAACACCGTTGTCACCATGGACATGGTGATAGGCCGAATACGGCTGCGCACCGCCTCAATCACCGCCTCCTCAACTGATTCTGCTGAGTTGCGCAAATTGCGCAGCGTACGCTCGACGATAAGAATAGGGTTATTCACCACGGTGCCGATCAGCACCAAAAAGCCAAGCATGGTGATCAGATCAAAAGGCTGCACAATTGGCGGCAGACCGAGACTACCCAACAATCCGCCGAAGGCGTTTAGCAACCACAAGCCGACAATGCCACCGCTGACGCCTATGGGAATGGCGGTCATGATCAAAAGCGGATACCCCCAGTGGGAAAATACGGCAACCATCAGCAGATAGGCAATGGCGATGGCCACGACAAAATTGCCGCTGAGCGCGTTGCGCGTGGTTTCCAGGCGGTCTGACGCACCGCTGATGTCCATCTGCACGCTGGCGGGTATTTCGCCGTTGGCTTTCATGCCATACACAATTTCAGTTCGGACCCGTTCGATAGCGGTTTCCAGCGCCACTTCCCGCGGCGGCACAATGCTGAGTGTCACCGTACGTTCACCGTCTACGCGACGAATGGTTTCCGTATTGACCGTATCATCGACGCGCGCCACGGCGGCCAACGGCACCACATTGCCGGTGTCTGTATACAGGCTGACCGTATCGATATCGCGCGGGTGCACTATGCGCCCAGAAGCCGCGTAAAGGTACATGTCGATTTTTTCATCTTCCATGAAAAATTCATCGACAAAGGCGCCGTCGGAGTAAGCCCATACCGTATAGCCGAGGTCCGCAGGGTCCACGCCCAGCTCAGCTGCCCGCTCCCAATCCGGCCGTACTTCAAGCAGCGGTTGACCCATGGTCAGATTGGAGGGATCGGGGCGTACTTGCGGGCTGTCGAACAGCGAGCGAGCTTTTTGGAAAGCGTCAAAGCTGGCGGCAAACAAGGTGGGCAAATCAGGCGCGCTGATGTCGACATTGATGCTACGGGTACCGCCGGAATTGCCGGAAAAAATACTTCCCCGCGTGGCAAACGCCAGCAAGCCGGGCATCTCACCAATTTCATCCGACACCGCGCGGACCAAATCGTCGGCATGAGCGCGGTCCGTGGCTTCAACTAAATAGAACACCCGCCCTGTGCTGACAAAACTGACGTTACTTTTAATGGCGGGTATATCTGTCTTGCCGGTATTGAACTGCGCAGGATCCGCACCAAAATGCGGGCTAAACACCGTGTCTATCTCATGATAAACATCACGCATGGTGTCGATGTTGTATCCGGGTGGGGAGAACATCATGCCAAACACTTTGGCTTCTTCCCCTTCGGGCAGGTATTCCGCTGCCGGCGTTAGAAACAAAATAATGAACATCGAGGTGCCCAGCGCACCCCCTACCACCGCTAAGCGCCGCGACACACTCTGCAACAGCCACTGCACCGCGGCGACGATGGCGGCCTGCGCCGCCTGCCCGCGCCGCGCCAGCCAACCCGGTTCAGTGCTTTGGCCCGCCACCTTTAACAAACGCCCGGATGCAGTTGGCACAAGTAAAGTCGCCACCAACAGCGACATAATGATGGATGAGGCAATGGCGATGGCAATGTCTGAATACAACTGCCCTGCTTCGTCCTGAATAAACACGATAGGTAGGAACACAAAAACCGTAGTTAATGTCGACGCCAGCACTGCGGGCCAAACTTCGGTCACCCCGTCGAGGGCAGCCCGCAAACGGGCCTTCCCCATGGCCAGATGCCGATAGATGTTCTCCAGCACAACAATGTTGTTGTCCAGCGTCATCCCGATGGCGAAGGCTATTCCCGCTAACGAGATGACATTGATGGTACGCCCAGTGAGCAGCAGGCCCAGAAAGGCAGCAATAGTGCAAATGGGAATACCCAAGGCGCCGATCATGGTGGCCGAGCCCGAGCGCAAAAAGGCAAACATGGTGAGAGTCGCCAGCACCGCACCGATCAGCAGGTTGCGCCACACGACTTGCACTGCCTCAACCACATACACCACATCGTCGGAGGTCAGCCGTAGAACCAGGCCGCGTTCAGCCAAGATACCTTGATTGAGTTCCTCAATCGCTTGCAGTACGCCATCTTTCACTTCTACGACGTTAGCGCCTATTTCTTTGCGCAAGCGCATGCCTATCATCGCTTCGCTGCGGGTGAACGCATAGTTGCGGATCTCGGCGTAGCTGCTTTCCACTTCCGCCACGTCTTTTAGTCGGATCAACGCATCGCCGCGCCGGTCGATGACCAGCTGTTCAATGTCTTGTAGGGTTTCGAACCTACCCACCGTACGCAGCAAATAGCGCCGCTTACCGGCGTTTACGTCACCGCCGGAAACATCGCGGTTGCGGGTACGAATCGCATCACGCACATCAGTTAAACGCAGGTTGCGTTCAGCCAGCTTGTTCGGATCCACCAGAATGCGAATCTGGCGTTCGGCGCCACCGGTTACGCCGACATTCGAAACTCCCGGTACTTGCTCCAGGCGGGTGCGCACATAGTCTTCGACAAAATCTTGCTGGTTGCGGATGTCCACCTGTGCCGTATTGTCAGGAAGAGGCTGTACGGCGAAGAACATAAAGGGGTTGTCAGACACTGAGTTGGTGCTGATGCGCGGTTCATCCACGTTTTCAGGGTAGTTTGGTACCTGGGACAAGGCGTTGTTCACCAAGATCAACACTTCGTTGATGTCCACCCCAAGCGGGAACTCCAACTCAATTTCAGCCTGGGAGGTACTGGCCCGCGACGTAATGCGCTCAAGACCGGGAATACGTCTTAAGTACTCCTCTTGCTCAATGATGATTTCCTTTTCGATATCTTGTGGGGTGGCGCCGGGCCACCGCGTCTCGACGGTAAGCACCCTGGCTTCGATGTCCGGAATCATCTGTACCGGCACCTGGAACACCGCCAGCACACCCATCAGGCAGAGAATGAGGATACCCACAGTGATAACCACCGGCCGAGCGATGGCTCCGGCAAACATCAGTCCCCACCCACCATGTAGTCTTCGACCACGTACACCGCCTGCCCGGGCCGCAAGGATTCATTGCCACGCACCACAACACGGTCGCCGAGCTTAAGGTCAGCCTGCACAATCTCGGTATAGAAGGCATCACGCCGCCCCAATTCCACCGCCACCGATTGCACCGTGAGATCAGGTTCCCCGTCTTTCACCACCCACACCAGCACGCTGCCGTCGACCCTACGCACCAGCGCATCGTTTTGCACTGCCAATGCCAAACCTGCCTGGGACGCCAAGCCGAGCGCCACCCGGGCGGACATTCCCGGCAAAATCTGACCGTCGGAATTAGGCACTTCTAACCAAACAGGTATGGTGCGTGCGGCATTAACATCACGCGGAATAATGGCGCTCACATTGCTCTTCAGCTGCTTGCCCGGAAACGCCTCCAACCGCACACTGGCTTGTGTGCCGATGGTAATGGCGGAAATATTGGCCTGGGGCACCGCCACTTCAATGCGTACCGCCTGTGTGTCCACCAATTCCAACGCCGCGCTGCCGGTGTTTAACCACTGGCCCAGCTCTGCCATTTTGCGTGTTACCACTCCACCGAACGGTGCCGTCAGCAAATGCCTCTCTAGATTTTCCTCTGCCGCGGCGAGTGCCGCCTGATTTTGGTCAACCACCGCTGCCGCCACCGCGGCGTTGGATTGCGCTGTTTCCAACGCGCTTTGCGGGATGTGCTCGTCCTTACGTAGGCGTTGCGCTTCAGCCAGGCGGCGCTCAGCTTCCACAAGCTCCGCTTGGGCCTGGGCCAACTGGGCTTGGCGGCGATCCACTTCGATGCGGGCAAGTTCATCATCCAGCTGCAGTAGTTTTTCGCCAGCTTGGGTGCGTGTGCCTTCGTCCACCCAAATGGCATCCACCACACCACTCACTTGGGCGGACACCGCCGAGGTGCGCAGGGGCAATACAGAACCCACCAGCTGTACCGGCGCTTGCAACTCCACCTGAGTGACCTCCGACACCGCCACGGGTGTTTTTGCCGCGGCCAAAGAGGGTAGCAACACTAAAGCGCAGAACGAGCAGAGCGCGCGGCAAAAGACAAACCCGGCGGTCAGGCGCTCTAACGGTCCTGACCAATGGGGGAGATATTTCATGGTGTCGGGGATTACAGCTAAAGAACGAGATTAACTGTAGTGACGCATCAAGTCATCTTTGCGGACGCGCCGGTCTAACAACGTCAGTAGTCCTTGTATAGAGCCAAGCAGTTGAATAACGAACGCCCACTGACGCCAAATGCCAAGTTTTTGTCGCGATGGGCGACAGATCCGCTCAAGTACTTCCGATACATTGTGTCCAAATTGGCAAACGAGCTCGGAAAAAAATGGCGGCATGGGAGGCGTTAGACAGCATTCTTGAGGTAGGTATCGCTATCGCTGGCTTTTCTGGCGTTGTCATCGCGTTCGGACGCAAAGAGTGGTCGTCGAGAGCCATGTTTTTACTACCGACGCTGCTGGACATCGCCTTCCTTACTGTTGTGCTTGCCTTTATCCCTCTAATTTTACTAACGACGTCCATCACCCAGCCCGTGGTTTGGCAAATCGCTTCGGCCGCCACCGCCACCTATGTTGCGGTGGTTATTCCCTATCGGACAGTGCGCATAAAGCAACTGTTTTTAGATCCCTCTCATCTGGGGCGGCGGCTGGGCCTGATAGTCAATATCTTGGTGTTTGGACTGTCGCTCATCAACGTGTTCTGGCTGCATACCAGTTGGCCGCATTTGACCTCACTGTTGCTGATGCTGTTACTAGCATTTGGGGTATTCAGCTTCCTGGTCACCGAACTGTGGACCAATTTAGCCAATGTTTCGGGCGGCGCAGTCAAACGGAGGCAGGATCAGGACAACTGGCTACGGCGATAATCCGCTGGGGTGGAGCCGGTCCATCGCTTAAACGCCCGATAAAACGTGCTTGGCTCTGAGAACCCTAACAGGTAGGCGGCTTCGGTGATGGCGACATGGCGGTTGCGCAGATACTCCAGCGCTGCGCCGCGTCGCACCTCATCGAGCAGTGCGCCAAATGATTGCGATTCCTTTTCCAACTTACGTTGCACGGTGCGTGGCGACATGTGCAGTTTGTCCGCGACCCCCTCAAGGGTAGGCTGGCCATGCTGCAGTGCATACATAATTTCGCTCCGCACTTCGTCGACAAACGTCTCTACTTCAGGTAGTCCCCTCAATACCTGTTCCGCAACGCCTTCTAAATAGCTGCGCAGCTTCGGATCCGCATGCACCACAGGCAGTTCTAACAGCGAATCTGAGAAAATGATGGCGGTTCTATCCGCGCCATTGCGAACCGGGGCACCAAAGAAGGACTGATACAGAGACGCATCCGTTTCTTCGCCTTGCAGAAACACTTGCGTTGGATTCCAACACTCTTGAGTGATGTGCCGGCCTTTGGCCAGCACGTATGCCAGATACCCTTCCAGTAGGCCGGGTAATGCGTGAACTGCCGCTTCCGGATACACGCAGCCTATCTCCACTTCGTTGCCACGGTAAGTCAACTCGTAAGGAATGCCTTCGAACCCAAGGCGGCGGTATCGCACCCAGCTTTCGTAGGCTTGCCCAAGCGTGGACGAATTGGCGAGCACATAACCCAGCAAAAAATGTTCCGAGATAGCCATTGCATCACCTATCCGGATCCCTGCCGTGGCACCACACTTTTCGTCTACCCATTGCGCGTAGGCCATGACGTGTTCAAAGGGCACCCTGCCTTCTTCACCTTCCACAAGCTCTGGAGTCAGCAGCGTTTCCTGATAGAGGTCTGCAGTCGACAAGCCGAGTGTCGCCACGCTGTCAATCATGGCCTTAAACACTTCTGCGGCGACGCTTCGCGCAGGCGTCATCGTTCTTCCCCCTCGAACGCCGTTCGTTAGGACTCCTGTCGCATATTCCAATGGATGTGTCAGCACAGGTCAATGCCTCACGTGCACGTCAACAGTAGATTAAGCGTCACACAAACGAGGTAAAGAGGAGAACCACAATGAACCGCTTTCTTACAAAATCAGCGGCTGGAATTTTGCTAATGATCCTGGCATCGGGTTGTACCTCGATGGCCACTCAGTCGTCGCAAGACCCGAACGTCGACCTAACCCGTTACGCAACATTTAAGATCGAATCAAAATCTCAGCTGCCGCCGCACCTGTCTCGGCGTATTGAGGAAGCCTTACAAGACCGGTTAACCGCAGCAGGGCTAAGCGTCAGCGAAAAACCCGAGTTACTTGTCAATTTCTACACCATCGTGCATGACGAGCTAAAGGTAACGGAGACCTCCACGCCCACCCTGGTGAGGTTCCGTCGCGGCTACACTGTGTGGAACACATACGAAACGGATGTGCGGCAAATCACCGAAGGGACGTTGTTGATTGACGCCATCGACACCGCAGCCAACAAACTGGTGTGGGAAAGCAGCGCGCATGGTTTAGTGGCGCGCGGTAATACCGAGCGCAATAGCAAGAAAATTGAGCAAGCGGTCGCGAAAATGTTCGCTACCTTCCCTTCTACGAGCGCGCAGGAGCAATAACCATGCGGACGCGTCTACTCTTTGTCATCACATCGGCGGCACTGCTATCCGGCTGCGCCGCAGCCGCCATCAATAGCGGCACCTACGCGGTTAAAGCCACCAAACGCGGCGATCTGCGTCCGCTGGCTGACGCGGGTGATGCCCAAGCACAGTATGAGCTGGGAAAGTCCTGGTGCTGCATGGGGCCGGGATTTGATACGCAAACAGCCACGGAATGGTTGTGTCGCGCGGCTATGCAAGGGCATGACTTGGCGCTTTATGAACTCGGACGTATTTACGATGGCGAAGTCTCCAGAACGCCAGCTCCGGGACAGAAGTTGTTACGCCTCGCCACCGCCAAACGCAGCCCCGCTCATGCCTTGGCGTTTTACGAACTGGCGGCACAACGGGGTAATCCTGACGCCGCCGAGAAACACCGAGCGCTGCAAAACCATGCAGCCGAAAGGGACAAAACCCAAGCCGCCGCGGTCGCTGAACAATTCCATGTTTCTTGCACATATGAAGAGGTATTCAGTATTGCACACATGGAGGCAACGCAATGACGGCCAAAGTCCATGTTCTGCTTCTCGTCGTCGGTCTGCTCGCTTCCAATTGTTCCAGTCCAGTGATTGCTGGTGAACACGCCGCTACCGCTACGACGATAACGCTAAAGTTTGCCGTCATGGCGCTGGTAACGGACCCTGCCAGCCGAGTGGCGCTGGAAGACGCGATTGTGACGCAGCTGCAGCAGGCGCAGTTCAAAGGTGCTGCAGTAAGCCATACGTACGTTCAATACACCGGTAGCGCCGTCAGTAGGAAGAGGCTTGTGCAGCAAATCGATCAGCTCGAATTGCACGGCGTGCTGGTTGTGCGGCCGCTGGCAGTTGGGTCTACAGCCAAGCCAATTGCCTTGGCTAGTCTGCCGGCCGCCACCGCAGACACCGTTGAAGCTTTTCTCGCGCAGGTTGAGGCAACAGCCGATTGGTCGGTAGCCGTGCAGGTAGGGGCATTTCTACTCTCTAGCGACGAGCCTCAATTGTTCTGGCGGGGTGTTGCCTGGATTGAACAGGACCACCAACGCCCTGTGGAGGCGTTGGCACAAGTGATCTCCGCACAGGCAGTAGCTGCTCGCCAACAGTTTCGCCAAGCCGCCCTAGATGACCACCACTGAGAGGAGAATGCCAATGCGTAAACAGCAAATATTGGGTAGCGGGTTGCTAGTTCTGATGATGGCCATTGCCTTCCCTAATGTCTTGGCGGCGCCTGGCGACGCGATCAGAGACCGCGCGGGCGCTTTAGGTAAGCTAGACCGCGATTCAAGCCCGCGAAAGAACGGTGAACAGCATCGCAGGGCGTCTGAAGTGCAGGCCTTGCGTCGAGATAGCTTGCGCGAACGAGACAAAGTACGCAGACACAAGTCTCCACGGGCGCATCATCAAACTCACTACCATCACCACCGCGTGGGGGTGCGCGTGAACGTGCTCCCCCCGCGGCACGTCACGGTGCATGTTTCAGGTCAGCGTTACTACTATTATGGAGGTGTGTACTACCGGCCCTACGGTAGTACTTATGTGGTGGTCGCTGCGCCGGTTAACGCGCATGTCACGGTGCTACCTTTCGGATTTGTTTCTTTTGTCATCGGCCCCACGCGTTATTACTACATCAACCAAACTTATTATGTCTACGAACCTCAACATACACGCTACGTCGTCGTCGAGTCGCCACCGGGCGGCGAACAGGCAGCCACCGAGGCAGTTGCAAATACAGAGCGTGCCTTGTTGATTTATCCAAATCTCGACCAAGACCAAGTCACCCAAGACCAGGACCGGTATGAATGCCATATCTGGGCGATGCAGGAGTCCGGTTTTGACCCTACGCAGATGGAACCACAACCCGATGGCGAACGTGCACAATACCGCAGAGCCATCACAATGTGTTTGGAAGCCCGCGACTACAGCGTAGGCTAGATACACCCAGCAACGGAGCGAACCCATGGCCAAACCTAGGCTGCATAGTATCCACCTCTTCATGTTGCCACTCTTATTGCTAGCGGCCGGGTGTACTGATCCTGAACCTCCAGGGCCGACTACCCCTCGAACGGTTAAAACCATGGTGGTCGAGGAACTTGCCGGGGAGCAGATTCGCGTTATTGCCGGTACCACCGAGGCAGACGTCATCACAGAGCTGGCTTTTGAGGTGGGTGGCCGCTTGACTAATTTTGACTTAACCCTTGGGCAATCCGTGCGTGCCGGCACAGCAATCGGGACGCTCGACGCAGAACCCTACCGTTTGCGAGTGATCAGCGCGCGCGGCCAATTGGATCAAGCTGAAGCACGTGTTGCCGAGATTCAGAGCCAATTCCAGCGAATTGAAGACATCTACCACAAGGGATTTGTCAGCAAGTCAGAGTTTGAAACCGCGTTGGCGAATCTAGATTCCGCCAGGGCAAGCGTGCAGATCGCACAAACTCAGCAACAACTGGCGCAACGCGATCTGTCCCTGACACAGCTAAACTCGCCGATAGACGGCACCATCACCGCGAAATACGTCGAACAGTTCACCGACGTCAAACCGGGCCAAGCGGTGGTGCAGATCAGTGCCCTCGGCCGACTGAAGGTCAACACCAGCGTCCCCGAAACCCTATTGCGCGACATAAGCATCGGCGATGCTGTGCGCGTGGAGTTTCCCGACCGAGAGGGCAAATCCACAGCCGGTAAAATTGTTGAAATTGGCGCACGCGCAGCGAATACCAACACCTTCCCGGTTGTCGTGATGCTGGACGAACCTGTCGACAACCTTCCCGCGGGTGTGGCCGCTGAAGTTACTTTTTCTTTCGCCACCAGCGCCACCGGTGCGGCATTCCTGCTACCGATGACCGCGGTACTACCAAGCGGTGAAGACCAGCAGGGTACAATTTTCGTATTCGACCCTACTACCGAGAGCGTCGGCGCGCGCATCGTCACCATCTTGAATGTAGAAGGTAACCGCCTAGAAGTGACCGGAAACGTTGCGGCAGGAGACATAGTGGCCGTGGCAGGCGTGCCGTTCCTTCACGATGGCATGGCGGTGCGACTGTTACCGGGAGCAGCACAGTGAAGGCGCTCACCGATTGGGCATTAGCCAACCAAAAGCTCATATTTCTCGTCACCGCGCTCATCCTGATTGTTGGGCCAATCAGCTTTCAATCGCATCCCTCTCGCGAAGACCCCGCCATCACAATCAGAACCGCGGTGGTCACGGCCGTAGCACCGGGTATGGCGCCGCGCCGGGTAGAAGACCTGATTACGCGTAAACTGGAAGAAGAAATCCGGCAGATGACCGAGGTCGAGAATATCCGTTCCACCTCACGCGCAGGCAGCGCCACACTGCGCGTCGAGCTTTATGACAGTTATTCCGAACTTGAGCCAGTCTGGCAGGATCTACGCAATCGCATGAATGATGTGCGCTCGGAACTGCCTAGCGGCACCTACGGACCGTTTGTGAACGACGACTACGGCGCAGTCGCCATGGCCACGATTGCGGTCACCGGCAGCGGGTTCAGCATGGCCGAAGTGGCTGTAACAGCACGCGAACTACGTCGTCAACTGTATACCGTCAAGGGTTTGAGCAAGGTAGAGCTCTACGGTGTGGAACAGGACACCATCTTCGTTGAATTCGATACCGCCCGCTTGGCGCAACTTGGCTTGTCAGCGCAAATGCTGGTCAGCGCCGTGCAGCAAACCAATGTGGTCGCCTCCGGCGGCCGGCTGCAGGCGGACGGCGTTACCCTAACCGTCGAGCCCACCGGGAACTTCGAGTCGGTCGAAGACATCCGCAATGTTGCCATCGAGGTGCCAAATCTCGACGGTCAGTTGGTGTATTTGAAAGACTTGGCCGAGGTTCGCCGCGAATATGCCGACCCGCCGGAACACCCGATACTGGTGAACGGCGTACCCGCAATTGTGCTCGGCATCCAAATGGTTGAGCAGTTCGACGCCAATGCATTCGGCATTGCCCTTAACCAGCGCGTCGTCGAGCTGGAACACGCCTTGCCAATCGGCTACCAACTACAGTTCGTGACGTTCCAACCGACTGAAGTCGACAAAGCGATCGGCAATGTCATGAGTAATCTCTACCAGACCATCGCCATCGTGCTGTTGGTGGTCATGGCGTTCCTTGGTTGGCGCACCGGCTTAATCGTTGGCGTGATGGTGCCACTGACCATGCTGATGACGCTCTTAATCATGCGGTTGACCGGGATAGAACTGGAGCGGATGTCGCTGGCGACCCTGATCATCGCGCTGGGTTTGTTGGTGGACAACGGCATCGTGGTATCCGAGGAAATCGGGCGCCGCCTGGCGCTGGGCCAGGAGAGGCTGGCCGCCGCCCGCGTAGCCGGCCGTTCATTAGCAGTACCACTGTTGGCCTCAAGTCTGACCACAGTGGTTGCGTTTTTACCACTAATGCTGGCAGACAACGAGGCTGGAGAATACACGCGTTCGTTGTCCATCGTTATCGCCATTGCGCTGCTCGGGTCCTGGGTGCTCGCAATGATGGTTACGCCGCTGGCTTGTGTCGTTTCCATGAAAGTAACGACGCCGGTGGATGCTGCAGAGCAGTTTGCTACGCCCTTGTACCAGAGATACAAACGTACGCTTGAGGCGGCTTTGCACTACCGTTGGATATTTCTTACAGGTACGGCTGGTCTGCTTGTCGCCGCTTTGTGGGCCATGCAGTTTGTACCAAAATCTTTTTTCCCCGCCTCTGACCGGGCGCAGTTTCAGGTCTACGTCGACCTCCCCGTAGGCTCTAACACCTACAGCACATCCGCGGTAACGCAACGCCTGAGCACCTGGTTGGCCGACGATGACCACAATCCCGAAGTGGCCTCCCATGTGGCCTACATCGCCCATGGCGGGCCACGCTTTTATCTTGGACTCAACCCCATAGACCCGGATCCGCACAGAGCCTTTGTGATCGTCAATACGGCGTCTTTTGAGCAAGTCCCCGAGGTCATTTCCCGGATCCGCTCCTATGCCAACGACCATCTGCCGGAAGCCCGCGTCACAGTCAAACCCATGTCGATGGGCGCTACGGAAGCGGGTCTGGTCGAGTACCGTGTAGTAGGCGCCGATGCCAATCAACTGGAACAAATCACGCGCACCATCAAGTCAGAGCTGCGCGCCATCGACGGCAGTATCAACATCCGCGACGACTGGGAAAACCGCATTGTCAAGATTGTGCCCAACATTCAACAAGCAGAGGCACGGCGCGCGGGTGTCACCACCGAATCGGTTGCCCGTGCATTGAACGCCACCTTGTCAGGCTATGCGGTCACTGAGTACCGCGACGGCGATCAGCTGGTGCCGGTTTATTTTCGCGCCTCCGCCGATGAGCGCACCAATATCGACCGTTTACGCACTCTGAATGTAGGCATGACCGACGGCGCGCCTACGCCGCTGTTTCAAGTCGCAAGACTTGAAGGCGCCGCCGAGTTTTCGATGATCCAGCGGCGCAATTTGGAGCGGGTGGTGACTGTTTCAGCGAAGCACGTTTCGTTATCGGCCGCAGCTTATGACGCCTTGGTACAGGAACGGCTACAAGACTTAGCTCTACCACCGGGATATCGCATCGAAGTGGGCGGCGAGATCGAAAACTCAAGTGAGGCGCAAGGCGCTTTGTTTGCCAATATGCCGCTGGCCGCGCTGCTCATCGTTGCCATCCTGGTTGGCCAGTTCAATAGTTTCTCGCGACCGTTGCTGATTTTAGGTGTCATTCCACTGAGCTTGATTGGCGTGACCGTCGCGCTGCTGCTGATGCCTGGCGCACAGCTGAGCTTCATGGCCATACTCGGCATCCTTTCCCTAGCGGGTATCATCATTAATAACGCCATCGTGTTAATCGATAAAATCGACCTGGAACGCGCGCGCGGCATACCCCAACGAGAGGCCATCGTCACCGCATCCATGGCACGGCTGCGCCCTATAGTGATGACCACCATCACTACCATCCTTGGCCTTATGCCGCTGATATGGTCACGCGACGTGCTGTTCTATGACCTGGCCATCGTGATTTCGGGCGGATTGGTGATCGGTACCTTGCTGACCTTAGGCGTGGTGCCAATACTCTACTCGCTGGTAGTGCGTGATCGGCCTGAGGTAGAAACTGGCTTGGTTGAACCTGAGCTAGATATTGTCGCTGACAGCACGTAACAGTCTATTGAACCAATAAAGGGTTGCTCCCATCCTCGCGTTTGTGCAGCCATTGAAAATCCTGGCATGATCAGTGTGCAAGGCTATGGCCGCAGGTAAAAGGAGCCGACAGGTGAGTTTAGAAAGCAAACACGCGCTGCATCATCTCGAAGCACCACTGCGTGAAGACGTACGCCGTCTTGGCGAGCTGCTCGGCGAAAGCATCGCTGCGGACCGGGGAGCCGCGTTTCTGGCGCAAATCGAAGAAGTTCGCGCGTTGGCAAAAGCGGCGCGCAGCGGTGCAGATGCCGATTGGCAGCGCCTCAGTCAGTTCCTTGCCGCCATTCCCACAGAAGAGATGGTGGATGTAGCCCGCGCCTTCAATCAATTTCTCAATCTTGCCAACATTGCCGAGCAGCACCACCTTACCCGCCCACAACAGGACCAAGCGGTACAACTCACGCTGCCGGACCATGCCGATTTACAAACGACCCTGGCAAACCTCGACATCGAGCTGGTGTTGACTGCGCACCCCACCGAGGTGTTGCGCCGCACCATGATCCAGAAATACGACGCCATCGCCGAGCTGTTGTGGGCGCGGGATCTAGAAGGCAAAGCCGCCACCAACGAACAAGACCTACGCCGCCTCATCGCCGAAGCCTGGCACACCGATGAAATCCGTCAGACGCGTCCCACGCCACAGGATGAAGCACGCTGGGGATTTGCCGTGCTAGAGAGCTCACTGTGGCATGCGTTACCCGACTTTTTGCGTGAACTCGATACAGCGATGGTGGAGCGCGGTTTGCACCCACTACCACTAGATGCCGCACCGATCCGCTTTGCCACCTGGATGGGCGGTGATCGGGATGGCAACCCCAACGTCACAGCAGCGGTCACCGCCGAAGTGTTAATGTTAGCCCGCTGGATGGCAGCCGATTTATTCCTGCGTGACGTGGACGACCTACAGGCTTCACTGTCCATGCGTCGCTGCAGTGATGAATTGCGTGCCGAGGTCGGAGAGTCTGTCGAACCGTATCGCGCGTTGTTGAAACAAGTTCGCGAACGACTGCTGCGCACACGTGAGTGGGCGGCGGAGCCACCCGGCACCGAGGTGGCACACGATGACATCTACTACACCGGTGAACAACTCATGGCGCCGCTGTTGTTATGCCATCGTTCGTTGCTCAACTGCGGCATGCGCGAAATTGCCAATGGTCCGTTGCTGGATACCCTGCGGCGCGTCCATGCATTTGGGGTCAATCTGGTGCGACTCGATGTCCGCCAGGATGCGGCCCGCCATACCGAGGTGCTGGACGAACTGACGCGTTATCTGGACATCTACCGTGGCGGCGCCAGCTACGCAGATTGGCCTGAAGCAGAGCGCCAGCAGTTTTTACTCACCGAGCTTGAAAACCGTCGCCCTCTGTTCCCATCCGTGTGGCCGGTGAGTGAGGAAGGTGCGGAAGTGCTTGAGACGTGCCGCACCATTGCACAGGGTGATGGCGCCGGTGTGGCCCAATATGTGATTTCCATGGCGACCAGCCCCAGTGACGTGTTGGCTGTGATTTTGCTGCTGCGCGAATGCGGCCTGCAACGCAATCTGCCGGTGGTGCCCTTGTTTGAAACCCTGGCCGATCTGGAAGGAGCTACACAGAGTATCGACGCACTGTTGTCCATTCCCTGGTACCGCGCATATGTGAATGACTATCAACAGGTCATGATCGGCTACTCGGATTCCGCCAAAGACGCGGGGCAATTTGCCGCTGCCTGGGCGCAATACCAGGCACAAGAAAGGTTGGTGGCCGTGGCGCAGAGTCACGGCGTCCGTCTGGTTTTGTTTCACGGTCGTGGTGGGGCCGTGGGCCGTGGCGGTGGCCCGGCTCAAGAGGCCATCTTATCTCAACCCCCCGGATCAGTTGCCGGCGCTTTGCGGGTCACGGAGCAAGGCGAGATGATTCGCTGGAAGCTGGGTTTGCCGCGGTTAGCACGCCAAAACCTGCGTCGTTACGTGTCCGCAACTTTGGCCGCCACCTTGTCACCACCGCCCGCCGCGAGTGAAACATGGCGGGAACGCATGGCTGCCATGTCCGATACCGCCGTCACGGCATACCGCGCTGTGGTGCGTGACGATGAAAATTTTGTCGCGCTACTGCGGGATCTCACGCCTGAGCAAGAGCTGGGTATTTTGGCCTTAGGCAGCCGCCCAGCACGCCGCAAACCCACCGCCGGTATCGCCAGCCTGCGCGCAATTCCTTGGGTCTTCGCGTGGACCCAGGTACGCCTCATGCTCCCCGCTTGGCTTGGCACTCACGTTGCGCTGCGCGACGCGATGCAAACTCACTCTGAACAGCTGCAGAGTATGCTCAACTGGCCGTTCTACCGCATGCAAACGGACATGCTGGAGATGGTGTTGGCCAAGGCAGATGTCGATTTGGCGCGCTACTATGCTCAGCGCCTCACGGATGGGCGCCAACAACAAAGCGTGGAGGAGTTATGTCAGGCGTTACGCGGTCTGACCGAAGATCTGTTGAAGTTAAAAGGGCAACCCCACTTGCTGGCGGACGACCCAGGTCTCGCAGAGTCGCTCAATGTGCGCAATACCTATCTCGACCCTCTGCATCTGCTACAAGCCGAGCTGCTGGCACGTTGGCGCAACAAAAGCGTGGACGCAGAAGCGGTGGAGCTGGCCCTCAAGGTCACCATGGCCGGTATCGCCAGCGGCTTGCGCAACACCGGCTAACACCAGCACACGCCAAGCTACAGCATAAAACCCACCGGTAAACCGGAGCCCGGCGCATAGAACCGGCTGATGTTCGGCAGTACAACATCAAGGTCCGCCGACGAAACGCCAAACCACAGGGCTAGCTCCGCGTAAAACTCATCCACGCTGGTAGTGGGAATGAAGCGGCCGCGGCCGACGTCCAGCGGGTTGCCCGGGTCAATTTCGGGATAAGCACCGTATACCTCACGACCGGCAACCGCACCCCCCATCACCAGGTTGTGCCCGCCCCAACCGTGATCGGAACCTTTGCCATTGGAAGTTAAGGTGCGGCCAAAATCAGAAATGGTGAAAGTCGTTACACGATCGTTCACACCCATTTCATTCATGGCCGCGTGAAACTCTGCCAAACCACGGCTCACCACCGGCAACATAGCTTCCTGCTGCGGAATCACATCATCGTGATGATCCCAACCGCCAAAGGTAATAAAGAATGTCTGCCGCGGGGCGTTGAGCTGATCGGAGACGCTTACGATGCGCGCAATTTGCGCCAGCGCTTCAGAAAAGGGGCCACCTGAGAACGTCGTATTAAGTACCTGGGCGCTGTCCAAAGCCTCGGTCACTAATTGCGCTGAATCGATGGAGTGACGGAGCTGCGCTGCGTAACTACGGCGAAACGGATCGTCGTAATCGGCGGCTAACATGGCATTTAGCGCGGTGGTAAACACACTGCTGCCGTCATCGTCGGTTTCGTAACCGGCAACCTGACGGGCACCTTCAGTGGCATCAATACTGTAACTGGTCACGCCAACCCCGGTTTGGAACACATTGGTGCCCGACAAGGACACATTCATCGAGATGGGTGCGGTGGGTAATCCCGGCGCCAATACATCAGCCATACGTCCGGCGACACCGGTGGCGATGCGCTGGTCCGGTACCGAGGTTTGCCACTGGGCAATCTGGTCCGCATGAGAAAACAGACCCAACGGCAAACGCACGCTGCCGCTGTTGTAGGCGGCACGGCTGGTGGGTTCAGCGAGCGGACCGACATTGGCAATAAAGGCTAAGTCTCCTGCATCGAACAGCTGCTGCACTTCAGGCATGCCAGGGTGCAACGCCATTTGCCGTCCATCAGCACCGCTGTAGTTCAGCGGTAACAAATCCCCTTGCGCTAACGCCAAATCCGAGCGCATCGCCGCGTACGCGTCGTAGCGCGGCGCGTCATAGGGCACCAACATGTTGAACGAATCCGCCCCGCCCGCCAGCAATATACACACCAGCGCTTGGTAGTCTGTGGCCGGCGCCGCGGTGGCTACCCTCGCAACAGAACCCAGCTGGGTTGCGGCGAGCAGCGATACACCGCTGTGGCTCAAAAACTGTCTGCGTGACCAGGTCTTCATGATGGATTCCCCTGCACGGCATAAGCCGGTGATGACAACGCCAGGTAAAGGGCCACCTGCGTGCGTAAGGTCAGGTCGCCGCTCAATGGTTCTAACCCGGTACGAATGGCATCGCGCGTGACGTCGTCCATGGCGCCGGCAAAAAACACCAGGTCGATGCGGTCCAACAGCGCATCCGGGGTCGCTGCCAGCGCTTCATACGCGCTTAGATCCAGGGTGATGTCGGCAAAGTCATCCGGCGTGTCGATGGACTGCTCACCAAACAGGGCGTAGGCGATTAGATTTGTCATGCCAGCGATGGTTGAGTCGTTGGTGATCTGAAACTCCGGCGCCACCAAACCGGAATTACCCAACTCTCCAGCCGGGGTAAAGTTCGGCAAATAGAAATTAAACACGCTGGGCGCGCTCATCACATGTTGCTGAGTCAGAAACTGCACAACGAACCCATAACCCGGCCAGGTACCATCGGAACTGGCAACGTCGAGCCCGCGATTAAGGGCTAAGTAACGCAAAAACGGCTCACGGAGCTTTACGCCGTCGCTCGCTTCCGGATCGAGCAACACCGCTCTCAGCACCGTCGTCATGTCGCCGCGCGGCGTGGTGCCATCACCGTCAAAAGCGGCGCTCACGCGGGCAACATATTCCGGTGAAGGGTTGGAAGTGACTAACCGCTGTATCAATTGTTTACCGATGAACGGCCCCACGTTGGGGTGGTTAAACAAGTTATCCAACGCATCATCAATGTCCTCCAGACCCGTCTGCCCCGCTGGGACCACGGCGCCGTTGAGTAAATATTTCTCACCAGGTTCGTGATAATCCTCAAACATGATCATCGGCACTTCCAACACCGGCGCTTCACGGCCGAAAAACGGTATGCCGTTGTAGGTGCTTTGGCCGTAACTCAGACCGGTGAAAATTTTCGAAAACTCACGTATCTCTGCATTGCCGTAGGTGGGAATTGGGTTGCCGCTGCCGTCGAGGCGCTGAGTGCCGTCGGGGTTCAGCTCAAACAGCCCGATGGAAAACAGCTGCATAACCTCCCGAGCATAGTTTTCATCCGGAAAAGTGTTGGTCACGGGATTGAAGCGGGCATTGTTAACGTGACTCAAATACAGGCCCATTACCGGATGCAAGGTGACCGCGCGCAATAAATCCCGGAAATTGCCAAATGCGTGAGTCAACAACATGTCGTAGTAACTCGACAACCCAAGCGGGTTGATGAAAATCATGTCGACGTTGTCACTCACCACAAAAATCTGGCTCAGCGCGTAGGCCGTCAATTGACGTAGCTGATCCGGCGCGGTTAACGCCTGCTCGTAAAAGGCAAATCTTCGAAACGTGCCGGGGCTGGGGGTGGCGTTGATGTCGTAGCCGTATTCATCGATATAACGGCGCACCACTGGTTCGTGCAGAGTGGCTGGCAGATTAAGCTGCTGCTCTAGCCAAGCATCGCTACCCATGTCCGCGGCCGTGTAAATGTCGTCGTACGAGGGACCAAACGTGGTCAGGCTCAGCAGTTTGGAAGCTTGCTGCAGCTCAGCGGCTGTGGGTTCCGGGTCCGGAGGTGGAGGTGCGGGTGCTTGGCCACCACCACCGCCACCACCTCCACCGCCGCCACAGGCGAACAGGGTGGTGGATATCAAGATCAGTACCAGTGTTCTCATCATCCTACCTTCCTACCTTCCTACCTTCCTACCTTCCAATCCTCCCATCTTCCTCTCTTACTATCCGCCAAGATTGGCCAACTGCTCGGCGCGGCGGGCTTGCAGCAGCGTGACCTGTTCCGGCGTGAGAAGGTTGCGCAGCCTTATCAATAGCCGCATCTGCTCCAGCTTGATCTCGTTTTCCGTATCCACTGCTTTCTTGGCCAAGGCGATGGCGCGGTCTTCGTCTATGTCTGTCTCATCCAAGACTTCTATGAGCTCAAAGTAAGCGGTCTGCATTTCCCATTGATGCCCGGCCACCGCCTGTTGCACACCCACCACCAGCTCGCCAATCCTTTTATTCTGCGCGGCCGTTAAGCCAATTTCCGTGCGATGAGCCATGATTAACTCTATCGGTAGCAAACGACCGTCAAACGGATCCGCTTCCTCTTCGGCAAACACCACCGACGGCATCGTCAGGGTGCTCAGCAGCGCCATTCCCAACACGGCCATTTTGCAGCGATTTACTAAGCTGACTACATCCATAAGTTCTTCTCCTCAAAGATCCGGTACGCGGCACGCGGATCCCCTAGATCCGGGAAGCCAAGTAGATTTGGGCTGGCAACGCCCGCCAGCCACTCATCGCTGGGCGCTTGCCAGCGGGTGGTGCGGCTGATGTCCGCCACCAGTTGTTGTTCGGTGATGGTGAGCGCCGCGGGTAACGCCGCTAGTACAGAGCTTTGCTCAGGGTTCTCCGACATGCCGCCATCCAGGTTAAAATAAAACACGATCGCCAACAGTGCTGCGGCAGCAGCACCCGTACCCGTCCAAGTCAGACGCGGGCCGCGCAACAGATCTGCAAACCAAAAACTTGGTGGGGCCGTGGACACTTGTTCGTCACTTCGCGCAAGCTGTGTTTCTGCTTCACCCATCACCGCAGCGAAACTAGGTGCGTCGACATCCGCGCGTTGCGCGGTGAAATAGGCACGCACCTGCTCGTCCAACTGCGCCTCTGTGAGGCCAGCATTGTCCTTATTGCCGATGGTCATCGTTCTCCTTCAATTCCTTCATTTCCTGCAATTGCGAGCGTAACGTTTGTTTTGCCCGGTGGTAGTGGGTGCGCGCACTGCCTACAGATATACCGAGGATGATGGCCACTTGTTCAAGGCTAAACTCCGCATCCACAACCAATTCCAAGACTTGTCTTTGGCGTTCCGGGAGTTGGATCATCGCGTTACGCAGCAGCGGAGCGACTTGATCTGAGTTGAGTTTATCCGTTGGCTGCACGGTCTCAGGTAGCGCTGCATGGTCGTGTTGCAGGCGATCTGCCAATCCACGCTGTTGCTGTTGCGTTCGCCAGTAGCGATGGGTGGTGTTTCGAACGACCGCAAACAACCACGTCTTTAGGCTGGCATCACCCGCGAAGCGCGCCGAGCCGTCCAACAGGGCAAGATAGGCTTGCTGCATCACTTCTTCCGCCGCCTGAGCGTCGTATTGGGTAAGCGACAATGCCCACCCGAAGGCACTATCGTGCAGCGCCGCCAGCGCCTGCCGGGAGACCTTTGGGTTGTTCTCAAATCCATCTTCTACCATGGCTGTGCCGTCAAACTTATCCCTTAGTGCCATAAACCCACAGGGCATATGACAAAGGTTGTTAAGTTTTTGTAACGGCTCAGCCTGGCGATTCTGCGTTTAACGTACCATTGCCGGGTGTGATAAACAGCATGGTGGTTTCCGCATGCGGCCGCGCGGTGTGCCAGACACCAGCGGGGACCACCACATAACTACCTGGCGTATCCACACGCACCACCTTTTCAGCACCGTCCACCCACAGCACAAAATCAGTATCACCTTGTAACAAAAACACCAACTCATCCCCTTCGGGATGGACTTCCCAGGTGAGCCAGGCTTCGGCAAAGCTGAAGCGCTGCGTCAGAATGTGGTCGGCAAAGTCCGGGAAGTGACTGCCCAAGTCTTCATAAAAGGTGGGGGTCACCGGTACACGTTGCACCATGCCGTCCGGTTTAAATACCGGTCGCTCACGGTCTAGGTCAAACGGCCCCACATGAGACGTTGCCATGCGTTTCTCCCTTCCTCCGTACGGCCTTGGAGCATAACAAAAAAGTGCTAGGCACAGCGCCCTCGCCGAGCCCAACAGTGTACCGCTTTAGGGGTAATCCGGCGGCGGCACAAAGCCGCCAATTTCTTGCGCCATCAAGCGCGCAAAATCGATGGTGACATAGTCGTTGAACTCAGCGCTTACCGCCTGCAGGCCGATGGGCAAACCGCTGCGCGAAGGACCGGTCGGAAACACCGTGCTCGGCAAGTGCGCCACGGTAATGGTGCCGGCCCAGAACAGCTGCTGAAAATAGTCCTGCTGTTCGTTATCGACGGTAATGGCGCGTTCTATATATCCGCTATGGTCATGCGGGAAAGCTTCAGTGGCCATCTGCGGGCACAGTAAAATGTCCCACTCACCAAAAAAAGTCTCCCACGCCTGGCGCAAGTGAAAGCGCCGGTTGTTGTAATCCAGCCACTCACCGTGCTCCTGCACAGAAAAACGCACTAGATCTCCTTGCACCCCGGCATCTGGCGGCAACTCATTGCGCAGCTGCCGGTTCTGAGCCTTTTCCTCTTCGCTCAAACCTTGCGCCATGACCCCCCAAAGCAAACTTGAATAGATTTCGTAACTTTCGTCCAGGTCGATGTCCGGGCGGGCGCTGTCCGAGACGGTGGCGCCGAGCTTGGCCAGCAAATCACCCATGGCTTGCACGCGATCCGCAGTCTCCGCGGACACCGGGGCGCGCGGGTCGGTGGGCCAGATGGCCACCCGGTATTCCGACAGCTTCGACTTCACAGGTTTGGGCAATTGTAATTGCCACCCGCGCCGGTCAGTACGCCCCGCCCCGGCTACGATATCCATAGACAATGCGAGATCTTCAGCAGAGCGCGCCATGGGGCCAACCACCGCAATGTCCGCCGGTGCTAACCCTCCGGGTAAGGCGTGACCTTCATCGGAGACGATACCCCAAGTCGGCTTGTGCCCATAGATGCCGCAGAAGTGCGCGGGATTACGAATCGAACCGCCTATGTCTGAGCCAGCTTCCAGGCCTGTCAGACCCGCGGCCAGCGCCGCCGAAGAACCACCAGAGGAGCCGCCGGGCGTGCGACTTAAATCCCAAGGATTGTTCGTGGTTCCGTAGATGTCGTTGAAGCTCTGAAAATCACCGAGATTTAACGGCACATTGGTTTTGCCGAAAAACACCGCACCGGCTGCTTTCAGACGCTGCACCGAGTCGGCATCGCGGAGGGCAACATTGTCGCGGAACTCAGGTATACCCCAGGTGGTGGGGAGCCCTTCGATGTCGTACGCCTCTTTGATCGTCATCGGTACGCCATGTAATGGCCCGAGAGGTTCACCCTTGGCCAGCGCTTCGTCAGCAGCGTCCGCCGCCTGCCTGCCGCGCTCAAAATCACGCACCACCACCGCATTTATTTGCTCGTCGTAACGCTCAACGCGATCAATGTATAAATCCGTTAGCTCCCTAGAGCTTACTTCCTTGCGCTGAATCGCTGCCGCCAGCTCAGTGGCTGAGGCATAAGCATCAATCATGTCATCCCCCTCATCTGTGTTTCCTTACCCGCAAATCATGCCCACACATTGAAGCTTGCACAAGCGGATCGCTCACGCGGCTACCTATTCGAACTTTTTTCGTTTTTCTATAAAAATGTAAATACATGTTCATGTATTTACAGTTATACTAAGAGGACGAATCAGTTCACCTTGCATTGGGCTGCGCCTGGCGAACAATTCGTCGTAATTTCAAGCGAGCAGTTACGCGTGATTGAGCGAATAAGCGAAAAACGACTGGGCTATTAACCTAGCCACAAAAAAGACAACACAAGGAGCTAATGGATGAGCATCATCACCACAGCAACCACCAAGGGCGGTGCCGGGAAGACCACCGTCGCGCAGATGATCATAGGAGCGGTGCACGACCTGGGTTACTCCATCGGCGTGATCGATACCGACGAAAACCAAACCCTGTCAAATTGGCTGAGTAACAACAGTAATATGGCGATTGATTGCCGGGTAGTCCTGGACGATTCAAAAGTGGTTGAAGAAGCACAGATGATGAATCGCAAACATGACCTGGTGATCATCGACACCCCCGGGGCACAATCGCAAAGCACGGTATTTGCCATCGGCTGCGCCGATTTAGTGATCGTGCCACTGCAGCTGTCCAAGGCGGACCTTATGCAGGCGCAAAAAACGTATCGTTTGGTGCAAAGTACCGGCAGCATCAGTGGCCGCAATATTCCTGCAAGGCTGTTGTTTACCGACTACACGCCTAAAACCAAGATAGCGAAGAAGGTGCGTCAGCAAGTAGCCGGTTATGGCCTGCCTGTGTTCAACACGCGCCTGCATCATCTGGTGGCCTACAAGGAGCTCACCTTCTCCGGCAAGATACCGAAGAAAGGCAGAGCCGGCGCCCAAGGTCAGCTGCTGGTGCAAGAAATTGCCGATATGGGTATTTTGCCCTTCATGCAGGAGTACAGACACGCTTCATGACAAAGAAGCGTGTAGACCAAAAGACGCAACGCCAGGCACAGCCTCGAAGTACACATTCGAGGCTATCGCCTGGTGGGCGGCGCCATGAACGGCAGTCTCAAGTGACCCTGCAGATGCGCGAGTCGCTACACCAAGAGCTGGCGCGTAAAGCCTTCAAATCGGGCATGACCATGCGCGGCTACATCATGCGGGCCTTAAAGCAAAGCGGCCTGAAAGTTACAGACGCAGATTTAGTGGACCGGCGCCGGCGCACACCTTAGTTCGCGGTCACCTGGGTCTGCGGCCAGCCGTGATCTCTACACATCTTAGGCAAACGTTTTCAAAAACGACTGCTCACCTTCTGCACTGCCGATCAGTACTATTTCTGCCCCTTCCGGAATCACCGTTTGCGGGCGTAAGTCAGTGACCGTAGTGTCATGTTTATCGATACCAATAACGGTGCAGCCGGTTTGCTGACGAATGTTTGCAGTAGCCAGCGTTTTGCCTTCCAGCGCAGCAGGCACAGGCATTTTAAAGACGTCCAAACCCTCGGCAATCATCAGCAAATCGCTGCGCTCCAAGAGGTTAAACAACACTGTTGCCCCCATGGACGCGTAGGAAATTACCATATTGGCGCCGGCACGATGCAGGGCAGCGACATTACGCTCCAACGTAGCCCGGGTGATGATCTGAATATCTGGGCGCAGCAACCGCGCATAAATTGTTAGGTAAATGTTCGTTTCATCATCCCTCGGGGTGATGATCACTGTGGGTGCTTTGTCGATGCCGGCCGCGTCCAATACCTGCTTGTCAGAGGCGGACCCCTGCACGTACTTCTCGGGGTCTTGAATACGCTCGGGTAAAAGTTCGACGATGCGGTAATCAATGCCGCGATACTCCAAGGCACGCGCCGTATATCTTCCGACCCGACCACCGCCCAGAATCACCACCGGATGGTTAGCGGCGACCTCTTCACTGGGTTGAGCGCATTGCGCATCAAACTCTCTCAAATCCGCCGGCGCTCCGGCCATCACCAGTGTCATGGTGTCTTCAATCACGGTGCTGTCGTCACCGGTCTCAAACTTGCCACGCGTCCAGGCGCCCACCACACTGATGGCGGTGATGGCTTGGGCATGGCCGAGGGTTTCACCCACCAGAGTGGTTCGGGCGGCATCCACTTCGGCGATGACCAAATCATCGATGCGGCCAACGATGTGTGCAAACCGTTCGCCGCCGATGGCGCGCCGGGCCAAAGCGCTGGCCATCAATTCCGCCAGGTTCAGCGTACGTGTGCAGCCCGCTAGCTTGAGGATATCCGCGGCAGCGGGTTCTCGAGCGGTGGCAAAAATCGGAATCTCCCGTGCAACGCCGCGCACGGTAAACACAATAGTGGTGTTTTCTACATCGGAGCGCGTGGTGCCCACCATGGCTGCCGCTTCCACCCGCGCGCGACGGTAGGTTTCCGGATCGTCTAACTCACCACAAATGGCTTCGATGCCTTCATCGCTTAGCCCCACCACCTCGTCTTCATTCGGTAATACCACCACGTAGGGATAATTGAACTGTTTGAGTTTGGCGATAAGCGCCCGTGCCACCGGACCGGAAAAAGTCAAAATGACGTGGCCTTGTACGTCATCGGCCACCCGCCGGGGTACACGATTGGCAGATTGCGCTGCCGCCCAAGGCGCATAAACAAATTCGATGAACATAAACGGCAACAGCACCAGCATAAACACGATGCCGGAGAGCAGCACCACCACCGAAAACCCGCGGCCAAGGTCGCTGGTGAAAACAATGTCACCGAACCCCAGTGTCGACATGGTCACCAACGTCCAATAAAGGCCGCTGAACCAAGAATAGTCGCGGCCTTCATAAGCCATCAGCAGCTGGAACACAATTGAGTACACCAGCACCAAGCCAACCAAGGTGGCGAGAAAATTCGACAGCGCCAACAGCCGGGTCTTCACCGTGGGACCCAGCGAGCGTAGTTTAGCGAGAGTTAACATGACGGTAGTATCCCATGGTTGCAGGGTGAGCCATACCCACCAGCTTGTGTTGCAGAAAATCTCTTATTAAGGTCGTTAGTGATGCAAAAGAAAAACGACGACGATAAATTGCAGCTGCGCACCGGTGGTGCGTTGGAACGATTGGCCGCCATTCAGAGCGACGCACAACTCGACCCCATCCCAGACCCGACGGCGGATACGTTCACAGCCCTAGCCTGGGCTCCGGCGCGGGTAACTACCGCGTGCTTGAGCTCCTTGCTGAAGGCGGCATGGGGCGTGTCTACGTGGGCGAGCGCCAAGACGGCCAATTCAATCGCGAAGTAGTCATCAAAATCCTACCCCGCGGCGGCGGACGCGAGAGGACCCGCCGCTTTGAACTCCAACGTGACATTCTGGCCACCCTGCAGCATCCCAATATTGCGCTGCTGTTTGATGCCGGCGCGCTCGACAGCGGCGAGCTTTATATCGTCATGGAGCAGGTGACAGGGCGACACATTGACGACTATTGCACGGCTAAGACTGCGGATCTGAACGGGCGCATTACCATGTTCAGCGCCCTGTGTAACGCCGTTGGTTTTGCGCACAACAATTTGATTCTGCACCGAGACATTAAACCCTCTAACGTGCTGGTCACCGATGACGGGGTAGTAAAACTGTTGGATTTCGGCATCGCCAAACTGGTCGCCTGCCAACGCGCGCGATGCAGCTCAACACGAAGCCTCAGTGGCGCGAGAAACCAGCGACCTGTTGCACACCGTGGCACACACCCCCGAGAACTTGGGACAGCATCAACAGGCGCTGGATGTGGTGACCTACGCACAGCATTCAGTTTTAGGTGAGACCGTCCTGGGTGAGTCGTCATGGCGACTTCAACTGCTTCACGCACACATCCTGCGCAGCTTAGCGGAGTACGGGCAGGCAGCATCGACGTATACCGAACTGATTGCAGACTCCTCACCACTCACTGAAGCTAACCACGATGGCTACTTAGCCTTGGCCGACCGCTACAACAATATCGGTCAACCGGATACCGCCGTGGCGCTGCTTGAGGAAGTCAGACCTCTGGCCGCAGAGACGTTGGGTGAACAACTCGCAGCGGATGCCTTTCAACGGCATACACAGCTGCTGGGCAGCGATCACGCCAATACTTTGATCTTCCGCAGCAGCTTTGCGGTTATCAAATACCGCTTGGGTAGATATGAAGAGAGCGTAATGCTGCTGCGTGAAGTAATTGAGCAACAGCAGGAGAGTCTCAGCCCAATGCATCTGCGCACCCTTCTCAGCCGCAGCCATCCTGGCATGGTGCTGTTTGAATCTGGTCAAGTTGAAGCCGGCAAACAAACCTGGCTGGCGGTACGCGCGGATATGGTTGAAGCGTTTGGTGCTAATTCCACCCATGTTCAATACACATATAATTCCACTTATATGTGTTTAGAGGTTGATATCATGGGGCAAGTGACCATCTATCTGGAGGATGAACTGGAAGCCAAAATGGCCGCCGATGCTAAGGCTCGCAAGCTGTCTAAAAGTAAATGGGTTGCTGCCGTCATTCGTGAAAAGCTAGTCAATGAATGGCCAGTCTCCGTGGTTGAACCCGCAGGGAACTGGGATGATTTTCCGCCAGTTGAAGAGATTCGTGGCGAGCCAACCGAAGACATAGCAAGAGAAAAGCTCTAATTAGGGTCGTTGTACGCATGTGGGTTTTGGATACCAACACACTGATCTACTTTTTAAGGGCATGGGTCAGGTCGCTGAGCGACTATTGAGCCATTCACCCAGCGATATTGCCCCCCCAGTATTGTTCTTTACAAACTGGAAGTTGGCATCGCTAAATCCAAATCACCACGCAAACGTCGCAAACAACTTCTGGCGCTGACTGAAGCAGTGCAAGTTCTACCCTTCGGTCCTCTTGAGGCTGCAACAACTGCTCGCATCCGCGTCACCCTCGAGGGCCAAGGCAAACCCATCGGGCCTTACGATCCGCTTATCGCCGGAACTGCGATGGCGCAGAACGCTACCCTCGTTACCCGCAACACCCGAGAGTTCAAGCGTGTCAAAAAATTACAAGTGGAAGATTGGTTTTAACTTAGTCTCCGCTATGCTCACGGATGGCTTGTAAAAAATCCGCGCCGTATTTCTGCATCTTGGCCTGGCCAACACCGGAAATCTCCATCAACTGGCCAGCATCCGACGGCAGCTCGCGTACCATGTGCATGAGCGTCGCGTCATGAAAGATGACGTAGGGCGGCACGCCGTTGGCTGATGCCAGTTCCCGGCGTAGGTCTTTCAACGCTTCATAAAGCGACTCTTCTTCCAACTCCAATTGAATGTCCGCCTTGGCCACCGGCTTGCGTTTGGTTTTAGCGGCATCTTCCCGCAATGTGAGTTGTACCTCACCACGCAGCAAAGCGCGGCTGGATGAGGTGAGACACAAAGCACCGAAGCGAGCGTGGTCCACCTCCAAAAATCCGCGCACCACCAGCTGTCGAAAAATCGAG
The DNA here is from genome assembly GCA_028281005.1 of Pseudomonadales bacterium. GTDB lineage: Bacteria > Pseudomonadota > Gammaproteobacteria > Pseudomonadales > Azotimanducaceae > UBA4421. The sequence goes on from JANQKS010000067.1 coordinate 58,121, forward strand.
CGCCATTGATCTTCCGATAGATCAGTGCCGATCCCGAAGGTGCTGAGGGAGGTATGCCCGAAGCGTCGCACTTTGTCGGTGTTTTGTCCACGCAGCACGTCTATGACATGACCAGCGCCAAATCGTTGCTCGGTCCGGTAGACACAAGACAGCGCCTTCTGACCGGCTTCGGTGCCGTCCCAAGTCATCGGCGGGCGCAGACAAACATCACAGTTGCCGCAGTCTTCCGGGTAAGATTCCCCGAAGTAGGCAAGCAGGTGGCGGCGTCGGCACGTGGTCACCTCACACCAGCCGAGCAACGCGTTTAACTTGGTTTGCTCGATACGCTTGTGTGCTTCGTCCGCCTGAGATTCGTCCGCCATGCGCGCCAAACGCACCACATCTTGCAGACCATAAATCATCCATGCCTCGGCCGGTGCGCCGTCGCGGCCGGCCCGACCTGTCTCTTGGTAGTAGGCTTCTATGCTTTTGGGAAGGTCCATGTGCGCAACGAAACGCACATCCGGTTTATCGATCCCCATGCCAAACGCAATGGTGGCCACCATGACGACCGCTTCTTCATTGAGAAAACGTTGTTGGTGGGCGGCACGCTGTTGCGTGTCCATACCGGCGTGATAAGGCAGGGCTTTGAAACCTTGCAGGTGCAACCACTCCGCGGTGGCATCAACACTTTTACGCGACAAGCAGTAGACAATCCCTGCTTCACCCTGGTGATCATTCAAGAATTGACGCAGTTGCTCACGCGGGGCTTGTTTGTGAGCCACGTTATAAGTGATGTTGGGCCGGTCAAATCCTTCCACAAACAAACGCGGGCTACGCAGCGCCAGGCGCGCAACGATGTCTTCACGCGTGCGCGGATCTGCGGTGGCGGTCAGCGCCAAACGCGGCGTGTTGGGGAACACGTCCGCCAGCTGGTGCAATTCTAAATAGTCGCGCCGAAAATCATGCCCCCAAGCAGAAACACAGTGGGCCTCGTCAATCGCAATCAACGCTAGAGGACAAGTTTGCAGCCACTGCAGGGTATCCGCTTGCAGCAACCGTTCCGGGGCGATGTAAAGCAGATCAATTTCGCCCGCTTGTACTTGATTGATCACCGCGGCTTGATCCGCGCCACTTAAAGAAGAGTTCAAAAACGCAGCCCGCACGCCGAGCTGTAAAAGCGCCTGCACTTGATCCTGCATCAACGCAATCAGTGGGGACACCACCACACCGACGCCGGGCTGCAGCAGCGCTGGGATCTGATAACACAGTGATTTACCACCCCCCGTCGGCATGAGTACCAAGGCATCCTGGCCGCCCACGACATGCTCAATAATCTGCGCCTGGCTGCCGCGAAAACGATCGTAACCATACACGCGGCGCAGGATCGCGTGCGCGTTTTGATCGTTGGCGTTGGCGGTGGGTTCGGTCGCGGAGTGGTTCATACTGGCGCCAGTGTACCTCTCACTGCGTAAGCATCGCACCCGAAAGTCGCTAAAAAGCGTTTAGGGCAGACGATATTTCACATGCAGGCGAAAGGTATCGTCCGATGCATCATCGGAGAGCCCCGCATGATAGCTGGCTTCAGCTTTCCAGCCTTTAACGATGTCAAATTTTACGATCGGCCCAAGCGTGTGCTCTTGCTCGTCAAAGCTGCCAAAATCTGCGGTGGTATTGAGATCGTTGAACATCTCCAAGCCTACCCGCACGCCGCTGTCGAGCTTATAGGTCGCTTGCCAGCGGGTTTCCAACAACAACCCAGACTTGGCACCGCTATCGAATTGCTTGCCAGTCAGCACGTTGGCGCGCAATTGCCAGCGGGGGGTGGCGTCCACTTTGCCGGTCCAGGCGACGCGGGCGCGGGACGGCGTGTCGTCCCCTTCGGCAATCTGCAACTCGAAGCGCAAGGCGCTGTCGAAACCCGCGTCTTCGTCTTCGTGGAGTTGGTGCTGCAGCTCAAGGCGGGTGTAGCGGTATTCCAAACCCTCGTCTTTGTCGCTGAGCTGACTCATGATTCGCCAGCGGGTTTGGCCGTTAATGGATTGTTGATAATGCAGACGGTGGGCCAACGTGTCGGGGCCTCCGTCTTCACCCGGTTCAAAACTGCTACGGTATTCGAAGGAGCGATCACCTTCGCTCACATCTGGACTGAACACGCTGCTGGTGTTCGCAAGTGCCGGCATCGACAACCAACAAAGGGAAGCCATCCCACCTGCATACGTCAACAGGCGGCATAGTACTGCTTTCATCTAGGACCTCTAATATAACCGACTAACTCTAATGCGGGGCAAACATCGGCACCATTCGCAAGGAGCAACCAAACAGTTCGAAAAAAAAGAGGGGTTGCTCAGCTTAAGCAGCTGGCCCGCTCGTCGCGCTGGTTCGCGCTTGCGCCGCACTCAGCGCTTGTTTCAAATCCGCTTCACACACCACCAGCTGCTGCTCGGCTTGCGCGCGTTTTTGTTTACCTTCGTCAGCAATGCGTAAGGCATCATCGATGGTCGCAATGAGCGAATCGTTGGCCTGTTTGACCGCCTCAATGTCCACCACACCGCGCTCGACCTGCGTGCGCACAGTTTCTGTGGAAGCCCTTAGCGCATCGGCGTTGGCGGTTAACAGGTCATTGGTTAGGTCGGTGGCTTCTTTCAAAGTTTCACCCGCCTCTGCTGAGCGCGCGATGGTCACGGCCATGGCCAACTGCTGGCGCCACAAAGGAATGGTATTGGCCATGGTGGAGCCAATTTTGCTGACTAAGGCTTTGTCGTTTTCTTGTACCAAACGAATAGAAGGCAAACTCTGCATGGTAACCTGGCGGGTGAGTTTCAGGTCATGCACGCGGCGCTCTAGGTCATCCCGCTTAGCGCGCACATCCCGCAACGCTTGTGCTTTTAGCATATCGTCGCTGGCGTCAGCTTCCTGCTGCATCCCGGGAATTGTCTGTGTGTCCAAACGCCGCAAAGCTTCTTCACCCGCGGCGACATAGACCGCCAAGGCGTGAAAATAGTCCAGCGTTTTTTCATACAAGCGGTCGAGCAGCACTATGTCTTTCATCAACGTGCTGGTGTGATCATCCAAGCGATTGCTGATGCCGTCGATCTGCCCGCGCACCTGTTCATACTGCTGCAGCACCCGCGCGATGGGTTTGCTGCGGCCTAACAGGCGCGCAAACAAGCCACGTTTTTTGTTTGGATCAAGCTCTTCAACGGAAAACCCGCGCAGGGTGGATACCATTTCATTTAACGCTTGGCCAGCGGCTCCGGTGTCTTTGTTACGCACCCCTTCCAGCATTTCATCCGCCACGGTGGTGACCTCTCCCTGGGTAGCGGTGCCGAAAAACATGATAGAATTGCTGTCTTCGAGATCAATTTCCGCGATCGCCCGTTCGATCTCGGCCAATTCTGTGCCGCTGGCAGCCGCATATGCGGTCACTTCTTCTTCAGGCAGCGCGGCAGTGGGTTGCAACTGGGTGGTGGTAGCAGTTTCTGTCATGATTTTTCCTTCGGATTTTCGGCGTTAACCCTTGTGCTTGGCGATTCTAGGGAGCCTCTGAGTAAGTCTCATGTGCTCAGCCACTTGATACTGGGAATCAAATGTTAGAATTCTAGTGGACCCCTTCGCGCTTCATTCGCGCATTGAGCACTTCTATTTCGACATCTAATGACAACACATCGTTCTCCAACAATTTCTTGTGTTGTGCTTCAAACGTATCTTCCATGTCGATCAACAGCTGGCGAAAGTTCTTTTCCAAGGGGCGGTTGCGTACTTGGCGATGGGTGCGTGCATATTCAGCGGTGACCTTTTCAGCGCTGTCCAGGTAGAGGTTGAGGAAACGCCGGGCGCGCGCGGCATCGCGCGGATCTCGCTCGATTTCGGCCAGCACGTTGCGACCGATGGCGGTAATGCGCCCAAGACGATCGCGAAATTCCGGCACCGCAATCGACCGCGCGGCGGTTTCTATGCCTTGCAAGCGTCCGTAGGCTTGTTTCAGCTGTGCGGTCACCGCTTCTATATCAACCCCGGCCACCTGGGCTAATTCAATCCGCTTGCGCCGTGGATCGCGACCGTAAAAACATAGGTAACCCACCAGCGCCATGGCGGCGAACACGCCAATCCCTAACAGGCTGTTGTTGCCGGCAGCGGCAGCCAAACCCGCGCCTAACGCAGTTAACACCGCGCTCAGTGATTTCAGCGGTACCGCGGGTGGATCCAGGCGTTCGCCCAAATAGAACTGCGCTTCAGCAACCAAAGCGCGCCAGGTGAGTACACCGGCCCCGCAAAACGCGGCAAGGGCACCACTAATGGCGCCAAGGCGTGCAAAGTCACCGGAGATCAAGGCCGCGAGAAAGGCAAACAGGAGAGGCAACGGCAACACAAACAAAGCTGCGGTTTTAAGCACTCGCCCCCAAGCACGGCCTTTGCGTAAGAGATGATCCATTTGCGATGAGTTGTCGTTAGTCGGTGAATTCTTCGAGCACCTGAGGAATGTCCGGCAGCGCCGCAGAATGAAACAGCGCCTGGCAGCCGGTGACGGACAGCGCCATGCAGAGGAGGAAAAAACCGAGTAAGCGCAGCGGTAGTTTGGCCATGTTCCGTCCTCAAGTCAGTGGTTTGAGTCTATTAGACGACCTGGCATGGGTCCAGTTCCCACCTTGCTTTGGTATGCTTGCGCGGCTTCCAACGGAGAACTCCCCTGAACCCAAAAGACGCTGAGGCGGAAGCTGCCAAAGCATCGCTTGCACAAGCGCTGGCTGAGCTACGCGCCGGTCACCTGGTGGTTATACCCACTGAAACCGTGTATGGCTTGGCAGCCGACGCGGAGAACTCTGCAGCGGTGAACAAAATTTTCGCCCTCAAAGGCCGCCCCGCAACGCGGCCATTGATTGTGCACGTCCCCAGTCTGGATCACCTCGACCGGTGGGTGAGCCAAATCCCCGCCTATGCGTACGACTTAGCGCAAGCGTTTTGGCCAGGACCACTAAGCCTGGTGTTGCGGCGCTCAACGCGAGTGCCCGATGCCGTCACAGGTGGTCAAGACAGCGTTGCCCTGCGCGTGCCCGCCCACGCCCTGACACTGGATTTGCTGCGAGCATTCAACGGCGGGGTTGCCGCGCCCTCCGCCAATCGCTACGGCCGCATTAGCCCCACAAAACCGGCGCATGTGCAAGCCCAGTTTGGCAAACAGACACCCTACATAGTGGATGGCGGCCCTTGCCGGGGCGGTATCGAATCGACCATCGTCAGTTGCCTAGGCACTCAACCACTGATCCTCCGTCCCGGGATGATTACGGCAGCGCAAGTCGCAGCAACCACGGGCTTGGCCGTCGCTGAGCAGCACCACGCCACCTCACAGTTACGCACCGCCGGCCAAGACATCACCCACTACGCGCCGCAAACAAAAACCATACTGTTTCAGCGTGAGAGAAATGCTCCCTGGCCTGAAATGAAGGACCTGCAAGTCGGCTTTCTGGGGTTTGCACCACCGCCGGAAAAGGTGCACTTAGCTCTACAACTACCATCTGAACCCACTCTGGCAGCACAACGGTTGTACGCAGCGCTGCACAAATTAGACGCCGCCGCCCTCGACCTCATTGTTTTGGAAGCCGCGCCGGAAGGATCCCAGTGGGATGGCATTCGCGATCGATTGCTGCGAGCCAGCGGGCGTGGCAGACCTTAACGCATCCGTTTCTTGAGCAATTCCTAACAATTAGTCACACACAACACCAGCTTTAATCGAAGTATCTCCTTCCAAATCTCGAATAGAACTCCGTTCGTCCGATGCGTACAGTGCGGCGCGATTTCAATAGGAGTTTGGATATGCGCTTAACCGCATTGGCAGTTTCTCTCACTCTGACGTTTGTGTCCGCACAAGCTCTGGCGCACCAGAAAGGTGACCTAATCATTCGCGGCGGTATCGCCAACGTGGATCCGGACGCCAGCAGTTCCGCATTGGTGCTCGACGGTACTGCCATCGGCCGCTCCGAAGCGGATGTGGAAGACAATTTCCAGCTGGGTCTAACGTTTACCTACATGCTAAGTGACAACTTGGGTTTGCAAGTACTTGCCTCCACCCCGTTTAAACACGAAATCACCGCAGACACCGGTGATCTGGGACTGGGCACCATTGACGCCGGTGAAACGAAACACCTGCCACCCACGGTATCACTGCACTACTTCCCGATGCGGCCGGACAGCCGCTGGCAGCCTTACTTTGGTGCAGGCATCAACTACACCACATTTTTCCAAGAAGACGTGGATTCTGAACTGGAAGGTGTGTTGGGCCGCGGCGACCTGACGCTAGACGACTCTATTGGTCTGTCGCTACAGGCAGGGCTCGACTACCGCATCAATGAAAACCTCATGATCAATTTTGATCTGTGGTACGTCGACATAGACACCGACGCAGAATTTGAATTTGCCAACAACCGCATCCGTACGGATGTGGACATCGACCCCTTCGTCTACATGGTGTCTATCGGCTGGCGTTTTTAAGGAACGCGTCGCCACCGCACATCGCAGCAGCGGTTGCGGTTCAAGCACTGACCGATTTCTTCACTCGGCGCCTTACCCTCACGTAAGGCGCCGTCTTTTTAGACGTGTCCCCTGTTACGTTTGGTACTAGTGCTCAAACCACTAGTCGCCCAGATACTTGTCGGTGACCGCACCTTCGCTGGCACTCGCCACCAATTTTGCATATTTGGCCAAGGTACCTTGCTTGGTGTACGCCTCCGGCCTTTGCCAGCGCTGGCGGCGAGCCTCCAATTCTTCGTCGCTGATGTGCAGGGTGACTTCCTTGGTTTCCGCATTTACCGTAACTTTGTCACCGTCTTCGACCAACGCGATGGGCCCACCGTCGTATGCCTCTGGCGTCACGTGGCCAATCACAAAGCCATGGGAGCCGCCGGAAAAACGCCCATCGGTGAGTAGCGCCACATGTTCAGATAAACCGCGACCGTTAATGGCGCTGGTTGGTGACAGCATTTCGCGCATCCCAGGTCCGCCGCGCGGCCCTTCGTAGCGAATGATCACAACGTCGCCTTTGTCCACCGTACCGTCCATGATGGCGGCCATCCCAGCCTCTTCACCATGAAAACACTTAGCTGTGCCGGTAAATTCCAAGCCTTCGTGCCCGGTGATTTTGGCCACCGCACCTTCAGGCGCCAGGTTACCGCGTAGCACCACCAAGTGGCTGTCTTTCTTGATCGGGTTACTCAGCGGGCGAATGATCTTCTGTTCCGCTGGGTAGGGCGACACCTCCGCCAGGTTCTCTGCCAAGGTCTGCCCGGTGACGGTAAGGCAGTCGCCGTGCAGCAATCCTTCTTCTAGTAACGTTTTCATGAGGGGCTGTATGCCGCCGATTTCGATCAGCTCACTCATCGCATACTGACCCGCGGGGCGCATGTCGGCCAATACCGGGACCCGCCCGCCTACCCGGCTGAAGTCGTCCAACTCCAGCGGGATACCGGCTGAGTGAGCAATGGCAAGCAGATGCAATACCGCATTGGTGGATCCTTCCAACGCAATACACACCGTTATCGCATTTTCAAAAGCCTCACGGCTCAGCATGTCGCTCGGCTTCATGCCGCGCTTGATGAGGTGGTGTACCGCTGCGCCCGCGCGATAGCTGTCTTGTTTTTTTGCATCAGACACCGCGTTTTGCGCAGAGCTATTGGGAAGCGACAAACCCAAGGCTTCCAGCGCGGACGCCATGGTGTTGGCGGTATACATGCCGCCACAGGAGCCGGGGCCGGGAATGGCGGTGGACTCAACTTCTTTCAGCTCGATGTCAGACACGTTGCCCGCGGCATGACCACCGACTGCTTCGAACACAGAAACAATATCGCGCCGCTGCGCACCTGGCAGGATGGTGCCGCCGTAGACAAACACCGCCGGGCGATCGAGGCGTGCGATCGCCATGCCGCAGGCCGGCATGTTTTTATCGCACCCGCCGATGGCAACAAAACCATCAAATCCCTGTGCCCCCACCACCGTTTCGATGCTGTCTGCTATCACCTCACGCGACACCAGCGAGTAGCGCATACCCGGTGTGCCCATGCTGATGCCATCTGAGACCGTAATGGTATTAAACAACACCCCTTTGGAACCCGCTTCATCCGCACCCTTAAGGGCTGCATCGGCCAGCTCGTTGATGTGCATGTTACACGGGGTGACCATCGACCAAGTGGACGCAATCCCGATCTGCGGTTTTTTGAAATCTGCTTCGGTGAACCCTACCGGGTACAGCATTGCGCGGCTGGGCGCTTGCTCCACGCCGTCAACGACAATAGATGAATAGGGGCGCTCGTTATCGGCCATATGACTTCCCTTGTTTTTTATCTCGAATACCGGCGGTTAACGCGAGGCGGTCCACCAGCATGGTTCACGTCAGTGAACTCGGGGGTAGAGTGTAGGCGGAAAACTGGAAGCAGCAAGTCTTAACGCCTGCACCGCGTCGTATGCGTCAGTTAATGAGAGGCTTGGCCGGTCGCCACATCGGGCCCACTATCACCAGTAGGACCAGGACGTTGAAGAGGACAGATACCAAATCTCTTCTGATCGATAAGACGCAAAGCCGTCAATCGGCCAAGCCAAAATATCTAGCCCAAAACGTGCGGCCTCGTTGAACGCCGGCATGGTGCCGAAGAACAGCACCGGGCCGAAGAACGCGATGGTGATGGCGGACACTTTCAGCCAACGCTTGTGAAAGTCACTCGATGTCATGGCTGCGTCACCTCATTCGATGGGCTGATCGGCGTGCTGAGCGCGCTAAATGGCGTCCGACGTACGATCTCCGAGCAAAATCCGCCGCATGTCTCCATTGGCCTTAAAACTCGCCAGCAGAATATAGGCGCTTAAGAAGATGATGCCGATGTTGGCGGCGATCAAACCCATCACAATACCCGCGGCAGAAAAGCGATGCCGCCAAGCCACCCACAAACCCGAGAGGATGAGGTAAGTGGCAAAATCGAGATGAAATTGCCCCTGCCATCCAAACTCAGCAACGGCTGGAATGGTATTGGCAAACAGATTGGGGCCTTCGTTAACGACGGCTGCGATCGTATACACAAACAACACAACCCCCATCACGATTAACAAAACTCTAAACAAGGTCATGCAGATTCTCCCACTAAACTTTCTATCGCGGTCCGGATAGTGTCGACATCAAAGTACTCTCGCCAGTAGGTGATCTTGCCGCTGTGCACTTCAAACACACCGGTGACCGGCAATTCGAACCAGCCCTGGGGTATGCGGTGACGGTCCAAGCGTTCAACCACGACTACGTTACCTTCAGCAATCTGGCGCAGGATGACGAACTCATTTTCCTCAATCGGGTCAAAAAAGGGCTCGAGCACCTCGCGCACGCCGCCCGGTCCACGCACTACCGTCCCGGGGCTGTTGATGTATTTAAGGTCATCCGCCACGTAAGCGACCCCTTGATCGAAATCCATGTTCTCCATGGCGATTAAAAACTCAGAGACCAGCTCGGTCGGCGTTTGCTCGGGCATCATCTACTCCTCGGCAGCTAAATCACATTTTTGTAGCGTATGCTACGTTTTTTATGGTGTCAACGTTTTTGTAGCAGTAGCTACATTTTCTAGATTAAGTGATAATCGTTCGGTTTTTCCATTGCGTACAACCATGGTGCCGTTAGAGAAAACCGAAAAGCGCCGGCAGGAAATCATCACCGCAGCAGCCGCACATCTGGTAGCACACGGATTTCAAAACAGCGGGCTGCGCGCCATCGCGCAAAGCGCGGGAATCAGTGATCGTATGATCATGTACTACTTCGACACTAAGGAAGACTTGGTGGCCGCCGCGCTTGAGATGATCGGCGCTAACATTGCCGCAGGTATGGACGATGCCGTGCCTCAAGGCAACGCCACCCCCAGACAGATCTTGGATGCACTCCAAGACGCGTTATTGTCGGAAGAAGCGCAGGCCATCATGCGTTTGTGGTTTGAAATCATCGGTCTGGCGATGCGCGGGCAACAACCGTACGAACAGACTGCGGCGCGGCTGTTGCAACAGTCTGAGGAGCAGATTAGGGCAAAGCTGCGCGCGGACCAAAAACATCGAGCACGCGAGGTCCTGGCCACTCTTGAAGGCAGAGTGATGGTTGAACTGTTGGTTGAATGAACAAAGACGTAAATCCCCTGGGTTTTTTCGCGCTTTTGTTTGGCCTTTCGACACCCTTTTGGATCGCAGGCACGCTGCTCGATGGTCAACTCTTGCCAGGTTTGCCCGTCAGTGCGCTCATGGCCATCGTGCCGGGCGCCAGCGCACTTGTGTTGGTCATACGGCACGGCACAGCGGCTGACGTTCGCGCGTTATTTGCAGCCAGTATAGATTTTGCGCAAATGCGGCCGTGGGCATGGTGGATTGCGGTCGGGACCATGCCCCTGGTGATGGTGCTTTCCGCCGCACTACTCCTGCTGATGGGGACAGAACTGCCAGCTCCGGAAATCAGCTGGCTGCAGTTAGTGGGTCTGTTTGTGTTATTCCTGCTGGCAGCCACCGCCGAGGAACTTGGCTGGACCGGGTATTTGACCGGTACGCTGGTAAAACGACACGGCCTTGTGCTCACTGCTTTGATGATCGGCTCGGTCGCGGTGGTGTGGCACCTGATTCCGCTGCTCCAGGTCGGCCGCGCTTGGGATTGGATCGCCTGGTGGGCCATGGGGACAATGGCCCGACGCATCATTATCGTCTGGTTATATGTGCGCGGCGGTCAAAGCGTGTTCTCCGCCTCGTTGTTCCACGCGATGAACAACGTAAGTTGGATGATGTTCCCAGTACTCGGGTCGCACTACGATCCAATGACCACCGCGCTGATCACCTCCGCAATTGCGGCGATAATCCTCGGCTACAAGGCGCTCAAGACAGGCTAAGCTCTCGCCCGTTACTTAAGCCCTCACAGCGCTTCGGCCCCTGTCGGAAAAAAGTAGGTAGGCGAACACCGCTAAGACTCCGCGACGGCCTGACGCCGCGCTTCCTGAGCGGCAAACCACTCCGCCTCCTCGCCTGGTTCCGGCATAATTTCGCCGCCTTCTAATACCCAACTGGCTGGCGTTTCACGGATTTGAGCGTGGGCACGATGCGGCTCTACTTGAGCATGTTCGACCAAAGCGGCTTCGATGGCCTGAGCGATGTCATCTTTCTGTTGATCACTGCGGCCTTTGCGAATCGTACCGCGCACCGCCAGGGTATTGTCTTGCAGCGGCACAATTGGCGCGTCTTCAAAAAACACGACGTGCACGAAGATCGGCGGCGCGCCGGTAACGGTGCAGTGGATGTCGGTAATCGCCTGAGCGATGGCTGGTTTGCTGGTGTCGTCTAGGGCGCCTTTCTGACTGTTACAGATATAAAGTGGCATCTTGGTCTCTCCTGATGAGCATGTTGGCGTTGAAGTTGATGCTTAAAAACGTTCTAGTGCGTGGCTGGGTCGGATACCACCGCAACCACCTCGTCGACGGAACAACCGGTTTCGTCGCTCCACATCGACACCAATTCCCTTAGCAGTTGTTCTCGGCGTGCCTGGTCAACGGGCTGGTTGGCGGTGAGCGCAACCACTGATGAAGTAGAAGGTTGACCGGCAGTGAATCCATTCCCCGGTGCCACCGGCGCCCAGTTGATCTGTAAAGCTTCCCCTAAGTTTTCTTGCGCGAATGCGCTGAGTTTGTTGGCCAAAACGGCGCGCGCTTGGTCCGCAGCCTGGCCTTCTTGAATCACACACATGCAGTTGATCATCACTGCCTCCTTTTTTGCCGAAGTGTTGGAAAAGTTCATGGCGCAACTTCATCGCCAAGGTGTGGTTGCATGATAAAACTAATTGGTTTCTTGATGCAACATATAAATTTCATGAAGCAACTGCTAGAGTCAGCGCTATGAAATATAAATCTTTTGAACACATGAACTGTTCGGTGGCCCAGGCGCTGACGATTCTTGGTGAACGCTGGACCTTGCTGATCATGCGCGATGCGCTATTTGGGGCTAGACGTTTTGTGCAATTCGAACGCAGCCTTGGCATTGCCAGGAACATCCTTACCACGCGCCTAAACATGTTGGTTGAAGAAGGTCTGTTAGAAAAACGCACAGCCGCGGAGACGCAACATCCCGAATACGTACCGACCCAAGCAGGGCGTGATCTGGAACCGGTATTGCTGGCTATTACCCACTGGGGGGACAAATACCGGCCTCACCCTGACGGGCCCCGGCTCACCTTTGTCGATAAAGAGCGCGGTGTGCCGATCCTGCCGATGCACGCGGTTACCGAGGATGGGCGCTCCTTAGCACCCGGAGAGCTTTCCGCTGTATTGGGACCTGGCGGAGATCCGCCATTAACGCCGCGCGCCGATTAAGCCGGTTAGGCTGAACTAGCGGCGTCGCTGTGAACCTCAACCGCTAAGCGGATACTAGTGCTCAAACCACTTGAAAACTTAGGATCAGAGTTCGCCAGCTTTGGGCTGGCAAGGAAGAGTGAGGAGTAATATCTGGATATTGCGACGAGCAA
>JANQKS010000071.1 GCA_028281005.1 Pseudomonadales bacterium
TTTTCCGCAGCCGCCACTTGGCGTACCGATGGTACGGCTTCGCCTGGATGCAAAGAGCCACTCAAAATCCGGCGCACCACCGTGTTGCGTAGCTGAAGATAGATAGGGGTAGATTCGTCCCAGTCGTGCATGGCTGGCGCGCTGTACCGTTATAGTGTGCTGGTATAGTAGCACACTACATCACAGTTCTGATGACAACAGTCGTTTGCTTCAATAGAGAGTTTCAATAGAGGGCTTCAACAGAGAGCATCAATAGATACCGAGAAATAGCGCCATGCTTTTGTCTGACGCGGGCAAGCTGCCATAGGGTCGCGTGATGATCTGCATTAGAATAGGCATACCAACGAAGATATGTGCATACCATGACAATCCCAGCAGTTAATACAGATGCATTTCGCCGGGAAGTGCGGGACTTTCTCGCAGACGCCCTCACCACAGAGCTGCGTAAGGCGGCTGAGCTTGGTTTCGGCATCCACCGGGAGGCGGGCGCGGCCTGGCATCGCAAACTGTATGAACGCGGCTGGGTTGCACCAGAGTGGCCAGTGGCTTTCGGCGGCACCGGGTGGAGCGCGACCCAACAACACATCTTCGCCGAGGAATGTGCACTGGCCGGCACGCCTATGTTGATGCCGTTTGGATTGGGTATGGTCGGCCCGGTGATATATACCTTCGGCACCGAAGCGCAACAGGCACAACATCTGCCGGGTATCTTGGACGGCAGCGTGTGGTGGTGCCAGGGGTACTCCGAACCCGGTAGCGGATCTGATCTGGCGTCTCTTAACACCACTGCAAAAAGGGACGGTGATGAGTATGTGGTCAACGGCCAGAAGATATGGACCACCAACGCCCACAAAGCCGATTGGATATTTGCTCTCGTCCGCACAAACGCTGACGGAAAACCCCAACAGGGAATCAGTTTCCTGCTCATCGACATGCAAACACCGGGCATCGAAGTTAAACCAATCGTGTCCATCGATGGCCTGCATCACCTCAACGAAGTGTATTTCACCGACGTTCGTGTTCCCGTAAGCAACCGCATCGGTGAAGAGAACAAAGGTTGGACATACGCCAAGTTTTTGCTCGGGCACGAACGTACCGGCATCGCCGGGGTAGCTGGGTCAAAACGCGCGGTGACGGCACTAAAAGCCATCAGCCAACAAGAGAATGCAGGGGCTTTGGCAGAAGATCAGGCCTTCATGTCACGGCTGGCGGTAACCGAGGTGAAGCTCGCCGCTTTAGCACAGACCGAAGCGCGGATGCTGGCTGCCTTAGAGGCTGGGAATAACCCTGGCGATGCTTCATCGACGCTGAAAATTCTCGGCACGGAGATCCAGCAAGAGCTGCAAACTCTACGCGTGGAGGCGGTTCAGTACTACGCCTTACCCTTTGAGCTCAGCCAAATTCGCGGGGAGAGTAACGCCAACCCGCCAGGGCCGGACTACGCGGTCAGCGCGGTAGCGGATTACAATTTCGGCCGTGCCGCTTCGATCTACGGCGGCTCCAATGAGATCCAACGTAACGTCATCGCCAAGGCAGTGCTTGGCCTATGACAAATGATTAGGGCGTTAGGCGATGCCCATATGGGCTTCTAATGTCTCCAACGTATCGTCTATGTGGCGGCTCACTGACGTACAGTTACGCACCATCTCAATTTTCGGCCAGGTGGCCTGTTCTCCCGCCCGTATTAACGCGTACGTCTCTTCCGGGGTGAGTACCGACAGCAGTTTGGCGGGATTGAGGAAGCGCAAGCTGGGAATAATAGTAATGTCCGCTGTGTATTCCTGGGTTAACAAGCCAAACCACATACGGGTCATGATGTTGACGGGATAGACATTACGCACCATGTTCATGGCAAAGGGGTAAACCGCCTTCGACCAATCCCGCACCGCGGATTGATAGACACCGGTCAGCTGGGAGACCAGCGACGTGGAATTTGGGTCTTGCAACGCCCACAGCACCGCAGGATTGGCCTGGCTGCTGATGAAGTGGTTTACGCCGTATAGACGCGTCAAGCGCCGCTTCGGCATATCGTGAGTCACCGAGCCGTCCACCCACTTGCGCGAGACGACATACGGTTTGCGCTCACCGGTACGGGTTTTTGCAGCCAAGGTCACCGCCGGAAACACACCGGGAATGGCGCAGGAAGCCAACACCGCTTCGCGGATGCAGGCGTTGGGTGAAATGATCGCATTTAATATGCGCGCCCGTTGATTCACCGCAGCCGGCGCCACGGACACATTGATGTAACGGCCGGTCTCTTCATAAGCCTCTTCAAACGTCATGTCCGGCAGCATTTCATTGAGCATCTCGCGGATGTCTTGCTGACGTATACGTTTAGAGCGCCGGTCATCCGAACCCATTTCGGTCATGGTCTGGATGATCTCATCAGTGCCTAACAAGCGGTCTAGTTCTTCGCGTTTGCGCGTACCCGCCACCGCCGCTACCACCGACCCCGCACTAGCGCCGGAGATAACGTTGGGCAACAAGCCCTGTTCATTGAGGGCTTTCACCACACCAATGTGGAATGGACCGAGCGATCCCGCACCACTCAACATCAGCGCAGTGCGTCCAAAACAGTCGGAAGACCTTTTATAGAATTCGTACTTCTCTTTTACGCTGATTTCGCTTTCAGGCACGGCTTCTAAGTCCTCAAGCGCGCCGACCATTTCCTTAATGTAGTCGGTAATCAACTGTTTGGTGCCAAACTTGGCGCGTCCATACAGCGCGGGTGATCCCATCCCCGCCATGTTGCCGTGAAAACCTTCATGCATATAAAACAACAGTCGTTGCACATCTCCAGAAGCACGTACCTCGCGCAACTCGTTGAGCCGGCGCCGAATCACCCGGTAGTCGTACAACGTGCTTTCTTCGCGCTGCCGCCAATTCTCGGCACCAGAGCGGCGGTCTTTTTCTTGAGCGGCAGCTTTCCACTGATCATAGGTTTCGGCGTTGGCAAAAACGCCGTTGGCTGTTGCTAGCGACACACAATTCTCAATCTGTTCTCAACTGCCTAATAGTAGTGCAAAACGGTTGCTCGAATCATATTTGTGTTGTATATTTCATTTTGTTCTATAGTTATATATATTAGTTATATATCTCCCAGAGACCAAATTCGACCATGATTCAAGTTACGCCGTTTTTTGACCCCGCCACATACAGCTACAGCTATGTGGTGGCGGACAGCACCGGCCATGCCGCCGTCATCGACAGTGTGCTGGATTTTGATCCGGTGGCAGTACGCGCCACCACCGACAGCGCCGATCGCCTCATCCAATTTATTACCGACCAACAACTGATCCTGGATTGGATCTTGGAAACCCACGTCCACGCCGATCACCTGAGCGCCGCACAATACCTAAAGTCTCAACTGGGCGGCAGGGTGGCGATTGGTGTGCAGGTCATCGCCGTGCAAGGCATTTTCAAGGACGTGTTTAACGCCGAAGCCGGCTTTTGCAGCAACGGCGGGCAGTTTGATCTGCTGTTGCAGGATGGACAGCAGCTACCCTTGGGTGACACAGAGATCGAAGTTCTACATACCCCCGGGCATACCCCGGCCTGTGTGACTTATCGGATCGATGACGCGGCCTTTGTCGGCGACACCTTATTTATGCCGGACTATGGCTCCGCCCGAACCGACTTTCCGGGTGGTGACGCCAGCCAGTTGTTCCAATCGATACAGAAAATCCTTGCCCTGCCGGCTACCACCACGCTGTATATGTGCCACGACTACGGCACCGACACTCGCACTGAGTTTGCCTGTGAAACCACAGTCGCTGAGCAAGCCGAGCACAACATCCACGCGCACGCAAACGTCAGCGAAGCTGAGTTTGTCGACTTTCGCAAGACACGCGATGCGCAGCTTGCCGCCCCGCGTTTGTTGTACCCAGCCGTGCAGTTCAATATGCGGGCCGGGCATTTTCCTCCGCCTGAAGACAACGGCAAGGTTTACCTGAAGCTGCCAGTGAAAACCTTCAGCGTACAAGTCCCCTAGATGATGGTCCTCGCCTGGCCCGGCGCCTTGGTCATTGGTTTAAGCCTTGGTATGTTGGGCTCAGGCGGCTCTATCTTAACCGTCCCGGTATTGGTGTATCTGGTCGGCCAGGAAGAAAAACTGGCGATCGCCGGTTCGCTCGCCATCGTTGGGCTGATCGCGGCAGCAGCCAGTCTGCCCTACACCCGCGACAAGTTGGTGGACTGGCGCACGGTTTTTCTGTTCGGCATCCCCGGCATGCTGGGCACGTACTTTGGCGCCTGGAGCGCTGCGTTCGTCAGCGGCGAGGTCCAACTTGCCGTGTTCTCCATCGTGATGCTGGCGGCCTCCTATTTTATGTTGCACCCCAGGGAGTTAGACGCCGCTTCTGGACCTCCTCGAGGACTCACGAAGATCACCTGCGACGGTCTTCTGGTGGGTGCGTTAACGGGTTTTGTTGGTGTTGGCGGCGGTTTTTTGGTGGTCCCGGCACTGGTCCTACTCGGTGGGCTCACCATACATCGGGCGGTTGCGACCAGTTTGGTGATCATTGCCTTGAAGTCTGCTGCCGGTTTTGTGAAGTATTTAGAAGTGCTGCAAGCTGAACAGCTGCAACTGGATTGGACGTTGATCGCCATCGTCGCCGCCATCGGTATCGCCGGAAGCTTGCTGGGGAATCGCTGGGGAGGTCGAATGCCGCAAGCCCGCTTGCAGCAAGGGTTTGGCTATTTCCTCATCGTCATGGGTGTGTTCATCTTCATGAGCACCGCTTCACAAATTCTCTCCGTCTAGACTGCAAATTGGCTGCGGCCACGGGCCGGCCCAGGATCAGGTAAGATCAGTGCATGTTTGATACCTCCGCTGTGATCACCCTCCTGCTTGTGCTGATGGCCGCCGGCACGGTGTGGATCTACAACCGCCTTGTGCGGGATCGCAACCTGGTGGCCAACGGCTGGAGTGATATTGATGTACAGCTCGTGCGCCGGCATGAGCTCATTCCCAATTTAGTGGCGGCGGTACAAGCCTATAGCGACTACGAAAAGGCCACCCTCAGTGCCGTCACGAGCCTACGCCAGCACAGCCAAAACGCCACTGATCTGGGCGAAAAAGCCGCCGCGGAAGCGGCCATTGAAAGTGGCGTGACGCGTCTAATCGCCGTGGCTGAAGACTATCCGCAACTGAAGGCAGACCAAAACTTCAGGCAACTCGCCGAAGAACTGACCAACATTGAAGATCATTTGCAGTACGCGCGGCGTTTCTACAACGGCGCGGTGCGGCAGCTGAATACCCGAGTGGCCTCATTCCCCCACCTGTTGGTGGCGCGCTTGTTTGATTTCCAGGCGGCGCAGTTTTTTGAAGCCCCCGCCGACGCTGCGGCCACGCCGCAGTTTAAGTTGGACTAGATTGATGCTGAGGATGCTGCTGCAGTGTTCCCTGCTCGGCTGGTGGGTGCTTTCTGCTCTGCCAGGCTACGCGGAAGAACGTATCTTGGCTTATCACAGTGATATTCATGTGCATCAAGATGCGTCCATGACCGTCACGGAGACAATCCGTGTGAAAGCCGACGGAAACAGAATCAAACGCGGTATTTATCGGGACTTTCCCACGGCTTATAAAGATGCCTACGGCAACCACTACGCCGTGACCTTTACCGTGCTCAACGTTAAACGCAACCAACAGGACGAAGATTGGCATACCGAAGGCCTTAGCAATGGCGTTAGGGTGTATGCCGGTTCCGCCAACCGACTGTTAGATCACGGCACCCATACCTACGAAATCACTTACCGCACCGACCGCCAGCTAGGCTATTTCGAAAACCACGACGAACTGTATTGGAACGTCAACGGCAATGGTTGGGAGTTTGCCGTTGACGAGGTGTCTGCACGCGTTACCTTGCCTGAAGAAGTCCCGTTGGACGCCATCACCATCGAGGGTTACACCGGCGCCTTTGGCAGCCAGAGCCAGGCCTACCACACTGAAGTGGAAGACAGCAGCCTAATCATCCGCACAACGGCCGCGCTGGGGCCTAGAGAGGGACTCACCCTGGTGGCCAGCTGGCCAAAAGGTTATGTCTATGAACCTTCCGACGCGCAACGCTTGATCTGGCTGCTGCGTGACAACATAGGCTTGCTGTTGGCGCTGGCCGCGTTGTTCGGTTCCGCCGTCTATCTATATCGTGTTTGGGCACGTTTTGGCAAAGACCCGGCAGCTGGGCCTATCTTTGCCCACTACGAGCCGCCGCCGGGTTATTCCCCGGCCTCCACCCGCTACATCCACCGTTTAGGTTACGACACCGGCGCATTCAGCGCCGCCATTGTGAATCTGGCGGTGCAAGGGCAGCTGCAAATCAGTAACAACGACGATGGCTACACGTTGACCCGTAACACGGATACATCGCTGCCCACGCCAGCCGCCGCTGGGGAGGCTGCGCTGTTGCAACGTCTGTTTCGCGACCAATCCGTGGTGGTGTTGGAAAATGAAAATCACAGTCTGATCAGCGCTACGCGCCGCGCACATAAGAAAGCGCTGCATCGGGACTATGCCAATACCTACTTTCTGCACAACACCATTAAAATCTGGCCGAGCTGTGCCGCCACCGTCGCCATCATGGTGTTGATCGCGTCCATGCAGGCATTCACGCTGGCCACGGTGGTCGCGATGATCACTAACGCGCTAGTGCACGCTGTGTTCATCTACCTGTTAAAGGCGCCCACCACAAAGGGTCGCCAGCTGATGGACAAACTGGAAGGGTTCAAGCTCTATCTGGAAGTGGCGGAGAAAGACGATCTAAACCTTAAACACCCACCCGAGATGACACCGCAGTTGTTTGAACAGTATCTGCCTTTTGCCATCGCCTTAGGCGTTGAACAGGCGTGGGCAGATCAGTTTACCGCCGTGTTTGCGCGCATCACCGAACAACAAGGTAGCACTTACCAACCTCACTGGTACCACGGACATTTCGACTACCGCAGCCCCGCTCAATTTGCACAATCGGTGGGTTCTGAACTGAGTACCGTAGTCGCGGCAGCGGCGACGCCGCCGGGATCCAGCTCCGGCAGCGGCGGTGGTGGTTTTTCCGGCGGTGGTGGTGGCGGCGGCGGTGGCGGCGGCTGGTAAGACCGATTGTATGCGTAGCCGCGAATGGAGTAGGCTGCGTGTGATTATTTGCAGTAAACACGAGGTGATCTTGTGCGGATTCGATGCTTAGGCCTTATCGCTTGCATAACCCTGTTTTTACCCTTGACCGGTATGGCCCGCAGCAGCGCTGCCGAACACGGTGAATATTTGGCCACTATTTTGGGCTGCGGCGGTTGTCATACAGAAGGTGCTCTCCTCGGCGAACCTTCCGGTGAATGGCTAACCGGCTCCAGGATTGGCGTCGCCTACACGCCGGACAACACCACGCAAACCCCCGGCATCATTTTTCCCAGCAATTTGACCCCAGACAAAAAGACCGGCATCGGTCGCTGGTCAAAACGTGACATAGTGCGTTTTTTACGTACCGGTATGGACCACTACGGCGTACAGGCAAACACCGTCATGCCCTGGCCAAACTACGCCCTGTTAAGCGACAAAGATGTCAACGCGCTGGCTGAGTACTTGCTGAGCCTTGACCCGGTGGAAAACCAGATTCCGGACTCGATCGAGCCGGGTGAACCCAGCACCGAGGCGTTTGTACGCATCGGGGTTTATCTATTTATACCGGAAGAAACGCCGGCAGCAGAGGGGCAACAACCATGAGCAACTACAAACACGTACTGGTGGCGGTAGACGTCACTGAAGAAGCAGGTGAAGTCCTGCAAAAAGCCCAACAGGCGGCCGCTGACAGCGGCGCTGAGCTGAGCGCGGTGACGGTGATACGGCCGCTGACCCATGCCTATACCGGTATCGAAGTAGCCGGGTTGGCGGCCGCCGCAGTCAATTTTGAAGCGGAAGCCAAGGCCAGCGTAGAACAATCCCTCGGCGCGCTGTGTGAGACCCACGGCATTGATGCCGCCCATCGCCAGGTTAGATTTGGTGCGCCTGCGGTGGAGATCAAACAACATGCGCAAGACATCGGTGCCGACCTCATTGTGCTTGGCTCCCATGGCCGCCACGGTTTGGGGCTGCTGCTCGGCTCCACGGCCAACGCGGTTTTGCATGGCGCTAACTGCGACATTCTCACCGTGCGGGTGCAAGATGCGGCATGAGTACAACGGGAGATCAGCCATCCCCGGACCAACCTAACGGCGCCGCGTATCGCTTCTTAGCGGCGGTTGAACGCCTCGGCAACCGCCTGCCGGATCCGGCGTTATTGTTTCTATATGCCATGCTATTGGTGTGGCTGCTGTCTTGGCTCCTTGCCGGTTACGATTTCAGCGTGCCGGCCATGGACGGCAGCCGCGACCTGCGTGTAGAAAACCAACTCAGCGGCACTAACCTCGCCACTTTTTTATCCTCCATGGTGAATACCTTTACCAGCTTTGCGCCCTTAGGGCTGGTACTGGTGGCCATGCTGGGTGTGGGCGTTGCGGAACACACGGGTTTCATCAACGCCGGCTTAAAAAGGCTGCTGTCCTTCACACCGAAGCTGCTGCTCACCCCAATGCTGTTATTGGTGGCCATTGTCAGCCACACCGCCGCCGACGCCGGCTACGTGCTGGTCATTCCACTGGGCGGGGTCATTTTTTATGCCGCCGGCCGCCACCCCCTGGCCGGTATCGCCTGCGCCTTTGCCGGCGTGTCCGGTGGATTCAGCGCCAACTTTATTCCATCCGGTATCGATCCTTTGCTGCAAGGGTTTACCCAACAGGCAGCCCAAATCATCGACCCCAGCCGCGAAGTTAACCCGCTCAGCAATTGGCTGTTTACCAGCCTATCGTGCATTTTGGTGGTGGCCATTGGCTGGTTCCTGACCGACAAAGTGATCGAACCGCGATTATCCGGCACCAAGGTAGATAGTGATGGTGTAGACGATCAGGGTATGACCGAACTCACCGACAAAGAACGCCGCGGCCTACGCGCCGGTCTGGCAGCCATGCTCATCGGCATCGCGTTGCTGGTAGTGGCGGTTTATCCCGCAGACTCACCCCTGCGTTCGGCAGACGGAGAAATTACCGCGTTTTCTGCGCCAATTATGCAGTCCATCGTGCCGCTGATATTTCTACTGTTCATCATTCCTGGCACCATCTACGGCTATGTCGCAGGCACCGTTAGCAATCACCGCGACATCATCGCGGGCATGAGCAACAGCATGTCAACCATGGCTTACTACTTGGTGATGATCTTTTTCTGCGCACAATTCACCTACGCCTTTGGACAATCCAATCTAGGTGCACTGCTGGCGGTGGAAGGTGCAGAGTTGCTGCAGGCGTTGGCATTACCCGGCGCCGTGACGCTGCTGGGCATCATTGCGTTGACAGCCTTTGTGAACCTGTTAGTAGGTTCCGCTTCCGGTAAATGGGCGCTGTTGGCACCGGTTTTTGTACCGGTGCTTATGCAAGTGGGCCTCTCACCTGAACTCACCCAGGCGGCTTACCGCGTGGGCGATTCGTCTACCAATATCATTACGCCGCTAATGCCTTACTTCCCGTTGGTGGTGGCCTACTGCCAGCGCTGGGTTAAAGACACCGGTATCGGTACTGTGACCGCCCTGATGCTGCCCTTCTCCGTGACGCTGCTGATCGGTTGGAGTATCTTTCTGTTGATCTACTGGTGGTTGGGGATCCCACTGGGCTTGGCATCCACCTACGTCTACCCCTAGGGTGCCTCTGAGCTTTTGAGACTTACTCAGAGACACCCTAGCCAAATGAAGTTTTCGCTCCCCACGATCTAAACCAACCACTTTTTTCTGCGCCGTTCAGCTAGCGTTTAAGTTCGCCCGCCTACCATCAGGTTAATTCATAACCGTCGGAGCGGACCATGGCGCCGCAGCGAAAGATCTTAGCCGCCACGTTGTTGTCGGCAGCCTGCTGCACGATGGCGGCACAGGCCGCCACCTACCCCGCCTATGCCGAAGTGCTTGAGGCAAAAAAAATTGTTCAGCAGAAACAGACCCGCACTCCGGTTAAACGCTGCACCTGGGAACAGCTACCCAGCCGCGTGCGTTACGAACACCGTTATGGCGAACGCCGTGTCATTGAACGGCGTGCCAAACGCTGCCGCACCAGCTACCAAAGCCGCACGGTTAACGAGGTGACCGGCTACGATGTCACGCTGCGTTACAACGGTGAAACCTTTACCCGACGTACTTTGACCCATCCGGGTACGCGTATACCCATCACCGTTGAGGTTCAACCACACCATGAACACCCGGCGCCGAGATTCAGCACCCGTTCAGACAACCCGACCTAGGCTCTATTACCACACTAAGGACCACACTAAGGACCACACCAAGGAGGAAGCCATGCCGTCACCCCACCCCATCGTTGCAGCTCTAGCCAGCTGTCTTATCGCTGTTAGTTTCAGCAGCCACACGTTGGCCGCCGGACAAAGCGGCCCAGTTGTAAAACTGTTCCCCACTACCGTTCTCGAAGACATCCGCGAAACCAGCGCGGTAGCCGAAGAGCTGGAGAACAACCTGCAGGAGATCATTCACCGCCTGGACATGCAGCAACAGCTTTATCAAGAGAGCCTGTGTGAAGGCGCCGACGCCGACCAAGGCTGCGCGCGTATGGCCAAACAGCTTGGCGCCACCTATCTGGAGATGCTCAACGCCATGGGTGAGCGACTGCCGGAAATGGAGCGTGCGGTCAACAACACACGCAACAGCTTGGAGAAGCGGCTGCGGCAGGAGCTGGGCCAGCGCACCACACCCACCACCTTGCAAAACCAGCTGCTGGGACAAACCGCAGCAGTGAGCGCCACCACCCGCCCCGCGCTGCGCGGACGCTCCGGGGTGCGTTTGTCAGACCGCTTCAAACAGTACTACGACCTGGTGGCCACCCACCGCAATGGACCCAGTAAGTCACTGGCCGTGGTGGCAGCAGACATTTATCTAGACATGGAAGAAGCCTCGCAATTGATAGCTGCCACCCAGCAGGAAATCAGTCGGGCAGCGCTCATGGAACAACTGAACCAGTCGTTTGGCTTAATCACGCCGGAAATGGCCGCGGTAGTTGGCGGCGTCAAAGAAATTCTGTTCGGCGAAGCAGGTGGTGAAACCCCAATTGCCGCACCCCCCTACGCCATTGGGCAGGACACCTTTGTCAGCCCGTTAGAGATGTAAACAAACCTGGGAGATTGATATGACTCGTTATGTATGTATTTTGCTGGCCGCCACCCTGGGCCTGGGTGCTTGTGCTACACAACAAAACACCGCGCACTGCAGCGCCCCACTCAACCGTGACTTGGATACCGCGATGATGGAGGTGGAACAACGTTTGGCTTCAGGCTGCGAATACCACTTTGACCGCTATTTTCAGCAACTGTTGAGCACCGCGGAAGACAACCCCGATGCGGAGAATAAAAGCCGCTTTTCCGATCACCTGTTACGCGCCAACGAAATGGGGGTTATCAGCCAGCGGCAAGCCAAGGAACTCTACAACCGCTACTTCAACGTGAAGTTTGTTTCGCTGACTGGTGATTACAACACCTGTGCGCAGACTTGTCCGGTGCGCTCTGAAGTGATGAACAACATGCAAAACGAGCTGCGCGACAAACAGGTTGGCTTGCTCAAAGCCAGCGCCGACAAGACCGGCTACTACCGGGCAGACCACCTTCTCAAAGAAGCCCAGTTGGTTCTGGAAGCCACTTGCAGAGCGTGCAACGCCGGTGCGCAATAACTCACCACAACACGCACCCTCCGGCTGGGGTTTTGGCTGGGGGTTTGCCATCGGCGCTAGCGTATCTCTGGTGGCGCTGCTGCAAACTTCATCAGCCACTGCTACCGCCCCCGCAACCACGGACATCACCGAGTGGTTAAGCCTTAATCTGGGCCACTCCATTGGCTTGTTTGCCGTGGTTGCCGTGTTGTTTGCCATCAAGCTACACCGCTTAATGCGTTTATTAAATGTGAGCTTGCCAAGTGACCGTGCCGATCCGGTGCAACCCAACCGCGACATCGTCGCGTTGGATCAAATGTTGGACGTCTGGACCCAGGTGTTTATTGGCATAGGCGTAATCTGGACCGCGGTGGGTATGCGCAGCGCCTTGCAGACCGCTTTGGGCGACCCCGGCGCCGCCCTCACCGATGACGCCGATGCGGTCCTGCGGCGCCTGGTGGATGGCGGCATATTGTTGGCGCTCACCACCACCATCGTCGGCGCGGTGGGCGGTTATCTGATGCGGGTCATCAAAACCGCCTGTGTGGGTGCGGCTCTGCAGGGGTATTTCGAAGCCCTAGACCGCCAGGAACTACGCGCCTTGGTGGAGGCAACCCGTCGCATAGAAGCCCATCTACAGCAAGTCCCCGACCATGCAAACATGGCGGCGGTCAGCGGTACATCCACATGAGGTTTTCGCACCGGCACTACAGCGAAGACGATAGTCTGCAGGCTGACGTGATGCGTTTTATGGCCATTGTTGCGTTTTGCCTGATCGCCATCCTTGCCATGGTGCGGCAAACCGCACCGCCGGTGCAGCCACAAAGCCAAGCCGAGCCTGAGTCCTTAACATCCCCCGTCGTAGCGGAAATTGCGCCGCATACAGAACTTGTGCAGGTCAGCGAAACTGTCCTCGAGCCGGACCCTTCCATCGAAGCAGAGCCAACACCAGTGGCGCCGGTGGAACCACAAACCGATTCAACACCACCGGCACCGGACAGCTCTGTTGGGGTGATACCCGAGCCTGCGCCAACTGCGCTTGAAGACACCCCAACAGAGCTGTCCAACGCTTTGATCGCCGTTGACACCCCTGCTGAGGTCACGCAACCCACGGCAACGCCAGCAGTCAACTCTGAGCAGGTTGAGCAGCAAGCCGCGAGCACAGCACAAACCGTTGAAGACGCCGGACTGACCCTACGTTTTGCATCAGAACGGGATTTTCTGCGCCTGGTAAGCCGCGGCAAGGTGAATGTGTTTGCCTACGACAAAAACCAGTTTCTTTCCCTTGATCGCAGCCATCAGTTCCACACCGCCACGCCGCCGCAACAGGTTTACGAACTGGACCCCAGCACCATACCGGCATCCATGCGGCGTGCGCTGCCGGATCGGGCACACGCCAAACAACTGACATGGGCGGTGGGTTTACCACGCAAAGTCCAGCAACAGATCCAACAACACATCGCCCGCGTTGACAGTGGTGAGTTACACATCAACCGCTATGAAGAGGTTCGTCATGTTCCGCGCGGTTAGCGCCCTGCTGTTATTCATATGCTGCGCCCAAAGCTGGGCGGAACGCGCCCTTTTGAGCGGCGAACTCGGAGGATGGTTACAACAAAGCGCCATCCCAGAGTTGACGGAAACACTGGCACAACACCCGAAGTTCAGCGGCCAGCCGCTGCGTATCGCGGCCGTCAATGGCGCCCAAGCCAGCAGCCAGAGTAGCGCTTTGGCAGATGCCATTAGCCAACAACTCACACATGCGATCTTACGCAAGGGTAAGAACGACGTCGCCAACCAACAAGACCCGGCAATCTGCAACAAGGTACCAAGGCCCGTTTACTATCTCGTTGGCATCCAAATTGAGCCGCTTAGCAGCAGCAACCATCGGGTTAGCCTTGCGGTATTAGATTTAGAGAGCGGCATGTGGGTGAGTGGGATCAGCCTGACCTGGCAGGGTCGCTTACTGAACAGCGAACGCCGCGCCTTGGCGACACTGGTACAGAACGCGCCAGTAGGGTCGCTTGAAAACCCGCTGCGCTTAAGCGACACCGCGGCGCTGGCTGAAGGTTTGTACAAACAACTGCAATGCCGTTTGCCGCGCTCCCTAGAGGGCACACTTACAACCACGTCCGCCAACACCGCGGACGCAACACAAGACAGCCCTGATTTACAACTGGTGATGTACACACTACACGACAAACTGTCGTTGGCTGCACACGCCATGAGCCGCGATGAAGAAGACGCTACTTGGACCTTGCAACCGGAGCTACAGCAGGTCACCACGAGCTTACATCTACTTACGCTGGATTTGCGCGAAAACTCTAGCGCTACCAACCGCCAACGTCTCGCTAGCGTCTATGTCAGCGGTCCGGCGGCGCAGGTAGTCGCACCGCACCCAGCAACACCCCTGTATCCCGCGGTCGCCTTGCTCAGCGAGTTATTGGTGCCGCGCCAGTCTCGCCGCTGCAACGACACCGAGTGCGCGGAAATTTCATTTGCACTAAACCAAGATGCTTACCTGCTGGTCTTCCGTACCCACCGCGGCAGCGTCACACCGCTCAACTGCCGTTCAGCGGCAGAACTAAGGTCTGCCGGAGAGCAGTTCTACCGCTTACAAGCCGCACAGCAACAGCGTGTGGGCTTCTTTGTCATCGCCAGTCGCGACCGCCAAGCCATACGGCGCTTGCAACAACAGTTCCGTGACGCGCCAGGCGCTTGCGGACAAGCCATTAACGGCGACTCGCGGTGGCTACAACGCACCATTAACTTGTTACGAGCACAGCAAACCGCCTATGAATGGCGAGCTGTGCACTTCGTCAATACGCCACAAGGTCCCCAGTTGTTGTAGGGACCATGATGAGCAAATGAGGAGACCGCTATGCGTTTTATATTCGGACTGATTGCTGGCGCTCTAACCACCTTGGTGGTGGCCACGGCGCTGGATGCGCCTACGGAAGAGGTTCTGCAGCGTGCCGATGAGATTGCCGACGAAAGTTGGCAGGCATTGCGTGAACAGTTCAGTACCCCAACATCCTCACCGTCATTCTCTAAGACGGATACAGAGATAGGCGCCCAAACTGAAATGTCGCTCGATGCGGCTAGATCTTTGTATCAACCCCCGAATTCGCAGGAGCCCCCAATCGAGCAAATACCTGCTGACCATGAACACATAACACCTCCCGAAGGTGATCAACCCGTGAATCTCCCGATCACAGATCTTGCTGCGGTGGACACTTGGGTTGCACCCTCCACGCCGGAACTCACCGACGCGGTGAACAAACCGTCTGTCGCGCTGAACGTGGAAGCCGTTGCCGCCAGTCAGGCCGGTGAAGCGGTGGTGTGGTCACCCTTTCACAGCGAAGCCTCCGCCACTGGATTCGCCAACCGGCTGAGCCGCCAGTTAGCGCACCCGTTTGAAGTGCGCAAGCAAGGTCCTGCAAATTACATCGTTGTGTATAGCTTCGCCGATGAAAACCAGCGCCTTGCTCTGCAGCGGGAAATATCAAAAGTCACCGGGGTATCTTCATGATGAAACACGGACCGTACGTACTCTTGTTTGCCTTGAGTGTCGCGCTGGCCTTACCGGCCTGGGCCTCATCGCCTCAACGCTACCCCTATCAAAGCTGCTTTGAAGTGGCTGCACAAATGCACCACGTACCGCTGGACCTGCTACTGGCGGTGGCGGCTACGGAAAGCAACTGGGATGCGGACGCCCGCTCCCATGCCAACGCCCACGGCATCATGCAGATTCAGTGGCCGGGCACCGCCAAGCACCTAGGCGTGAAACGTGTGGCGGAATTGTACAATCCCTGCCTTAACATTTCCCTGGGCGCACAATACTTAAATGAATTGCTGGTCGATTTCGGCGGTTCCGACGTACATGCCTTGGCCGCCTACAACTACGGACCGACACGCATACAGTCCCACCTGGAAGCGGACGAACCTCTCCCTCAGGGCGCACAACAATACGCCGAACGGGTGCAACAGCATCAACGCCGCATCAACGCGGGCCTGATCCCCAAGGCCTTAAAACCACACAGTCAGCGCACGCTGGTGACCTTCAATTCGCGCAGCCGGGCCACGCGCCTATCAAACAAACTCGCGCGGATGCTGGACGGCGCCACGGTGCGCGTTAACCAACTGCAACGTTCACCGCGTTATGCAGTGGTACTAGAAGTGGGTAAGGCAGGGTTAACCAGCAACGACCATGTCACCCTGAATAATATGGGTTGGTCGCTATGAGAACGCTGTGGTTACTTGGCTTAGGGGCCGCGTTGGGCGCCGCAGCAGCGCCTTACGCAGATGCGCAAACACACCGCTTTCTGGCCGAGCGTACGGTCTGGGCTAAGGTGACCCATGTCGAGCCCATCAGCACCGAGCGTCACATCGCGCCAGCACTGGATTGCGCCGGACCCAGACCCCCGCAAGCAAGCCTCGAAACCCTGCTGCGATGGGACCTCGACCCAGCCTGCCGTGATAGAACCGAAGCACATGTGCACGGTTATCGGGTCAGCTACACCTGGGACGGACGCCACTACAGCATAGAAATGCAGGATCATCCGGGGCCGCGCATCCCCTTACGCCTGAGAATCCGCTAAACACCGTTGTTCAATTGGTGATAGTCTGCGCCAAAAAAGGGCGGAGTAGGACCTTGCGACTGACCACCAGTGATGCTTCTTTTCTGTATTTGGAATCAGCCAGCGGGCCGATGCACATTTCTTCGGTGCACATCATCGAAGGTGAACTCAGTTTCGAGGAAGTGTTTGCGCACTTCGAAAAGCGCATACATCTGATTCCAGCCTACCGGCGCAAATTAGCCCAGGTACCTTTTAACATTGCTCATCCCACCTGGGTCGACGACCCGGATTTTGAACTTGCCAATCACCTTGAACAGCATGCTTTGCCGCCGGAAACCAGCCTCGATGAAGCCGTCGACATTGCCGTGCACCTCAATGAACCGATGCTCGACCGCAGCCGCCCGTTGTGGAAATCTTTCATCATTACCGGCGTTCAGGGTTATACGCTCATGGTGCATGCGGTCCATCACTGCATGATCGATGGCGCTTCCGGGGTGGAATTGCTGGCCATTATTTATGACTTCGACCCCGCCGGCGATCCGGTAAAAGAGGCGGCACAAACTTGGGAACCCGAGCCGCCGCCGAGCGCTACGGAGCTGTTTAACGAAGCGTTGAGCGAGAACTTGCAAGATCTGGTGCACACCGATTGGTCAGAGTACTTGGTCACCAACCCTGATCAACGCGGCTTGTTACAACGGGCCAGCAAAGTGATGACCGACTTTTTCTCCAAACCCGTGGTCACCGCCCCGTTTAACGCCGGCCTCGTTGGGCCCGAGCGACGCTTAAGCTGGATTAAGTTGCCGTTTGATGAAATTCGCGAGGTACGTCGAGCCCTCGGCGGCACCATCAACGACATTGTCCTGACCATGGTGTCCGAGGGGGTCGCTCAATATTTGGCCAAACACGGCGAACAGACCAACGACCAATACATGCGCATCATGTGCCCGGTCAACGTACGCACCGAAGATCAGAAAGGTGCCCTCGGCAACCAAGTCTCGGCCATCTTCCCGGTATTACCCGCCTGGTCCATGACACCGCTACAACGCCTCGCCACCGTCTGTGCGGAAACCGAGAAAATTAAACAAAACCAGGATGCCCAGGCGCTCACCATGTTACAGAAGAGTGCGCCGGAACCTTGGCCGGTGGCATTGTGGCCGACCCAGTTGGTTGGCACACCCATGGACCCAACCGCCATGGCGTCTAGATTACCCATGCCGATGTTACCCAGCGGTGTGCGGCCACCCAACATCGGCTACAACTTCACATGCACCAATGTTCCTGGCCCCCAGGTACCGCAGTACATGTGCGGACACAAAGTGCTAAGTCAGATCGGTTTGCTGATTTTGACCGGCAACATCGGCTTCAGCGTGACCATACTGAGTTACAACAAGACCCTGTTTTTTGGCTTCATCAGCGAGCCACGACTGATGCCGGACGTAGAGAGAATATCCGGCACCGCCGCAGACACCTTCAACGCCTTGTTGGACGCGGCGCGCGAACGTGCCGCCAGCCTGCAGCAAAGTTAGAGCAGAAAAGTTAAAGCAGTAAAGAGGACACTATGTCAGAACAACCCGACACCGACAGCTATCCCAAAAACGTCACCCTGCCCGACGGCACGGCCATCGAACTGCACCGCATGACTGCCGCCGACCGCGACGCCGTATTGGAATTTGCGCGCAGCTTGCCCCAAGAAGACTTGTTGTTCCTGCGCGTCGACATTACGCAGGACAGCGTTGTGGATGAATGGATCAAAAACCTAAGCAGCGGCCACTCCATGTCATTGGCCGCGTACGACAACAACGGTTTTATCGGTTACGCGTCTATCCACCGCAACCCCACCACTTGGACGCGTCACATGGGCGAAGTGCGCGTCAACGTCAGTCCCAGTTATCGCAGTCGGGGTTTGGGGCGGGTATTGAGCAGCCATATTTTTGATCTCGCCAACGAGTGGGGTTTGCTGAAGCTCACCGCACACATGACATCCGATCAGCGTGGGGCGCAGGCGGCTTTCCGGCGTTTGGGTTTTGTGCCTGAAGCACACCTGGCGGATTACGTTCAAGATCGTAACGGTACCACCCGGGATATGGTAATTATGTCGTTTGATGTGGACGGTCACACCGACCAGACCATGGGCACGGTAAAACTTTAGCGCCACGACCGCAGCACCCAAGCCTATCCATGAGTAAAGCAACCGCGCGCTCCAACGCGTTCATCGAGCAGTTTGACGCCTTGCCCTTCCATCAATATTTGGGCCTCACCCTGGTGGAAGCGAAACCGGGGTTCGGCAAAATTGCCTTACACCGTGGCGAACAGACACCCACCGGCGTTGGCGGCAGCGTCCACGGCGGTGTATTGGCAGCCATGGTCGACATCGCCATGCTGGTAGCGGTGTTTGCAGAGCTCGGTGACGACAAACAACCCGCTGGTACCGCAGACCTGGGGATCACTTATCTGCGCCAGGCCCAGGGGGAAATCATTTACGCGACTGCCACCGTCATAAAAAGCGGCCGACAGCTGGCTTCCATCGAAGTGGACATCACCGACGATGCCGGCACCTTGTGCGCCAAAGGGCGCACCCTGTATGCCTTCCGCGCCGGTGCAGCCGGAGCGCTTACACCACCAGGCCGGCCTTAGTGTCGGTATAACCCGCCGCAGTGTAAGACAGCGCCCCGTTTACGTACACCGAGTGGTAACCCTGGGAGCGGCGTACATAGCGGCGCGCCTCACCGGGAAAGTCGTCGACAAACTCTTCGGAACCTACCGTCACGGCATCAGGGTCAAACAACACCACGTCTGCGGCTTTACCCACCGCCAAAACGCCGCGGTCTGCTAACCCCCAGTCTTCGGCCACTTCACCCGTCATGCGATGTACCGCCCGCTCTAGGCTCATTTGCCCGGTTTCGCGCACATAGTGTTCAAGCAAATGTGTGGTGTCCCCAGTGCCACAGAATTGGGTGATATGGGCACCGGCATCGGAAGCACCAAAGTGACACAAGGGATGATCGATCAGCTGTGCCACCGCCGTTTTGTCCGCGTTAATCACGTTTTTCAGCTGAAATTCCGTCTCCAAGTTGTCCGCCAGGGCAATATCCAGGATCACTTCAGCCATTTCTTTACCTTCAGCTTGGGCAATCTCCATCAAGCTGCGGCCACCGTATTGCGCATTGTCGGCGGCAAATGTCTGCCCCACAGTGAGGAAAGGGATCGCGCCGCTCATACCCATGGCGTTTTTCATTTCTTCAACCAATACCTCACGCTGAGCAACAAACTGTGCCGCCCTGTCGCCGGCGGGTAGATCCATGATGGCTTTCCAATGCGGCAGCGCAAACAACAGCATCGAGGTTTCCGACAAACGCATATTTAGATCAAAACAGCGCGGCATGACTTGACCGTAGACCCGAGCACCGCGACTGTGTTGTTCTTCCAACGCGGCGATGATTTCCGCAGCATGCGGAGAAGTGGGTGAGCTCAACACCGGCTGTAAGCTGCACGGCACCCCTGCCGCCAGACTGATTTCACCCAGCTCGCGAATGTTGTCCAGCTCTTTCTCCAGATCCGGAAAGTACGGCACGATCTGCCAAATTCCGCGCCCGCTTTTGGCCATGGCTTGTGCTAAGGCGATCTTTTCGTCGAGGTCGGCAAACTGGCTGGGGACGGGATGGCCGTTTTCATCCATATCGACGTAAGAGCTGGAGATACCCAGCGCCCCGGCCGCCATGGCTTCCTCAACCAGGCGACACATTTGGGCAAGTTCATCCGCATTTGCCGTACGCTCTTGGCTGGCTGCACCCATCACGTAAAACCGCAATGCCGAGTGCCCAATGAGAGCGCCAACGTTGATACCCAAATCCCCGCGTACATGCTCCAGGTACTCTGGAAAACTCTCCCAGGTAAACGGCACTGCCGCATCAAACGTCCTTTTTTTGATGTCTTCAATGACACCAAACATGCTGACAATTTTGTCCGCCCCTTGGCGGTCGCGAATGGGGGCAAGGCTTAAAGAACAATTGCCAATCACCACCGTGGTAATGCCATGCTCCATGGACGGTGTTGCGTAGCCGTCCCAGCATAGCTGCGGGTCAAAGTGGGTGTGGATGTCGATAAACCCAGGCGCCACCGCCAGCCCGCTGGCGTCGACCTCCTCCTTGGCATCCCCTTCGACGCGGCCGATCGCTGCAATTTTGCCATCTTTAATGGCCAAGTCGCCTGCATACGCTGGCTCCCCCGTACCATCTACCAGCTTGCCGTTGCGAATAACTGTGTCATATGCCGCCATGTTTGCTCCTCAAATACCTACCAAAAAATGTAGCATAGTTCAAAATTTTGGCGCCCACCACGGCATATCCAGTATCATCGTGCGCTCACTTTAAGCAGCGCACCAAGGGGAGACGCTATGCAGACGCTGGATGATTTATTTGGCCTCACCGGCGAAGTGGCCATAGTGACCGGTGGCGGACGCGGTATCGGTGAGGGTATCGCCAAAGTTTTGTCCGGCGCCGGCGCCAAAGTCATTGTTGCCGCACGCCGCGCCAACGAGGTTGAGCGGGTTGCACAAGAAATTCGCGATGCCGGTGGCGAAGCGCTGGCGGTCCCCACCGATGTGACCAACCCCCAAGCAGTTGAGGCGTTGGGAAATGCGGCTATCAAAGAATGGGGGCGGTTAGATATCTGGGTCAACAACGCCGGTGGTTCGCCGCTACAGGTGCCGCTCACCGAACTACCGAAAGAAGAGTGGGACAATACCCTGGCGTTGAATCTGACCGCCATTTGGGAATGTACCTGCACCGCGGCGCGGCTGATGGAAAACGGCGGTAAAGTGGTGAATATTTCCAGCATCGCCGCGCACATGGTGATTCCCGGCAGCGGCCATTACAGCGCCGCCAAGGCCGGCGTTAACATGCTGACGCAAACTTTTGCGCGGGAACTTGGACCGCGCGTGCGGGTCAACTGCATCATGCCCGGCGCGGTACCAACGGAAATTATGATGCAAGCCATGGGCCTAAAAGACGATGACCTGCCGGGCTTGGAGAAGTTTCTGAACCTCCCGTCCGGCCGCCTTGGCACCCCTCAAGATCTGGGTGCCGCCGTGTTGTACTTCACATCCAACGCAACTCAGTGGGTGACCGGCCAGGTCCTGGCGGTGTCCGGCGGACAATAGAAAAACGAGCAACTAGCAACTCGAGGAGTCCAAATTGGAGATTATCAACCGACGCGTGTTTCTGCGCGAACGCCCAAACGGCATGCCCGGCACGGCAAATTTTGACGTCGAGGATCAGACCATCGACGCGCTGCCCGACGACCACGTGGTGGTCAAAGTGGACACTTTGTCGATCGATGCTTTCATCGGCACCACCCTAAACGAGGGCAGTTTCCACGCCTCCACACCCGTGGGCGGAACCATCACCGCTTTGGGCGTCGGCGAGGTGGTGGCCAGCAACTTCGACGGTTTAAAACCCGGAGATTGGGTACATGGTCCTTTGTTGGCGCAGACCCATACCCTCATGCCGGGCGCGGCTTTTCAGAAAATTGAGCCAGGCCCGAACATCCCGCCGAGCACCTACTTGGGTGTATTGGGATTAACCACAGGCTTAACCGCGTGGGCAGGTTTGATACCCGTCGGCGAGGTGAACGCGGACGATACCGTTGTCGTCAGCGGTGCCGCCGGTGCGGTGGGCACCGTTGCCGTGCAGTTAGCCAAGGCGCGTGGCGCACGCGTGATCGGCATCGCGGGCGGACCCGAAAAGTGTCGTTTCCTAACAGAAGATCTGAGCCTAGACGGCGCCATTGATTACAAAAATGAAGACATCGACGCCAGAGTCAAACAGCTGGCGCCCGACGGTGTAACGTTGTTCTTCGACAACGTCGGCGGTGAGATCCTCGACATCATGCTGGATAACCTGGCCATGGGTGGCCGCGTGGTGTTGTGTGGCGCCATTTCGCAATATCAAAACATGGACGATGTGCGCGGGCCAAAGCTGTACTTGCGGATTGCTGAACGTAACGCTTCCATGCGCGGCTTCACGGTTGACCGTTATGCGGAACACTTTGCCGAAGCCACTGAAGAGTTGTCGCGCCTGTTGACCGAAGGCAAAATGAATTTACCGGAGCATATCGTCAACGGCATCGACAATTTTCCAGACGCGTTGATAACTTTGTTCACCGGCGGGCACACCGGCAAAATGCTGGTAAAACCCTAACCCACCTAATCGACCCTAAGCATCAATGGCAGACAACCCGGGTTCACTACCAGGCACCATGCAAGCCATGGTCATGACCCGGGTGTGTGACCTGCTGCAGGACGACAGCCCTTTGGAACCGCGCAAATTGGCGGTGCCACAGCCCGCGGCTGACGAAGTGTTGCTGGCAGTGCGCGCGTGTGGGGTCTGTCACACCGAGTTGGATGAGATCGAAGGCCGCACGCCGCCGCCACACTATCCGGTGGTGCCCGGGCATGAGATTGTGGGCGAAGTCATTGCCGTTGGCACCGAAGTTAAAGTTCTGCGCATTGGCACCCGGGTTGGGGTTGGCTGGATACACCACTCAGACGGCTCCGCTGACGAGAACCTCAGCAGCGCATTCACTGCCACCGGCCGCGATGTAAATGGCGGTTATGCCGAGTATGTCTGTGTGCCGGAACGTTATGCCTATCCCATACCCGAGCATTTCAGCGACAGCGAGGCCGCACCACTGCTCTGCGCAGGTGCCATTGGCTACCGCGCGCTGAGCCTAACCGGACTAGAGGACGGACAAGCGTTGGGCTTAACGGGTTTTGGCGGGTCCGCCCATCTGGTGTTGCAACTGTGTCGCCATCTGTTTCCGAACAGTCCGGTGTTCGTATTTGCGCGGGACCAACAAGCTCAAACATTTGCAAGGCAGCTGGGTGCGGATTGGGCCGGCCATACCGAAGATCAGCCACCGCAACCACTACAGGCCATCATTGACACCACGCCCGCATGGACACCCATCGTGCACGCGATGGCAAACTTACGTCCCGGCGGGCGCCTGGTGATTAATGCCATCCGCAAAGAAGACGCCGACAAAGAAGCGTTACTGTCGCTGAGTTATCACGATCATTTGTGGTTGGAGCGCGAGATAAAAAGTGTCGCCAACATCACCGCGGCTGATATCCGCGAGTTTCTGCAAGTCGCCGCGGACATGCAAATCCATGTTGAAGTCGAGGAGTATCCGCTGCTTGGGGCCAATCGCGCCCTAACGGAATTGAAACGCGGCACCGTGCGCGGCGCGAAGGTGCTTAAGGTATCAAGCGCGACCGCCTAGGTTGCCGCTCCAGCTCAGACGTTGGCGTGTATACCCAGCGTTTTGAGGGTATCTTCCTGCAGCACTTCGATGCGCTCACGGTTAGCAAGGATAACCCCGGCCGCCTGTAGCTTCGAAATAACCCGTGACAAGCTTTCTAACGTCATGCCAAGGTAGCTGGCGAGATCGGTCCGGCTCATCGGCGTGGGAATGTGTAAGGGGCTGCGCCCCAAACGTCGCAGCCGCTCCCCCATACCCACACAGAAGCCGGCAAAACGCGCCTGGGAAGAAGTCTGTTTGAGGTTGATCTGATGCCGCGTTTCAATACCGGCATTGGCCGCCAACTGCCTTACCAGCACTGATGCCAAACCAACCTCCGCCATATCATTCACCGCATCCAAGCTAAGCTCACAGACCGATGCGGTTTCCAGTGCAACGGCGGATTCACCATAACAACCACCCACGTGCACATGGCCAAAGATCTCGCCGGGGATATAAAACCCGGTAACAAACTCATCCCCTTCAGCGTTGATGACATAAGTTTTGACCATGCCTGAGCGTACGTGATATTGCACCTGTGCCGGTGTCCCCGCGTAGTAAAGATGTTCACCTGCCGCCACGGCTTCAACACACTGGAAAATTTCCGAAAGTTGGGCCAGTTGTTGCGGATCGGACTGCGCGGCCAAACACGCCTGACGAGTTGGGCAAACCCGGCAGCGATGACTGGCCGCGCGTCGTGACGGTGGAACGCGCCTGGTTTCAGGCAAATAGAGTAGCTCTGCACACATGACACGAACTCTGAACTGCCCTCTTGGGGGGCTGAATCAGGGGATCTACCTACTTAACCTAGTGCTGTTTGGACGCACTATCTTGATCTAAATCAAGACCGCTGGCAGGCACAGCCTCTACAGTAGGCAAGTAGATTCGAAAGCCGCGCAAACGCTGTTGTTTGGCGCTTGCCGATCTACCAATAAAGCCGGATTTGGCAACGCGCATCCGGCAATAAATCCAGCAATTAATGGGTCATTGTTTTAGCGAACTTAAGGAACGCATATGAAAAAAGTAATACTTGCATTCGTCTTGCTCGGTTGGAGCGCCAACGTGTTTGCAGAAGCGGGGGATTGGCTGTTCCGCATCGGCGGCTCCATCGTCGCACCGAAATCCGACAACCTGAGTAATCGACCGCTGGAGTTAGACGTGGAAGTTGACGACGGCTATTCCTTGACCTTCACCGGCACCTACTTTTTCACCAACAACTGGGCCGTGGAAGTGCTGGCAGCATATCCGTTCCAACACGATATTGAAGTAGACGGTGCCGGAACCGTCGGTGAAGCCACCCATCTGCCGCCAACGGTATCTGCCCAGTACCACTTTATGCCAGGTAACAACATCCGCCCCTACGTGGGTTTGGGTGTGAACTACACCTTTCTGTTTGACGAAGACATCGACGGCCTGATCCCGGGTGCGGATCTCGAACTGGACAACTCCGTAGGCTTGGCTGCGCAAGTGGGTGTGGACTTCGATATTGGTGAAAACATGTTTTTAAACGTGGATGTACGCTACATCGATATCGACAGCGACGCCGAAGTTAGGCTGCCCGACGGCGGCGGCAAACTGGATCTCGGCACAGTTGAAATCGATCCGATTGTGGCGGGTGTCCACGTCGGCTGGCGTTTTTAACCACACGTTATCCGTCTCTAGCCTTCTCCACGTGCGAACGGGCTTGCGCTTTACAGTGTAAGCCCGTTTGTTTTCACCCCTATGTGGCACCCAGACCGCACCAGCAAACTCATTGTCGGCTTGTGCAGCGTTGTATGGCTGATCTGTGCCATCCGCCCGTGGGATTTTGAAGCCTGGTTGCTGGAACAGTTTGCCACCGTGGTGGCACTCAGCGTGCTGGCCTGGTGTGTGCACCGCGACATCGTATTCCCCACGCACGCCAAGCTCAGCATGGCGGTGTTGTTTGTGGCTCACACTATCGGCACACACTTCACTTACTCCGACACACCATACGACGCGTTCTTTAGCGCCGTGAGCGGCGTTTCCATCAACGATCTGTTCGGCTGGACGCGTAACCACTACGACCGTTTCGTGCACTTGTTATACGGCGTTACCATGGCCATGCCGGCCGCCATTGTTTTGCAGCATCGTCTCAACTGCAGCGTTTTTACGGCGCGCTTTCTCGCCGTACATCTCATCATTTCCACGTCCGCGCTTTACGAGTTGGTCGAGTGGTGGGCGGCGCTCATTTTTGGCGGCGACCTGGGTATGATGTACTTGGGCACCCAAGGTGATGTGTGGGATGCACAGATGGACATTGCCTTGGCAGGGGCAGGTCAACTGACAGTGTATGCGTTGGTGTACGCCGCGCACCTGCTGCGGGTCATGAGTCTACATCTACGTTATCGGAGCAGTTGAATATGACCGCTACCCACCTTGAGGAACAGCTGCAACAGCTCGCCACCCACCTCAGCCGTCACCAATTTACCGTGGCCACCGCAGAGTCCTGCACGGGTGGGCTGTTGGCCGGTGCGTTCACCGGCGTAGCCGGTGCTTCCAACTGGTATGAAGGGGGATTTGTCACCTACCGCTTAAGCGCCAAACAACATGTGTTGGATATTCACGCCGACACCCTACGCACTTACGGGGCAGTCAGCGAGGTAGTGGCCCAGCAAATGGCGGAGCGGACGTTGCGCCATTGTGACGCCCACGTGGCCATCGCTACCACCGGCCTAGCCGGTCCGCAAGGGGACGGTACCGCTACAGCAGTGGGTACGTTATGGATCGGCTGGGCAGGCATCAGCGGCACTCATCCCAAACATACCGAGGCATGGGTGGAGGCTGAGGCGTTTAACTTACAAGCGCCGCGTGATGTATTTCGACAACAAGCCGTTGAGCTAGCCGTAGCGGGACTCACAAAACGTCTGTGCGGCAGCCTACCTTAGAGAGTGCGCCTTAGGGAGTGTGCCTTAAGGTTTGGCGATCCACTCATCCAGCAGCATGTGGAAGTGGCGCGGCTTAGTTTCACCGTAGTTAGCAAAGATCACTTCGCCGTTTTTCATCGCCTTCAGCCCCTTCTGCACTTCCGGCATGTTCACCACGTCCTGGTTAAACACTTTGGCCAACATACCCAGCTCATCCGCATCCACCCAATCGTCATCCGGTCCAAGATGATGCACAGGCGCTGCCGGCGGGCGTGACTGTCCTTCCGGCGTGGGCGACAGGTACATACATTCCATGATGCACTCTTCAGGATTGTCACCGTGCGGCCGAAAGCGATAGACGATACGGTGAAACGCACCCCACGGGTGAAAATTCGGAAATACGGTCAGGTAGATGGAATCCAACAACTCCGAATCACTGACGTTGTCCATGATATCGCCGAGGTCTTTGCGAAACGATTCGCGCACTCCGGCAGCCGCGACCTGGCGTAAGTTCATGCCATCGGGCACGTCAGGCTCAGGCATTAACGGCACCTCTTCGGTACCGGGCAACTGTTTGCCACCCACCCAATCACACATATTGGGATCCGCGTGAGTCATGGGACCTTCGATGTACTCACCGCCGGCGGTGAATTTGCTCACATCACCGTTGGCCTGGGTGACATGCACCAAGTCTTCACCCATCTTTTCATACACATGCCCGGTTAGCGGATGGCGCAGCTTGGTATACATGCGTGCACCGTCCAGCGGCAACGGGTCATTACCCATCAAGTGCGGACTGGGGGTGAAGTTAGGCGAGATTGCGCGGCAGTAGTTGCCGAAAACGTCATACTGGGTATTGGCGTCGCCGATGCCGCCAAGAATCGTGGGGTGGGTGGCAATCACGTGATAAGCCTCGCTGAAAGCTTCTTGCGCAATTTTCCAATTGCACCGCAAGATCTTGGCAACATGGGCTGATTTGTAACGCCGCTCATAGGGCAGGCTGGGAAACTGATCCGATAGATTGCCGAGAAAGTCCTCTAAAGGTTCAGCATCCAGATCCGGATTGATGAACACAAAACCGCCCCAGCGGCCTACCTTGGTTTCCGGCAGACCGTAGCCTTCCCGATTTTCCGAGACAGTAGGAAAGTCCCACTCACACGGTACTTCCTTGAGAGAACCATCGGTATTCCAAGCCCAACCGTGGAAGGAACACCTGAATTCCCGCGCCTTTTTGCCGCCGTGAGATTTCAACAAACGGCCGCGGTGCAAACACACGTTGTAAAACGACTTAAACGCATCTTCCCCGGTACGCACGATGAGAAACGACAAGTTAGCGATGTCATATTTTAAGTAATCCCCCACTTCGGGTATGTCATCCTCGTGGCAGGCCATCTGCCAGCACCGCTTCCAGACTTTTTCCACTTCCAGGTCGTGAAATTCTTTGGAGTAGTACTGTTCTGCCGGCACGATGGTGGGGCCAGGCGGCAGCGGCGCATCCACCTTGTACAGTTCAGGTACGGGGTGGCTGTCCTGCTCCAACAGCTCTTTGTAGGAAATTCCGGCAGACCGATTGGTGCCTGTGAGTGTTTCAACCATGGCGCTCCTCCTTCGTCAGACCAAATATGAAACGCGTTCTACATATTCAAAATACGGGAATCCCCCTAAACCGCGGCTCGGGCCGCAGGTTGTGGGCTTAGTTGTGGCCCTAAATTTGGCATTAGTTTTGGCATTAGATAGAACGACGCCAAAGCACCCATCCGTCATTCAGCACAGCCACCTGTTGATAATCCGCGCCGACCCGCTTGTCAGGGCATACCAACACAGCGGTATCTTTTTGTGGTGATGCCGTTAGCGAAGAGGCTGCTTGCGGGGTGATTGTGGAGCGAACGCCAAAGTGGCGAAACAGATAGACCCGCCGCCGTAAATCGTTCTCACAAAAACCCACCGACGTCACCGGCGGGTTTGCTTGGCCGACATATTTACCCACCGCAAACGCATCGGCGAGATCTTCTTCATGATCGCCAAGGTCGCCAAAGTGGAACACCGTACGGCTCACCGCCAGCAGCAACACACTCGCGGTGACCCACCAAGGCCATGCCGATGAGCGCCGCAGCCATATTGGGGCACGCCGCAGCCATGTACCGGAACGCCGCGGCGCTGGCACCTTGACCAACAAAGCCGCCGCCAGCGCAAACAGCGGCATACTCGGCAGCAAGTAGTGTTGGTACTGGCGTGGGCTAATGAGCAGCGGCAGCGCGGCGCTGCAGCCGATGATCAGCATGGCCCAAAACTCCCGGCTTGGCTTAGCAACACGACTAAACCACGCTGCCAGCCCTACCAACACCGCCGCCACCAGCAGGTTATAAGCCAACTGCGCGGCTTGATAGCCACGGCCGTGTTCAATCAAACGCTGGCCGCTGATGCTGGCCAACAGCTGAGATTGATAATACTGCTGCCAGGATTGCTGTGCGCCATCCATGCTCAACGTCACCACAAACAGTCCTGCCAACACAATTGTGGCAATAGCAGAGGCCACTAGGGCCCGCTGCCAGTTATTCTGCAGTAGAACGGCAAAACAGCCAGGCACCCCTAATATAAACAGCGCCACCGGACCTTTGACCATCACCGCAGCAAAACACAGCACCCCAACCAAGATGTTTAACCAAATGTGCTGGTGCGCGTACCAGGCCGCCAGCACAGCCGCCAGGCTAAATACCGTTAACAGGGTTTCCAACGTATTGTTTTTGATGGCGTAGGTGGTCACCGGCATGAGCAGGAATATCAACAGCGGCCACCAGGCGTTGGACTGCTGGCTAAGCACCCGCCACAGCCGGGCCAGCAACCAACAAATCAAAATACCCAGGCACAGGCTGTATGTCTTTTCTACCCAGAAAGCATCTCCAAGCAGCGCAAACCACTGACTTTGCAGCCACAGGCCCAGCGGTGGGTGGTCGTGAAAGGCCGTGAGTTGGGATTCAAAGTGCGGCGGTGCCCAGAAACTGCCTTGGCCCGCCGCCATGAGCTTGGCAATCCCTGCATACAAAGTGCCGTCCAAACCCTGAGACATCACCGCCAGGTCCGCTGACAGATACAACCATGCCAACGCCAACACGGCGCACAGCAGCGGCCGCTCCGCGCTACTCAAATTACTCACGCAAATTCATTCACCAACGGCGGCAAACCTACAACGGTGACCGTCACCACATCGCCCGCCCGTGGATAAGGGTGTTTGCCGCCATGTGCCACGCCGCCGGGCGTGCCGGTGCAGATAATATCTCCAGGGTTGAGGCTATGACGGCGGCTGACCAGCGCAACAATCTGCGGGATGGGAAACACCATATCGCCGCTGTTGCCGCTCTGCCGCAGCCCGCCATTGACGTGTGTCGTACTACCGATGCTGTGCAGGTGGGTAAACTCGTCCAGCGTCGCCAGACAGGGGCCAATCGGTTTAAATGTTGGAAAACCTTTGGCGTTAGCCACACCCTCTAAACCACCTTGAGCTTGCACATCCCTGGCAGACACGTCGTTTAGTGGCGCTAAACCGGCCACCACACGCAAAAAGTGGGCGTCTGCCACAGGTATGCGGTCGGTCACCTGCGCCTGAGTAAGCTCCGCCAAACCAGCGTTCGCCAACGCCGCATCCATGTCCGCAAACGGTGTATCAAGCAACTCAATACAGTCGCCATCACTGTCACCGTCCGACGCTGTCACCCAACGGCCCAACCCCTGTTCGATTTGCACCAGTTTCATCTGCCCCCTGGTTGCCGCACACTTAGGCAAACTAAAGTAGTGAAAATCGGAGCCATTGGCCATGCCTCAAACCAGGATTTGCTGTGTGCTGTTGTCACTGCTTGCGACCTTTGTTCCGTTGAGCCTCATTCACGCAGCTGCGCAACCGGCGCAGACAACCCACCCGGGTAAGCTGGTGTACGACCAGCATTGCGCCGCCTGCCACGACCACCCCGAACAAAGTCAGGCGCGTTCGCTGGATACGCTCAAGCGCATGATTCCCGATCTCATCGCTTACGCCCTCACCGACGGCCGTATGGTAGCCCAGGGTAAGTTGCTCACGGCGGATGAAATGACGACTTTGATGGGGTACTTCAAAGGCCAATCTCAACAAGACAACGCCTGGGTCAGCGCTGCGTTGTGCCCCATTGAGCGGCTTGGCGTGGACACCACGGCAAAAGCCACGGTGGCCACCTTTGGTTTGGGATTAAAAAACCATCGTTACCTCAGCGACACTGAGGCAGGTTTGAGCAAGGCGGACATGCAGAATTTGCAACTGGCTTGGGCCATGGCGTTTCCCAACATCACCATGATGCGCTCGCAACCTGCCATTGTCGGCAACACCCTGTTCATCACCCCGGTCGACAGCCTCCAGCTATACGCCCTCGATATAACCGCGGAGCCTTGTGTAAAGTGGGTGTACACCAGCGAAACTCCGCTGCGCTCAAGCCTTACCTTCGGGCGCTTACCGGACACCGAGCGAGGTGTACTCACGTTCGGCGATATGAGCGGCCGCCTGCACTTAGTGGACGCGGCAGACGGCGCCAGGCTGTGGGTGAAAGACTTAAAACTCTTTCCGCAGACCATTATCACCGGTACACCGCAACTGGTGGACGGCACCATCTACGCCAGCCTGTCGCAATTTGAAATCATGGTAGGCGCCAGCCCGCAACACGAGTGCTGCAAATCTCACGGCGCGGTAGCAGCGGTGGCAGCCGCCAACGGCGATACACTGTGGATCAGCCACACCATGCCTGATGCGGAACCGGTCCGCGACCGCGGCGACGGTCAAATGATTTGGGGACCCTCAGGCGCACCGATATGGACCTCCCCCGCCATCGACTTGAAACGCGGCGTGTTATATGTCGGCACTGGAGAAGCCACCTCCGAACCGGCGCATCCTAATACAGACGCCATCCTGGCCATGGACCTGGACAGCGGTGAGATCCGCTGGAGCTTTCAAGCCACTGCCAACGATATCTATTTGGCGGGTTGCCGCCGGAATAACCGGTCACCCAATTGTCCGCCGGAAACCAGTGTGGAGCGGGATGTGGATTTTGGCGCCTCGGTGATCATCGCCCAGCGCAGCAACGGCAAAGACATTTTGTTGGCAGGGCAAAAGTCCAGTGATGTGTGGGCCCTGGATCCGGACAACAATGGCGCGCTGCTATGGCATTGGAACCGCGGGCGCGGCACCGCTAACGGCGGCGTTCATTGGGGTATGGCCTATGACGGTGAGAATGTGTATGTGGGCTTAAGCGATCCCGGCCGACCGCGGCCGGGTTTTGAACCACAACCCGGTTTATACGCGATCAAAGTGGACAGTGGCGAGTCGGTTTGGAGCCACCGTACCGAGCCGCAATGTGAAAGTCGTCAAGAACGTCTGCCTTATTGTCAGTACTTGTATGGATTCTCCGCGGCGACTCTGGCGATCGGTGAAACCATCGTGCAAGGCAGTCTGGACGGTTATGTGCGCATCTTTGATGCAGCGGACGGCAAAATCTTGTTCAGCTATGACACCGTGCGCGACTACCAAGGCATCAACGGCGTTGATGGGCAGGGAGGTGCCATCGACAACGCCTCGGTGGTCGCCGCCAACGGCACCTTATTTGTGAGTTCTGGCTATGGCATGTTTGGGCAGCCGCCGGGCAATGTGTTGCTTGCGTTTAAACCGCTCAGGTCGAAGCCCGACGGCGCTCAAAAAGAGGTGGCTTTAAATAGCCGGCTCAAGCAAACGGAGTAGTCGG
Organism: Pseudomonadales bacterium; assembly: GCA_028281005.1. GTDB lineage: Bacteria > Pseudomonadota > Gammaproteobacteria > Pseudomonadales > Azotimanducaceae > UBA4421. The sequence continues at coordinate 32,227 of JANQKS010000071.1, forward strand.
CTCACGGGCTAGACGGTTAGAGCTGTTAGAAGGTTAGGCGACTAAAGGGTGTCGTGCAGCCCACATTCACGCTTCAGACCAAAAAAGCGTGTGTCCTCAACGGAATCGACTTCGTGTAAAGGCCGCGTGGTGTGTACATCGCCGATAGACACATAACCCTTTTCCCATAGAGGGTGATAAGGCAGATCGTGTTGCTTCAGGTAATCGAAAATATCTCGGTCGTTCCAGTCTGCCAACGGCGCTACTTTGAAGTAATCACCATTGTCAGCGATGAACGGCGTTTGGCTGCGTGTATCAGCCTGGCTACGGCGCACCCCGGTGAACCAGGTGCCAACCCGCAACTCACGCAGTGCCCGTTGCATGGGCTCAACTTTGTTGTCGTAGTTGTACGCTTCTAAACCTTCAACGCCTTGCAGCCAACGTTGGCCATGCTGGGCTTCCTGCCACGCCGGGCTTTTTAAGCTGCGGTAGGTGTGCAAATTTAGCTGCAAACGCTCCTGCATCTGCTCGATAAACTCATAGGTCTCCGGGAACAGATAGCCGGTGTCGATCAGCACGACTGGAATGTCGGCCTGAACCCGGGTCAACAGGTGTAAGCTGACGGCCGCTTGTGCCCCAAACGAGGACGTGAGTATGTGGTGACCCGGCAGCATGGCCATAGCGCTACGCACCCGCTCTTCAGCGGGGAGCTTTTCAAATTCGCGATTCCAACTCATCAGCTCAGCTTGATTAGCCAGGGCGTCCATCGCAAACTCGGCGGCAGTAGATTGTGCGGCTCGGATAGTCACTCGTTTACATCAGTACGTGGGTGAGGCGCTATTTATACGGCTTTTCTCAGATATTCATAATACTGTTTGGCAATAGCCAAACAGCCACAGGTTATAACCCTACTTATAGCCACCTATAGCCACTGATCGCCTTAGTTAGAGTCAAAAGAGTTAGAGCTAAAAGTTCTATCTATATGCACGAGCCGCGACCTTTGAAACCGTGATGATGAGACGATCGAGGCGTTAACTATTGGAATGAAAAGGCTGGTTATGTTTGTGCTCGCTACCCTGACCCTAGGCGCCATGGCGCTGACGGTCACCTCTTGGGCGCTCACCCCAAAAAGCGTCGGCCCGGCCACCGCGCCGGACCCGGCTGAACACCCGGATGCGGTACTGCAAGTCTACGGTGCAGATGCCTGGGGAGTGCGAGGACGCTTTGCCATCCACACCTGGATCGCGGCGAAACCGCAGCACGCAGATCGGTATACCAAATACCAGGTCATCGGCTGGCGCCAACGCCGTGGCTTGCCGGTGGTTAACATTTCCAATAGCCGCCCCGACGGTGATTGGTTTGGCGCCGAGGCGGTGCTGCTGCTCGATCACCGCGGTGCGGCTGCAGAGGTTCTCATCGAAAAGGTCCACGCCGCCGCGCTGAGCTATCCGTTCGCCGAGGAATATGTCATGTGGCCAGGACCCAATAGCAATTCATTTACCGCTTGGGTTGGCCTTGAAGTTCCCGCGCTGGGATTAGATTTACCGGCCAAAGCCATCGGCAAGTCCTGGATGCAGGATGCCTACCCGCAGCTGCAGGCAAAAACCTTAACCCGCCTCGTCAAACGTGAGTACCAGCGGGATACGATCCCGCGGTCGCCCCAACAGCACATAATACAAATCCGCCGCGGTCATACGTTCCCCATACTTTGCGCCCATGGATTCCAGAACGTGAGCTGCTTGGGGTTCAGCTAAAGTCTCTGCTGGCGTAGCCACAAGGGTGCGTACACTCGCTTGCCCTGCGCGTTCGACCCACATCGGTTCGCCCGCTAGCAACAACTCCGCCATCTGTGGTGGCGCATCGTAGTACAGCGTTGGACCCATGTTGGTATCAAACACCCATAGGCGGGCGAAGGCAGGTCCACTTGAGGTTTCAACGCTCAGCTGCACCACTTCACCCGATTCATACGTCGTAATGACACAGTAAAACACCCCGGCCCACGCAAGCACCGCCACGGCCGGAAGCCCAATACTCAAGCCCAGATCAAACCGGGTGGGCCGGATCAATGTTTTTGCCAGGAGCCCAACCGCCAACAGTGCCGTTGCCCAGGCAATGAGACCGCCGCGGTCAATCACCAAGGCCAGCGCGGCGAACAGAGTAAGGCCGGTGATCCCAATTGCTACTGTATGGTTGGTCGATGACATGGAAAATTCCTCTTGGTGCTGAACAGGCGATGGACCGGAGACAGACTGGAGATGAATAGGTGTTGATTGGACTAGCCGCCGGCTCGACGTAGTTGACCCTGCAAAGCAGCAGCTACGCCGGCAAGGTCAAAACCCGGCCGAAACCGCCCTGACAATTCACCTTGGGGGTTGATGATGGAAAACGTGGTGGAATGGCTCACGTTGTAGGCAGTTCCCGCTCTGCCTCCTTCGCTGACTGCATGAGCAATTGAATCCTCTGAATCCCTTGTATCCACATCAAAATTCACGCCCAGATCTCGGGCGAAGCGTTGAAGCTGCTGCCTTTCTCCGGTGACACCAAGGATGGCCGGGTGGAAATGGCCCGCGTAAGCACTCACCTCTTTCACCGTATCCCGCCCCGGATCAACCGAAATAAATACGGCCGAAACCGGCGTACCCAGCGAGCGCGCCGGCAATTGCCGCAACAGCGCAGCGGTCTGTGCGAGACTGGTGGGACACACATCCACACAGTTTAGGAATCCAAACTGCACAATTGTCCACTGCCCCTGCAAGGCGTCGTTATCAAACACAGCGTCACGCGTCAGCAGCTGAAAGCGGGATAGACCGCGCGGTGGGTCAAGCCATTCGATGGCTTGCGCGGTGGATTGTGCCGCACTCGGCGGCGGTGCTAACACCGCCAATAAGACCCCCATGGCCACGCCCAAGCTGAGCAACGCAATGACCAGAAACCTCCTAGGCAACAGCCCGACCCCGATAACAGGTATACAAAAGCGCCACCGCCAGCAAAGCGGGCAAAGTGACACCGGCAAAATCTTCCAACAGTGCTTGCGGCCCGCAAATTCCCACAATCACTTCCCACACATGGAACAACGCATGCAGCACCAGCCAGGCTGTGGGTACCCAACAGAGGGTGACAAAGTGCCTGGGATAGAGTGAGCCGTATACAAAAGCCCCGCCCATGAGCATATACAGAAAGCCAATGTCTCGCACAAAGTGGGGGTTAAACGGACCCCGATCCGGTACCCCGGGAATCAGCCAGTACCAGGGTTCCGGTGAGGCGATCATAAAAACGCCATTGGCCAACATAAGCAGGCCCAGCAACAACGCAATGCCCATACCGATTTTACCCATCTCAATCCTCCCGCATCTTTTTGCCGTCTGTGCCGCCTATGCCTTGTGCGCGAACTACCGCGCCATTTTAAGCACCCACGCGGGGAAACCCATGGGGGGGATCCCCCTTTGATTCGTGAATATTATTCATGGATATGCCGCTATACTGGAACGATGGACAAAATGCGATCCCTCGAGCTGTTTCTCGCCACTTGCGACGGCGGCAGCTTTGCCGCGGCGGCCCGCGCGTGCAACACCGACCCTTCCACCGTGAGCAAAGCCATCGGGCGCTTAGAAGCACAATTGGGCCTCACACTGTTTCAGCGTTCGACCCGCGCACTTCGCATCACCACCGCGGGTAAACGGTATGCCCGTACCGTACAAAACATGCTGCAAGACTTGTCCGCGTGTGAGTTCGAGCTGAAACACCTCAACGACTCTCCCAGCGGTACCTTGCGCATCAGCTCCGCAGTCTGCTACGGCCATTTGTATGTGCGCCCATTGCTGCCTGCATTTTGTCAGCGTTACCCGGCTATCCAATTGGAGCTGGAACTCGACGACATGCACGTGGACGTGATCGACAACAACATCGACCTGGCACTGCGCACCGGCTATGTCAAAGACAGCCGCCTGGTGGCACGGCGCCTCAGTCCGCTGGACTTTCTAACCTGTGTATCACCGCAATATCTGGAAGCACACAGCACCCCACGCTGCCCAGAAGACTTTCACCAACATCAGTGGATCGGCTTTCGCATCAAGGAAACCCAGCAGCTGCAGCCAATTTTCCTGCCCACGGCGGACGGTGTGTACCAGCCGCTTGAGCTTGAGCGCAGCCACATCACCGATGACGGCGAAGCCATGGCGCACATGTGTGCAGATGGTTTGGGTTTTGCTCAGTTACCTCATTTCCTGGCAAAACAAGGTCTTAACAGCGGCACTTTAGTTTCCCTTTACCCGTGCCTAACCTTGCCGGAACCCGACAGCGGTGTATTTGCCATTTATCCGAAACGTGAATACCTCCCGGCGAAGGTCCGAGTGTTCATCGATTTTCTCACCGCTTCTCTGGCTGCCATGGGTGAACACCCAAATCGCACGTGGGCTGAAGATTGGGTTTCTGTCGCACAACTAACGCGCTAAACCCCTCCCAACACGTCTCCAGCCATCCTCGCAGCCTTTTGTATAATTTGCGGCATCAACAAGCGAGGGGCAGCAAATGGCGGAATTTGAACAAACCGAACGAACCCGGCTCAGGCTCTACCATGACCTCGGCACGTTCGAGAAAAAGGACATCTACGCCATTGTCGATGAAATGCCGATGTGCCACGTCAGCGTTGTCATCGACGATCACCCCTATATTCAAGCCACCGTGCACTGGCGCGACGGCGACAAGGTGTTTGTGCACGGTGCGGTTAAAAACAAAATGGTCCACGCCATACGCAACGGCGCAAACGCATGTATCTCCTTTGCCCACTTTGACGGTTTTATACTGCCGCGCTCCGGCTTTAATCACGCGGTGTTATACCGCTCTGCAACGTTGTTTTCCCCAGGTCGCTTTATCGAAGACCCGGCAGAGAAGCTGCAGCGACTAGAACAATTCATAGAACACATCCAGCCCGGACGCTGGGACACGATTCGACCGCCCACCGACAACGAGTTGGCACAAACCGGCATTATCGAGTTTGCTCTCAAGGAAGTATCCGGCAAGGCCATACCACCGGAACTGGTGCCCGCCATTATGCCCGGTGGAGAAATGGAAGATCCGGCAGATGCCGACTACCATCCATGGACTGGGGTGTTGCCTTACGCTTTGGTTGCCGGTGAACCTGAAGCGTCAGCGTAAAGCCGGGCGTGGTAGTTGAGAACGCTTATTAATCCCCCATCAAACGTTGGCGGAAACGCCGCATGCCGAGTAGCCAGCGGTCATAGTCATTGGCTTTGCGTTGAAAATAGGTTTCCACTTCTGGATGCGGCAGCACCAAAAAACGTTCTTCACGCACCGCCTCGACACAGGCTTCGGCAACAAACTCCGGCTCTAAAATGCCGTCCCCTGCCGCTTGCCGAGTGTTGGCGGACCCGGCTTTCAGCGCGTTAGGACCGAGGATATTAGTGCGCACAGCTTGGGGGCAAAGCACCGATACACCGATGCCTTGATCCGCATAGTTAATCAACAACCACTCGGCAAAAGCCACCGCGGCATGCTTCGATACCGCGTACGGCCCTGAATCCATTTGCGTCAACAGACCCGCCGCAGAAGCCGTATTTAAAAAGTAACCACCACCACGCTCTACCATGCCTGGCAGCACCGCGCGCGCCGCCGCCAGATGCGACCACGTATGTACATTCATCATGCGTTGCCAATCTTCAGTCGGCAGGTCCAACCCGCCGCGCTGACCATAACCGGCATTGGACACAAACAGATCTATGCCGCCCTGCTCGGCTTCCACACTTTGCACCAGTTGTTCGATGGCGCTTTCATCCGCCACATCGAGCTGCGCTGCGGTGGCCACATCGCCCAGCAGCGCCGCCGTAGCCTCAGCGTTTTCTGCGTTTAAATCGGTGCACACCACGCCTCGCGCGCCATGTTGCGCCAGGCTGACGGCGAGCGCTCTGCCAATGCCTGAACCTGCCCCGGTGACAACAGCAAGTTTTGCAGTGATATCCATTTATTCTCTCCCTCTAGCGTTTAGCGGCTGGACTTTTATACGCAGCCCACGCCTTATCATCAGACCCCATTATGCTAAATAGTTTTTCAGCAGGCTCCTAATTTCAGCGCCAGCGACACCGGATAGTGGTCGGAGGCGGTTTGCGCCATGCGGCTGGCGTGGATGGTTGGACTGTCTTCCTTCACTAAAGCCGCCGCTCGGCAGCACAGCAAAATGTGATCGATGCGCATGCGCCGCTTGGGCCAGTAGGTGGAGGGATTTCGGCCGTTACGCCGTAACATCTCGCCCAACGGGTCCACCAGCGCCAGGCTATCCAGCGAAGCCAACGCAGGGCTGCTGAGGCGGTCATTAAAGTCCCCACACAACCCGATCAGAGTATCCGGCTGTTGCTGCTGAAAATCTGCAATGATCCGGCACGCCATCGCGCATTCCGCTTCTCGAAGAGTATCGGCGGACAATGCTCGCCATGCTTTGTTGGTGCGCGATTTGAGGTGCACGGCAAACAAGCTCAATGCGGTCGACAAACCCGCAACGTCTACCCGCAGCAGATCACGGCTAAACCCCACGGTGGTGAGTTGCCGGTCAAGCGCCGCCTTTTCGCTGGAGAAGTCTTGTAGTGGCTGATGGTTGGCATCCAGCAGCAAAACTTCTTTGTGCGAATGCAGCGTTATTGGGTAGCGCGACAACACCGCCAAATGGATCGATCGGTCACTGTTCCCCGACACCAACCCACAATGTGGAAACGGCCGCGCAAGCTCAGCGTTTAAGGCTTGCAGCGAAGCCAGCGAACCCACTTCTTGCAGCAGCCACACATCTACTTGCACCTGCGCCAGCATACGCACCAAGGGTCGCAGTTCCGAGCGGGGTTTTGTTGGACCTTCGCCACACAAAAACAGGTTTTTTAGATTGTACGTAGCAATTCGAACGGCGAACTCTCCCCACCCGTCGCGTAAAGCGGTTATGATCAACGTAAAATCATAACCCAAGGGGAGACACCCATGTCCGAAGCAGACCTAGAGGCGGATCTATTCCAACTGGCCATGTCGGAACAATCGCAACCGTTGATGGATGCGGTGAAAAAACACATCACCGACAATGTGGCCCCTATCACTGAAGAGTTTTTTGCTCTCGAACGTGAAAAAGAAGACCGCTGGAGCTGGCACCCACGCCAGCTTGAACTGCTGGACGGCGCCAAAGCCAAAGCCAAAGAATCCGGCTTGTGGAATTTCTTCCTGCCGGATGCCGACACCGGTGAAGGCTTAAACAACTTAGACTACGCCTATATCGCTGCGGAGTTGGGCAAATATCCGCTCGCGTCCGAAACACTGAATTGCTCCGCGCCGGACACCGGCAACATGGAAGTGTTGGAACGGGTGGGCACCCCGGAGCAAAAGAAACAATGGCTGGAACCGCTGTTGAACGGGGAGATCCGCTCGGCCTATGCCATGACCGAACCCGCACTGCCCTCTTCCGACGCCAAAAACATCAGCACCAGCGCGGTACTTGATGGTGACGAATGGGTCATCAACGGGGAGAAGTACTACATTTCCGGTGCCGGGGACCCACGCTGCAAAATCATGATTACCATGGTGAAAACCAGCCCGGATGCCCCGCCCAGCCGCCAGCAATCGCAGATATTGGTGCCCATCGACACCCCCGGAGTAGAGATCATTGGCGCCATGGAGGTGTTTGGTGAGGACCACGCACCACGTGGACACATGCACTTGAAATTTAACAACGTGCGGGTGCCGAAGGAGAACATTTTGCTCGGCGAAGGCCGCGGCTTCGAAATTTCCCAAGTGCGCCTCGGACCCGGTCGCATCCATCATTGTATGCGTTCCATCGGCAAGGCTGAGCTGGCCTTGGAATTGATGGTAAAACGTGCCGGTACGCGCGTGGCGTTTGGAAAACCGATTGCCAAACTCGGGAAAAACGTGGAGGTCATCTCCCGCGCTCGCATTGAAATCAACGCGATGCGTTTGGCCGTACTGCAAGCCGCCAAAGCCATGGATGTGTTAGGCAACAAAGAAGCCCGCGTCTACGTCAGTGCGGTTAAAGCCATGGTGCCAGAGAAAGTGTGTGACATCATCGACCAAGCCATCCAGATGCACGGCGCCACCGGAGTATCGCAATGGACGCCGCTGGCCGGTTTGTACACCGACATGCGCCACCTGCGTTTTGCGGACGGCCCAGATGAAGTGCATCACATGGTGGTGGGCCGCGCCGAGCTGCAAAAATACGACCTGTGGTAGTCCTGTGGTAGCCAGATACGCTGGCCCCTAGGGGAAGACTAGGGGAAGACAAAAAGAGAGAGGGTAGAGGAGTCTTGGCATGAGCCAGCATGACGAGAGTTTAGGTCCGGAAGGGTATGACGTGGCCGCCGTGGAAACATGGATCGCGGCCAACGTCGACGATATCGCACCACCGTTTACATGGACGCGTCTGGAAGGTGGGCATTCCAATCTGACCTATCGCCTGCAAGACGAACACGGCCGTGAAGCGGTTATTCGCCGCCCACCCCAGGGAGAATTACTGCCAAAGGCCCACGACATGAGCCGTGAATGGGCGTTGATTTCCGCGTTAGGCCCTACTGATGTACCGGTACCCAAGGCCATGGGTTTCTGCGAAGACCCTGGTGTAACCGGCGCGTGGTTTTATGTCATGGGTATGATCGACGGCCATCCCCTCTACAACTCTGACGATACTAATCAGTGGGTACCTGAAGACCAACGACGCAAGATGGCAACCTCGTTTATCGATGTATTGGCAGCCTTGCACCAGGTGGATCCCGATACGGTGGGCCTGGGCGAGTTGGGTAAACGCGACAGCTACGTCGGCCGCCAGCTGAAAACCTGGTACCGCTCGTGGACCTCCTCAATCGAACCGGCCCAATACGACGATCCGCGCGCACACGAGCTACAACAGTTTTTTTTGGACAATCTGCCGGATCAGGGCCCCATCCGTGTGGTACATGGGGACTATGGTCCACACAATGTGCTGGTCGGCCCCGACTGCACCATCGCTGCGGTAGTCGATTGGGAGATCTCGACGCTGGGTGATCCGCTGGCTGATCTTGCTTATGCCTTAAACTTCTGGCCGGACCCCACGGATGCGGAACCGCCGCTGCCGGAAGCAGCCACTGCGCCCCCAGGGTTTCCCAGCCGCTCCGAGCTTGCCGCCCGCTACGGTGAACAAACTGGCCGCGACCTCTCCAACCTCGACTACTACGTCGGTTTCAATCGCTGGAAGTCCGCAGCCATCGTCCACGGTGTCTACGCCCGCTATATGGAGGGTAAAAAGAGTACCGAAGGCATCGACCTCGATGAAATGCGCGAACGCATCGGACGCACGCTGGGGTTAGCGGAACAGGCTGTGAATCGTCTTGGCGGCTGAGTAGCCCAAGACGTCTGCCCCCATGCCTGCAACCATCGCCTTGGTAACCGGCGGTAGCTGCGGTATCGGCGCCGCCACCTGCGTGCAACTGGCCGAGCACGGTTACGATGTTTGCTTCAGCTATCGGCAAAACCGGGAAGACGCTGAGCAAGTGGTGGCGGCAGTTGAACAGTGCGGTCGGCGCGCATTGGCGGTGCAAGCTGATGTCGCCATCCCAGAGGACATATCACATCTCTTTCAACACTGTGAAGCACACCTCGGCAAACTCAATGCCTTAGTGAACAACGCGGGCATTGTGGGTGATAAAACACACCTGGCTAATATCTCGTTAGAACGTTTCCAACACATCATGGCAGTGAACGTCACCGGCACGTTTCTGTGTTGTCAGGCGGCGGTGCGGAGTATGTCCACTGCACGCGGCGGTAACGGCGGCAGTATCGTCAACCTCTCGTCGGTGGCGGCAAGAATTGGTTCACCCGGCGAATACGTCGATTATGCCGCCTCCAAATCGGCGGTGGACGTCATTACCCTTGGTCTTGCGAAAGAGGTGGCCAATGAAGGCATACGCGTGAACGCGGTACGTCCGGGTATTATCAGCACAGAGATTCATGCCTCCGGCGGGCAACCCGATCGTGTCAAACGTTTTGCACCCCTCATTCCCATGCAACGAGGCGGCGAGGCCGGAGAAGTAGCCGCCAGCATCGTTTTCCTTCTATCGGACAAGGCCAGCTACATCACCGGCACGCTGCTTGATGTTGCCGGTGGACGCTGACTAAGATCGGTGTTTAAGCAATAAACACTTCATTTCCATGACCCGATTTAGCAGTAGTTGGTCTAATAATCGGTCTAGTAGCTGGCCCATCTTCCGTTTGCCGCGCCGATCGCGGTTTGTATCCGCACCCTGCGTTGTCTGCGTAGCACTTTTGCTGTCCGCCTGTGGTGGAGGCGGCGGTGGTGGAGGCGGCGGTGGCAATCAAGGAGGTGGGGGCATGGCGCCGCCGCCAGCCGCCAGCGACTTCCAGCAGGGTATCTTCCGCGCCAGTTCGGTTTACGAAGCGATGTGCGCGAGTCCGCGCGGGGCAGGATTCCCGGATATCCAGGGCACGCGCGAAGATGAAAACAACTGGCTACGAGCGTGGAGCCACGATTTGTATTTGTGGTACGACGAAATCAACGACGAAGACCCGCAGGCGTTTACCACACCCGAGTATTTCGACCTCATGAAAACCTTCGAACTGACGCCGACTGGGAACTCTAAGGACCAATTCCATTTCACCTTTGATAGCGAAGAATGGCAGCAGCTGTCCCAATCCGGCATTGCCGCCGGTTACGGCATGGAATTGGTATTGTCGCGCTCCACTCCGCCGCGGGAAGTGTTGGCTGCCTTCGTCGAACCGGTATCACCTGCGGCCGCCGCGGGCATTACCCGCGGCAACCGGCTGTTGTTGGCCGACGGCGTCGATGTCGTCAACGGCGGCACCCAAGCCGAGGTTGATACACTGAATGCAGCCTTGTTTCCAGACGATATCAACGAAGATCACGAGTTTGTGCTAGAAAACTTTGACGGCAGCAATCGCCGCACAGTGGTGTTGACCTCCGCGGAAATCACCCAGGACCCGGTCCCCGTCACCATCACCTCAGTCCCCACCGCCAGCGGTGTCAGCCCACCTGGCCCTGTGGGTTATGTTCTATTTAACAGCCACATCGCAACCGCCGAATTGGCACTGGTTGAAGCTTTTGAAGCGTTGGCTGCCGCCAATGTGACCGAACTGGTGCTGGATCTGCGCTACAACGGTGGCGGTTTTTTGGACATCGCCAATCAACTCAGTTTTATGATTGCGGGACCCACGGCGACCCAAAACACATTTTTTGGCGAAACCCAATTTAACGACAAACACCCCAACGTCGACCCAGTGAGTGGCCGCACCCTACAACCCGAACCTTTTCTTAGCACCACGCAAGGGTTCAGCCTTGCGAGCGGTACACCACTCCCCAGCTTGGATTTATCGCGTGTGTTTGTTTTGTCCACAGACCACACGTGTTCAGCCAGCGAAGCCATCATCAACGGTCTACGCGGCATCGGCATCGAAGTGGTGCTGATCGGCGCATCCACCTGCGGCAAACCCTATGGCTTTTATCCCACGGACAACTGCGGAACCACTTACTTCTCGATCCAGTTTCGCGGCGTTAACAACGTTGGCTTTGGCGACTACGCGGACGGGTTTATTCCCAGCGAAGCCCCCATCGAACCTTTTGAGGTGCTCGGCTGCGAAGCGGTTGATGACTATAGTCGAGCGTTAGGAGACAGCGAGGAGTTAATGCTCGCCACGGCATTAAGTTTCATGGAACACGGTGACTGCGCCAGTGCGCCGGTGAGTGTGTCCAACAATACCCAGAGGCAAAGCCTCGTTAAGGCGCCGCGCATCGATCAACCCGACATCCAATTGAGCAAACCGCGGGGTATGCCCGGCATGGTGAAATGAAGAAACGGCGACAAACGTCTGTGCGCATCAGCGGCTTGCTGCTCAGCATTGTTGTCGCAGCAGCCTGCCAGACGAGTGCCGAGCCATTGGCACCCGCTACCGTCAGCCTGTTAACACCCGCGCAGACGGTGGAGATCCAACGCATTGTGGCTGCAGCCGTTGGTCAACAACAGGTACGGGTATCTAACAGCGCATTTGCGCAAACGCATATCCTGGTCCTTGAGCCAGCCATGCGCCGCACGCCGTTGGGTACGGTGGCCACAGGCACCACCACCACAAAACCGCCTACATTCCACCTGCTCGGTAACGGTCTTAGCTGCCAGCTTTATGATGTGGGTAACAATGTCCGCCACACCTTAACGTTCAGCTGTGGTATGGCGCCTTAAGGCCAACAAAACGCAATGGATCTTCTGCTGCTCGGCGTCCTGTTTTTAGTTGGCTTAATGGCCGACTTGGTCGGGCGCTACACGATTCTGCCCCGCGTCAGTGTGCTGCTGCTGGCCGGTCTCTTGATTGGGCCGCACGTATTTGGCCTGATCTCCAGCCAGGTGGCAGACAGCTGGTTTCCCACCCTGACACAAATGGCGTTAGCCATGATCGGCTTTTTACTCGGCCAGAAGCTCACGGTGGGCACTCTCAAAGAGCGCGGCGGCGGAGTGGTTTGGCTGTCAATTACAAAAGCGGTGGGTGCCGCTGCCGTTGTGTTTATCGCCTGCCTCGCCTGCGGCATTGACTTACCCCTCGCGCTGGTGTTGGCCGGCATCGCCCCCGCCACCGCCCCAGCAGCCACTTTTGATGTCGTGCACGAGACCGAAGCACGCGGCCCTTTTACCGATACGCTGCTCGAGGTGGTGGCGCTCGACGATGCCTGGGGGTTAGTACTGTTTGCTTTACTGCTGGCATTTGCCACCAGCAACGGCGCGACCCTGGACAGTATTTCCAGCGCTGCAATGGAAATTGGCGGAAGCATTATGCTGGGCACCGCACTCGGCCTGCCGATGGCTTTTCTCACCGGCCGGATCGTGTTCGGCAATCGCGCGGGTGAGCCCATCATGGCGGAATCTCTGGGTTTTGTATTTATCGCCGCGGGTGCATCCGCACTCCTCCACCTCTCACCCATCCTCACCGCCATCAGTATGGGGGCGGTAGTCACATCGGTTGCGCGCCATCACAAACAACCGTTTGACGCCATTGAAGGTATCGAGTGGCCGTTCCTAATTTTGTTTTTTGTGTTGGCAGGTGCGTCGCTGCATCTTGAATATCTCGCCGGGGCAGGTTTGGCAGTGGGCGTTTACCTTATCGCGCGCGCGGCGGGCACCATCTTTGGCGTTTGGATCGGCGGCACCACGGCAGGGCTCGATGCGAACATCAGCCGCTGGATGGGTTTTGCGCTACTACCCCAAGCAGGGGTGGCATTAGGGTTATCACTGATCGCCACCCAGCAACTGCCGGAGTATGGTCAGACTATTCTCACCGTGGTGTTGACCTCCACTGTGATATTGGAATTGATTTCACCGCTCATCACCCGCGCCGTTTTGCGCCATATTGAGCAAGCAACTTGAGCCATCCCGTTCATGCAAGAACCGCAGAGCCAAAGCACAATGACATCCACCCGGGTAGCCAGGGTGTTGGGCATAGACGTGCGGGTGCACGTATCCGTCGCCGTGATTTTTATGCTCATTGTCTCCAGTCTGGCGCTGAACGTATTCCCCCAGTGGCATCCACAATGGACTGCATGGCTTAACTGGAGCACCGCGTTCACTGCTGGGGTTTTGTTTTTTGTATCCCTGCTGATTCATGAATTGTCCCATTCAGTAGTGGCGCAGCGCTGCGGTATCGGAATTTCCGCCATCACCTTGTTTCTGTTCGGTGGGGTGGCGGAAATGCAAGGTGAACCGGAAACCCCCAAGGACGAATTCCTCATTGCCGGGGCCGGTCCGTTGGCCAGCTTGATTTTGGCTTTGCTGTTTGGCCTGCTGGCCAGCGTCTCTCTTTCCAGGGAGGATCTGCTGCTGCAGGAAGCGTTGGATCTTTCCCAACTCAGTGCGTTCACCACCATCTGTGTGTGGTTGGCCAGCATCAACCTCATGCTTGCCCTCTTCAACCTGCTGCCGGGTTTTCCAATGGACGGTGGGCGACTGTTTCGTGCTGTGTTGTGGTGGCGCAGTGGCAATCTGCTACAGGCTACGCAACTCGCGTCTCGTGTCGGCAGCGCCTGCGGCTGGCTGTTTATCGGCTTAGGTGCGCTCCAACTGTTGGGCGGAAACCCGGTCAATGGTCTATGGATGATTCTAATCGGTTGGTTCATTCGCCGCTTAGCACTCTCCAGCGTGGCCAGTTTGATGCTCGATCAAGCGTTGCGCGGTTTTAATGTGCGCGCCATCATGCGCACGCGCTTCGATACCGTGCCTGCTGACATCTCCGCGCGCAGGTTTATCGAGGATTATTTGCTGCGCAGTACGCAACAGCTGTGGCCGGTGGTGGACGCCCAGGGACACAATCTGGGCTTTGTCACCGCACAGAGTTTTGACCTGCAAGGCGCCAGTTTAGAAAACGCCATCCACAGCATTAATCGGCACCTGCAACCGCTCGACGATGAACACAGTATCGACCCAGACATGCAGGCTAGACTTGCCTTCGACAAGCTTGCCAACCATCCGTCGCCCCTACCTGTGGTGGAGGGCGACAATGTGATCGGCATCATCCACCAGAACGACATTCTGCGGTGGTTTAGCTTTCACAAACTTGCCGTCTAAGCCGCCCACTCACCCACTACGTTTCGGGCACCGCGCGAATCATGACATCAATGTCGGGCAGGAGTGCTTCCAGGCGCTGTACGACCAGGTCGGAATTGGCGTCGATGTCGTGCAGCAGACGCTGCCCATTAAACACCACGTGGAGGTCCACCACCCGGCGCTGGCCTGAGCGCCAACTGCGCAACCGGCTCACACCCAGCACACCTTCCGTCGTCTGCACACAGGATAAAATCGCCTCGCGTTCCGTATCCGGTAGCTCTTCATCCATGAGGATACGCACCGCGCTCCAACCGACTCGCACCGCGCTATAGAGGATATAAAGGCCAATGCCCACACCGAAGACGCTGTCGGCACGCAGCCAGCCCTGACCAATCAGAACTAAGGCCGCCAGGGTAGCCACGTTGGTAAACAAATCAGTGAGATAATGCAGGGAGTCCGCACGTACCGCAGTAGAGCCTGTCTGGCGCACCACATAATGCTGAAAGGCCACCAAGGCGGTGGTTAACAAAAGCGCGAAGACAATGACACCCAGCGCGTCATCTACGTTCTGCAAGGCTTGCGGAGCAATGAAGCGTTGTGCGGCTTGGAACATTACAAACAGCGCAGACACGGCGATAAACGCCGCCTGACCCAACCCTGCCAACGCCTCCGCTTTACCATGCCCAAAGCGATGCTCGCGATCCGCTGGTTTGAGCGAATAATCCACCGCAAACAAATTGATCAGCGACGCCACAGTATCCATCAGTGAATCAAGCAATGACGCCAACACCGCCACCGATCCGCTGGCCAGCCAGGCGTACAGCTTAACCGCCACCAGCACCAATGAGGTGGCCACCGACGCCCGCGTGGCCCTGCGCAAGAGCCGCGCGCTATCCACGTGGGCTGCAGATGACGGCGGTGGGCTAGAAGATTGCGGCGCGGAGGCAGACATATCCAGCGC
Source organism: Pseudomonadales bacterium (assembly GCA_028281005.1). Lineage (GTDB taxonomy): Bacteria > Pseudomonadota > Gammaproteobacteria > Pseudomonadales > Azotimanducaceae > UBA4421. The sequence goes on from JANQKS010000071.1 coordinate 47,755, forward strand.
TTACCAAACACCCGGAATCAAACGGTATCGCACTCGCTGAGCGTACTCTGCGTAGCCAGCTAATTCTTCGGTGAGGGTGATATCTTCCAAAGCTGTGCGTACCACAATCCCCACCACGGCCAACACCACAGGGATCATCGCCCACCAGGAACCCAGCAGAAATGGCACCGCCAAGGCCCAGCCGATAAAACCCAAATAGCCGGGGTGGCGTAGCGCCGCATAGGGGCCACTGTCTATCACGCGGTGTCCACGCTCGGTTTGGATGCGAACAGTTTTTTCGAAAAAGGGATTAACCCCCATCGACCACCCGAACAGCCAGGCACCGAAAACGTGGATACATAACCCCAACCACCAACAACTCTGCGGCATCACACTCCAGCCAAACCGTTCCGCATCCAAGCCTGCTACCACGTATATACTGACGAACAAGGGACCAAACACAGCCGCCCAGATCACATCCCAGCGTTTGGTACCAGCACCAAGCGCCATTCGATAGGCAATTAATTCCCGATTTACTCGCCACAAATAGGAAAAGTTGACGACAAAATTCAACAATACAATGCCGACATACCACCACCCCTCAGACCATTGCCAACTTCCGGCGGGCCAGAAGATGATCGGCAGAAAAATGGCCACACCAAGGATGAACGAAACATATGACAACAGCAGCATGGCCTAGCTCGCCCCCTTCACACAAAGGCTGACCTCGTAGCCAGGTTTAGCGTTTACTTGCATCATTACCGTCGTTCATACTCAAGCGCTTGTACGTACGTGGTTTTACTATGTATCCGTGCGCGCACAGCGCACCCTATGATAGGTATAGGGAAACAAGCCTAGGAGCGCAATAGATGGATTCCCCAACTAAGACCCTGGTTATCAACGACCAACTCGAGGGATTGGAAAGTGCCTTGGCTAAGGCAGCGTTGATCGAACACTATACCGGCTGCGAAGTCGAGGTAGCGGAGGTGATTTGGGATCACATCGAAGAGGAACCTATTCCGGATCCCGACAAAGCCAACCTCATAGAGGCGTTTGTTGCCGCCGACCGCCATGGCTTACATAACTTGCTGGCACCCTACCGAGACCGCATCGCCTGGAGCGAAGCCAAAGTGTTGTGGAGCAAACGCACCGACGACGCGATCTTGCAGGAAGCGCAGAACGTAAACGCCAACTTACTCATCAAACCCGCCGGCGCCCACAGTCTTGGCGATTTTCTGCATGCGCCGCTGGATTGGCGATTGATCCGCGAAGCGCCTTGTCCTGTGCTTATCTCCAAATCCAGCGGTTGGAACACCGGCGGTAACGTGCTGGCTGCCGTGGATGTCGCGGACGAAGCCCACGAGCAATTATCCCGCGAGGTATTGCGCGCTGGTGATCTGATGGCGAAGATCCTCGACGCCCAACTACATGTGGTGTGTGTGTACTCCGACCTAGGACAAAGTGTGAATGCGCTGCAGGTTGCTATGGACTATGAAGGCATCAAACAAGACATGCGCCAAGCTCGCCAGGAGCGCTTGATCAGCACCCTGGAACAGCTGCAGGTAGACGGCGCGGAACTCCACATTTTGGAAGGCAAACCCCCGCACGTCATCTCACGCTTGGCCAAGGAATTGGTATCCACCGTCACCGTCATGGGTACCGCGGCACGCAAAGGCTTAGGTAAACTGCTCATCGGCAACACCGCGGAAGATACCTTAAGTCTGCTGGAGGGGGATGTCTTAACCATACGCGTGGTGAACGACGCATAACGCTAAGGAGCACACCAGATGGCAGACTTTCAGAATATCTTGGCAGTCATGCAGGACAACGCGGAAGCTCCCCGCCTGCTGAACAAGCTGCATCGCTTGGCTGGCGCACAGAACTGCGACATTTCCGTGATTCGGGTTGTCTACGAAGGCTTAGCGGATCTCAAAAGCAAACACGTTGATGTCACCCGGGACCTCAAAGAACTGATCCTCACTACCAGTCAGAAGGAGCTGCGGGACGCCATAGAAGCAGCAGACATCAAAGTAGACGGGCTGACCAGTGCGGCTATGTGGAATGCCAAACTGTGGGAAGGAATTCTGCACGCAGCAGAGTCCACCGCAGCCGAACTGATCGTAAAAACGGTAGACACCACACACAGCCCAGGCCTTGCGCTGCGCACACCCGACGACTGGAACCTGCTGCGCCATGCCAAAACTCCCGTGCTACTCACCCAACCGAGGGCGTGGATGGGCGCCCCTACCGTAGTGGCCGCGATCGATGTCTACGATCCCGATCATGAAGCGCTAAACGCCCGCATATTGTCCGCAGCCCAACACCTTGCTCACCAAATGAATGCTGAACTGCACCTGGTCAGCATTTTCCCGGTGCTGAGTAAATGGCTGGATGAAGTGACCAACATCCAAAGTTACGTGAAGCTGCGCAACGACGTAAAAGAAGAGATATTTCTCGAGCTTGACAATTTTGCCAACACGGAAGGGGTGCGGGATTACAAGCCGCATGCGGTGGAAGGTGATCCGGTGGATGCCATGCGCAACCTGGTCGGCTTGTTACAGGCCGATGTGGTCGTACTCGGCACCAAGGCTCGCACCGGCATAGCCGGTGCATTGCTCGGCAACACTGCTGAAAAACTATTGCACGCGCTCACCTGCGACGTTGTGACAGTTCCCTGATGTCAGACACAATCACGGTCAGGGAGGAACAACCGCAAGACCACGCCGCAATTTACGCCCTGACAGAAGTTGCATTTCGCGACCGGCCATACGCTGACGGTGATGAACAGGATGTCGTCAACCGTTTACGCGAACGCGGAGCGCTAACGCTTTCCTTGGTGGCCACAAGAGAAGACAAAGTTGTTGGACAAGTGACGTTCTCTCCCGCCCGTAACTCAGACGGCAGCCACCCCTGGTTTGCGCTGGGTCCCGTATCAGTCTTGCCGGAATATCAAAGCCAGGGTATCGGTGCCGCACTTATCAATGCTGGATTGTCCCACCTTCAGTCGCAGGGAGCATTGGGTTGCATCCTGACTGGCAATCCAAAATACTATTGCCGCTTCGGTTTTGAACCCGCCCCCGACAACGCGCCAGACACAGAGCCAGCCGAGTTCTTCATGTTGAAATTAATGAACGCAAACGGAACCGCCGGTAGTTTCAAATTCCACGAGAGTTTTTACGGATGAGTTCGCCCCCCTCCATCGACTATTTCTACGCGGCACACTCCGTTTTTGCGTATCTCGGGTCGCAGCGCTTGAACGACATGGCTGAAGAGATTGGCGCACAGATCGTTCACCACCCGATGGATCTGCATCAAGTTATGGAGGAGGTCGGCTCCTCGAGCTTCGAAGCACGCAGTAAGGCACACATCCGCTATTTCTTTGGTAGAGAGATCGAACTCTGGTCTAAGCAGAGGAAGCTCCCATGGATGGGCCGTATCCCCACGCACCACCACAAGGACTACACCCTTGCCAACCAGTTTCTAATTGCGGCGCAACAGCAAGGCCACAATATCGACCAGCTGTCACACAGCCTACTGCGCGCCCATTGGGTGGACGACATCGATCTAACTGATGAAGCTTCGTTAACAGCAGTCGCAAGCCGTGTCGGTATAGATGGTCCGAGCGTGTTACATCAGGCCCAGTCCGATGCAACACAAGAGACTTATCAGCAGAATACGCAAGCGGCCATCCAACGCTCGGTGTTTGGTTCGCCCACCTACTTTGTGGGCGGTGACATGTTTTATGGGCAGGACCGTTTGCATTTTGTAGAGCAAGCGCTGATTGCACACAGCGTGGGTCTAGGCTGACTGCGGCCGGATGTTCTCCACATAGGTCACAAACTCTTCGGGGTATATCTTCTTACCCGTGGAATCCCACCAGACCGCCGCGCGACCGCCATATCGATGAAATATGCGTTCCAGCGCCGGTTTATCACTGGGTGCCCACACAGCTTCCAGGCAACGACATAGCGCGAGTAGTCATCCAGTATCGTGAACAAGTACATCCGTCCCCAGCCAATGATCTTCAGGTTTGTAAAATCCGTCTGCCACTGCTGGTTGATGGCCGTGGTCTTGTCCTGGAACTCATCGGCAGCCTTCATCACGATGAAGGCCGGACTGGTGATCAGATCGTAAGCCTTCAATAGCCGATAGACACTGGACTCCGAGACAAAGTAGCCTTGCGTTTTAGTGAACGTCACAGCCAGCTCGCGTGGGCTGAGATCCGGCCGGTTCAGCGCCAGGCTGATCAGCTGCTCCCGGATATCGTCAGGGATGCGGTTCCAGATCCGTCCCGGCAGCGGCGCCTTGTCCTGCAATGCATCCTCGCCGCCAGCTCGGTACTGCGCATACCACCGATAGAAGGTGGTGCGAGGAATACACAGCGTGTCGAGTGTCTGCTTGGCCGGCTGGTGCGAGCGTTCCACCAACCGAATGATCTCGAGCTTCTCAGCGGCGGGGTACCTCATTCGAACTCGTCCCCATCTCCGAGCATGCTTTTTTTCAAAAGCCGCAACTCCAGAGTCTGCTAGGCAACCACCTCTTTGAGATCTCGGGCTTCACGCCGTCGTTCCGTGACTTCGCTACTGTTCGCCTGCCGGACAATATCGCCGGCCAGACGTTTCTTACCGGCCTCCATAAAGTCTATGGACCACTTTTAGCAAAGACTCTGGGCAATGCCTTCCCGCCGGCACAACTCCGCAATGCTATCTTCGCCTCGTAAACCGTCCAGCACTATGCGTATATTCTCTTCAGCACTCTATTGTTTGCTCGTCTTGCGCTTGATGTCACGAATGGTTTGTTCAGACGACGATGCTCGTCCTGATGGTTTCTGTTTCACCTCTGCTCCTCAGATTGGATGAACAAAAACCCTCCCTTAAACCAGCGCTAAATCTGTTCCATAGGTGTTGGCGACTTACACGCGGCCCTTTGTTGAATGCCGGTTCTCTATCTAATAACATCTTCGCGAGTAACCAGTGCAATTCGACCAGATGACGGCTGACCAGAAACTATGCGAGTGCGCGGCTGAAGGTGATCGCCGCGGCGTTGTTGAGGCTCTCGACGCTGGTGCCGATCCAAACGCGCGTTTCGACGGGTATCTTACGCCAGCGTTACATCTTGCCGTGCGTTTCGGAAACCGCGAGATGGTCGAGCGGTTGCTTGACGCAGGCGCCGATCCAGACGAACGATATGGGCAAGAGAACGCACTGGATGTCGCCCGACTCTGCCACGCAGATTGCAACGCCGGAACTTTCGACGGTGCAGGTCAACGAGCGGCCAAACTCGACCGCATCATCAAGCTCTTGGAAGTGATGGTCGGGGGCAATGCGCCCATCGACGAGGCATTGTTGTTTGCCAAGGACATCGAGCCGCCGGACGATGACGTTGTGAGAACTGCTGCTTCGGTCCTCGGCTGGGAGTTGGGGTGGAAAGCCTTCGAACGGCGCCCGTTTTCAGAAAACGATTTTATGGAACTTGGGTTTGGCGAGCAGCGTACATCCGAAATCCTATGGGATCTGGTTTGCAATCAAGTGGCTAGGGAGCGTGGCGAGGATCAATGGTTCCTAGTGAAAGCGTTTCCGGGTGCAGAACACGCAAACCTTTTCCGCTACGGATCGCGAGACGTTTCGTTAGATGTCTTGGATGCAATTCTGGAAGAGCTCGGAACCCCTGAATTCACGCTTCACGAGGTTATCGACTGTGGTTTTCGACCAGACGACGCCAGATCTGCTTTGTATTCCCTTCAAGACAAGGACGCGATCCGCCAAGTTGGGGAATGGCGGTTTGTTGTCATCCGGCAGAACCGCGGTGATATTCTTCAAAAAAAGGTAGACGATGGCGAGTCACTGACGTTCGACGAACAAGTCGAGTATGTTTACGAGACCGAGTACGATGGAGTCCACCTGACGGAGGCGGGCGAAAAGAAATTGCTGGATCTGGCTTCACAATGCGATGAAGTACAGCTTCTTGCGCCTATCACATTCAATGCAGAGTCAGACCAGCCACAGGAGATGTCATGGGCCTGGATTGCCACCTTGGTAGGCAACGCGGCGTTACTGAGGTACCTCGCAGAAAGAGGCGCACCTCTAGATGCGCCAAACCGTGCTGGACGTCGGCCCTTTGACCTTGCCCGCGAAGAGCTCAAGAGGGCCAAGACCTCAGTATCGAAAACCCCGGAGACTGACTTTCGTCACGCGCAAGAAATATTCGAAATCCTCCAGCCTCAGTGTTCTATGGAACCTACGCCTGCGGCGCCGGAGCCCCAAAAGGTCGCTGCCACCCCCGTCGCTGTCCCAAGCGAAAGAACCAACCCTATCGAGCAAGACTGGTCGCGGCTTTGGACCGCGTTCGGCACGCGGGAGTTTTCCTTTGACGATTTGCTTGATGAGGATTTCGGAAACGACGAAGCAAATGAAGTGCTGACCGGCCTGAAGGAATTTGGAATTGTTGAAACCGTGGGTTTGCGCCGGTTTGTTGTGAGCAGGCCTTTTCCCGAAGACAACACACATGACGAAGAGGCGGTATCCGAGTTAGGCGGAGCCAACGCCATCCTCGATGAGCATGATGTTTCGCTGCCAGAGGTTGTAAAGTACGGAGTGGTGGACGGCATGCTCACCCAAAAGGGCGAGGGTGCGCTGATGCGGCTGATTGATGAAATCGAACTGGCACGACTGAACCGTGTTTTTGCTTGGGGGCCCGAGCACCGAGACTTGCATGGGTCTTCCATGATGCATCTGGCTGTTCGGCTTCAGTCCGTTCCCGTTATTGAACGGCTTGTTGGAAAAGGTGCGGATTTCGACATTGAGGACAGCCAGGGTGTGACCTCGCGCGAGTTGGCCGAAACCATTTTTCGTTTGCACAAAGCGCGAAAGCTCTCCGATAGCGAGACGGCACTTCCTCGTCTCAAGCGGATTCTTCATCTCATTGATCGCTCGCATCAGCGGCCAGGGGAAGCGGGACTAATGCCCCCAAAACGGACCGCTCCCGTGGAGTCGCGCGAAGAAAAGAAACGGCACAAAAAGCTTGAGCGTATGGTCATTGAAGAAGCTACTGTTAAAACACGTCCTTGGTGGAAATTCTGGATTTAAGTTTCTGCCAGAGCCGACATTCTCCGCACCGTGACTAACAGCTTAGCTGGGCTCAATACAGTCGTAGGCGGCGAGGGTTCGGATGGAATGGAGGTGAACTTCCTGAAATCTCGGCTTGGAAACGCCTGGAACCAGCGACACGCTGGTGGTCTGTCGTCTACGGCCAGTCACTCCAGAAACTCGATTTCAAAGTGCTGACATGGATCTTGTTCTGGAACAACCGAGATAAAGTCCTCGATATCTATGCTACGGACTACGAATACCTGAAGGCCAATCTTCCGCGCACGATGAACGAGGTCTATGCCAAGCAATACCAGGAAGCCCGTAAACCGAATTTTGACGCTCAGATGTCGCCTGAAGTCGAGGGCTGGCACGCGAAACTTGAAGCCGCGTGGTGTGTTGGTGTGTTTGATGCCAGTGAAAGGGTTGCCGAAAGCAACCCGATCGACCTGGGATAGAACGTTGAGACGGAGCAAGGGCGCGCGTCCTTCGACGCCACGCGGAAGGAACTGCCTGTGCTCAAAGCCGGATGGTCTGCGCGGTTGCAGTGCTTGAACGGGGCGGCGAAAGAACCATATGACGCATCTGTGCAAACGGAGCGCATCATGTCGTACTACCGGGCACTAAACCTGCCGAACCGTCGTCCCGGCGCCAACATTCCGGGAACTCGGTTCTTCCTCTTCTCTGAGTTTAGTATCTGCCAGCAGAAACTCGATTTCCTCAACATGTTCGGGATGGAGGAGTGAGTGCCCTGCCCCGAATTACCTGGGCCGTTGGCGTGAGTGGCGTACTGGCACTCACCGCATTGGGGTCCTGTGCCGCAAACGAGGAAGTGACACCGACCGGCTCCATCCTCCCCTGTTTTATCCGGGAGTTGCCAGACAAGACAGGCAACGAGCCTGCGATTATTTGTCCTGAGACAAAGGATCGGGACGCACAATCAGTCGAGCCGACTAAGGAAACACAATGACGGATAAACATGCTTCGCCCTGGACAATAGATGGAGTGGCGGTCGTACTATTGTCTGCCGCCCTTTTGTTTTGCATGACGTTGCCTCCCGCGCAAGCCGCAGAGTTCGACGCTTATGATTTAACAGAAAAAGACCCTTCCTATGTTTTGCATCTGGCCTCACAGTCATCCGTTGGCGGCATCGTTATTGTGTCCTATGCGGCCGACAGCGAAACGATCAATATTTACTACAATATCGCCGCAGACTTTGCAGATGAAGGTGCGCCCGTCAAAGCCTTCTTTATCGCAAAGGCCGATGAAACAAATGCAGCCGCGGTTTATTTCAACGGCCTTGAATATGACAAGACTGCTGAACTGGATCGATTAAGAGCCTCCATCGCCAACGGCATTGAGAAAAATCTCTACGGAGATCACAAAGAATAGGAACACGGTTCCGGTTGTATGGTTGTGATACGCAGGCCGGACACCCCAAAGCAGTACGCGCTCCAGATAGCACGCATGTTGCTTGGTTAGTCGCACCTGCTGCGCGTTTCCGAAGAGGTCTTAAGAATTTATTAAGCAATCAGTGGTTGAATAGTAGGTAGCGCCCTGCTATTTGCCACGGAACGGCGTTGAGTTTTTTAGGGCGCCTGTCATCGCGCCGTTCGCAATTGAACGGTGATGCCGATGGCGGACTTCACCACAAGCATTAAGGCGGATTTTGAAGCGCAGGTCACGGCTGCGCTGATGATCCAGAGCATCTCGCTCATCATGGAGGAACCACTTAGCAGCGTCCAATTACTGTCCAATCTATGGGGGCCACTTCACTACAAAAAAGTGGTGAAGCCATCTCACCGCAAAGAGATGGCGAAGCGTGCTGTGGCTGACCGCGGGTTCAGCATTCGCTTGGCTTGCCAGGCTTTCAAGATCAGTGAGACCTGTTATCGGTATCAACCGCAGCTGAACGGCGACAACCAGCTTATTGCCGACTGGCTGCTCAGGCTGACCACCACCAACCGGACGTGGGGTTTCGGTCTGTGCTTTCTGTACCTGCGCAATGTGAAGGGCTTCAGCTACAACCACAAGCGCGTGTACCGTATTTACAAGGAGCTGGAGCTGAATCTGCGGATCAAGCCGAAGCGTCGGTTGAAGCGTGACGCGCCCGAAGATCTGGCAGTGCCACGTCAGATCAACGCGACTTGGTCAATGGACTTCATGCATGACGCGTTGGCCGACGGCACTGCTTTCCGTACGTTCAACGTGCTGGATGACTACAATCGTGAAGGACTCGGTATCGAAGTTGATCGATTATTGCCGGCGCTTCGAGTGATCAGAACACTGGAACGCATTATCGAATGGCGAGGCAAGCCCAATGCGATTCGTTGTGACAACGACCCGGAGTACATTTCGGGTCAGCTGATGGCCTGGGCCAAGCAAAGACGGATCACGCTTCAATATATCCAGCCAGGAAAGCCGCAGCAGAACGCGCACGTCGAGCGCTACAATCGAACGTTTCGACATGAATGGCTGGACCAACATCTATTCGAATCGATCCGCCATGCACAAGATACAGCGACTGAATGGCTGTGGCGATACAACAATGAACGGCCAAACATGGCCATCGGAGGAATCACGCCGATCCAGAAACTGGAAGCGGTAGCTTAAATTCTCTACTAGTGCTCAAACCACTTTATAACTTAGGATCAGAGTTCGCCAGCTTTGGGCTGGCAAGGAAGAGTGAGGAGTAATATCTGGATATTGCGACGAGCAA
>JANQKS010000028.1 GCA_028281005.1 Pseudomonadales bacterium
GGCAGTGGACTCCAGCAGGTTCTTTTCCGGACCGATGTAGCAGTCCAACGCCATGATCACTTCTTCGCGGATGGAGTCGATGGCGGGATTGGTGACCTGAGCAAAGCGCTGTTTGAAGTAGTCGTACAACATGCGCGGTTTGTCTGACATCACCGCCAGGGCAGCGTCGTTACCCATGCTGCCGAGAGGATCGCGCAGCTCGCTAATCATCGGCAGCAGCATAAATTGCATGGTTTCCTGGGTATAACCTAAGGCCTGCATACGTTGGGTGAGGTCAGCTTTGCTGATCCCTTCACCAATCACCGGCGGAATTTCCGCCAGATCCAAGCGTTGCTCGTCCAGCCACTGCTGGTACGGACGGCGGTTGGCCAGGTCGGTTTTAAGCTCGTCGTCGGGGATCATGCGGCCCTGATCAAAATCGATGAGGAAAATTTTGCCCGGCTGCAGGCGACCCTTAGCCACCACTTTGGCCGGATCCACCGGCACCACGCCCACTTCGGAGGCCATGATGCACTTGTCGTCGTCGGTGATGTAATAACGCGACGGGCGTAAGCCGTTGCGGTCCAGTACCGCACCAATGTAGGTGCCGTCGGTGAAAGCGATGGAGGCTGGACCGTCCCACGGCTCCATAAAACTGGAGTGGTATTCGTAGAAAGCCTTTTTGTCCGGGGCCATGGATTGGTGTTGTTGCCAGGCTTCGGGGATCATCATCAACACCGCTTCCTGCAGCTTGCGGCCTGACATCAGCAAAAATTCCAGCACGTTGTCGAAGCTGCCGGAGTCGGAACAATCCGGTTCGCAGATCGGGAAAAGCTTCTGCAGATCGTCACCGAAGAGTTCGGACTGTGCGACACCTTGACGTGCGTTCATGGCGTTGACGTTACCTAACAGCGTGTTGATCTCGCCGTTGTGGCTCATGAAACGGTTGGGTTGGGCGCGGTCCCAAGACGGGAACGTGTTGGTGCTGAAACGCGAATGCACCATCGCCAGGTGGCTTTCGTAGGCTTCGTTTTGCAGATCCCGGTAGAAATGGAACAACTGATCCGGGGTCAGCATGCCTTTGTAAATAATAACCTTGGAGGACAGCGAGCAGACGTAGAGCATCTTGCGCTGAGCCAGTGTTTGATCACCCCGCAGCAGGTGAGTGGTGTGCTTGCGGATCAGATAAAGCTTCCGCTCAAAATCATCTCCGCAAACGCCGTTGGCGCCAATAAACAGCTGCTCGAAGTGTGGCATGGCGGCGCGAGCTGCGTTACCCAGGTCAGCATTTTCAACGTCTGTCGGAATCACCCGCCAACCTAGAAAAGTCTGCCCCGCAGCGGCAATTTGCTCTTCAAATACGGCTTTGCAACGCGCGCGTTCGGCTTCATCAACCGGCATAAACACGTTGCCGACACCATAAGCGCCTAGCTGCGGCAGTTCGATGCCAAGCTCCTGTTGGGCAATTTCCGCCAGCAACTTATGCGGCATGCCGGTGAGGATGCCGGCGCCGTCGCCGGTGTTCTTCTCATAACCAACGCCGCCGCGGTGCTCCATGCAGCAGTTCATGTGGGCGGCATCCGCCACAATCTGATGGCTCGGGCGACCCTTAATGTCACAGATGAAGCCGACGCCGCAGCTGTCTTTTTCGTTGGCTGAATCGTACAGACCGCGTGCATCCGGCAGTCCGCCATTTGTAATCCAAGTCATATCGCTCTCTCTTGTCAGGCACACCTTGCGGCCGCCTTTGGTGGTCGCTGGGGCCCGTCTGTTGACTGGTCCGTGGGCCTAGAATCTGCTTTCTGCAAAGGCGACAGGTCCCGTCAGCTCATTTTCATGAGCCTACCAGAGACCGTGGAAATGTTGCTTGCGCTGCGTAAGTTATTGATTTTGTGAATAAATACGCAAGCTTACGGTGTGCGAACAGTTCGCCGGATGAAACATCTCAAAAAAGCGCGATAGAATCAAGTTTGCGCCGCAACGCCCGGTTTGACGATCTAGCGCTTATCAAACGCCAATGCGGTACCAATAGCGGTAGATTTCGCTGAATCCAAGGCTATTGTAGAGCGCGGTTGCTGGGACATTGTCTTCTACCATTTGCAGATAGGCGCGGGTGGCGCCTTGACTCGCGGCCCAGGCCAGCAGGCCATTGACAATGTCGGCGCCGTGACCGGCGTTGCGTGCTTCTGGGTGGGTGAATATGTCAAATAAACCCACGAGCTCTTGCTCCACCACGGCCAAACCGCAGGCTACCGGCTGCTCGTCCAGCAGCAATGCGCCGAAGCCGCATTCGCCGGCGATACTTTTTAGAATCAATCCGTGCAGGGATCGCGCCGGCTCCGGCATACCGGTGAGCTCACAATAGACACTCAGCCAATCTTCCAGCGGCAGCATTTTTAACGCCCCTTGCAAAGGTTCGGCAATGAGAGGTTTGCTCAGCACCAAACTGGTCTCTTCAAGACGGTAGCCGCGTTCTGCCAACGCCGCCTCCACCGATGGACTGTCTGCCGCGATGGAGGTGAGGCGGAACACGGTTTGCAGCTGTTCTCTGGCGTAGAGGTTTTCGCAGTATCGGATCTTTTCCGCCAGCGGCTGCAAGGAAGGGTACAAGGGCACAATGCTGTTGGAGCGTTTGGTGAAGCCCCGAGCGAACCGCAGGATCCATCCGTCCAGAAAAGACTGTTGCAGCGCAGGCCAGGCGTTTA
>JANQKS010000080.1 GCA_028281005.1 Pseudomonadales bacterium
GCAATGACGCAGTTAGCGTAAAGCTGGCGATCTCCCACAGGGCGGGTCTGTGGGGTCCTTGGGCGTTGTTGGCGCACCTTGATGGGGCCCAACCCCACCGGCGGTACACCGTCTAGCCCAAAAACCCCACAAACCCGCTGATCCTAAGTTTTCAAGTGGTTTGAGCACTAGTTTGCGGGATTATTCGGCTACTTCCCAACCTATACACTCGGCGCCCTGGCGGCAGCCCAATGGTACGCCAGCGCAAAACAAGCGGACTCAAACATTGTAGCGGGCATCAGCCGCGGCGATTTACAGCCGCTCCTCAGGTGGCTGCGAGACAACATTCACACTCAGGGACGCCGGCAAACACTGCAGCCGTTACTGCTTGAAGTCACGGGTGAACCACTAAACAGTGCGTTTTTCGGCGAGCATCTAAAGCAACGATACCTAGACTGATCCAGTCGCCTCGATGCGCCTACCACGCGCGTGCACTAACAGAATGGTTTGTAGCAAACACCAACGCGAGAAGTGTCGTCTGGATTTGCATCCGGGGGCACTAGCTTGCGCTCGATTACGGCGTTAGCTAATTGCCGATCCAGCCAGCTTGTCCCGATTTCAAAACCTCTGGCTGCATAAGCCGCAGCTGGTTGCCCGCCCATAAAACCCATCACCGCTCGGTTTTCCGGCGTAAATTTTGCGACCACACCAGAGAACTGCTGATCCTGTGCCCAATTTAGGAAATAATCGAGCAAAGCCAAGCCAATACCTTTGCCCAGGTATTCGGGATTGCGTTCATCCCCTGAGCGAAGCTGACCGACGTGATAACAGAACACGTTTAACGTTGCCTTTGGTAGCTCTGGTGCCTCAGCGCCAAAATCTCCCCAATAATTCGGGTGCCAAATACCCTCTGTCGAGCGCAGCTTCGGGTCATAGCGGCGAAACTGCAGTTGTGCCACATGCTGAGGGCCGTCGTACGCAAGCACCGCAGCCGAGCCCAGATCCCTAATACGGCTGACTAGCGTGTCGTGCGATCCAAAACAATCGCCGGGCACCTGACCCACATCGGTTAGATGCATCGGCCGCAATCGAAGCTCCATCAGCACACTCCCCAAAAAAGACTTGCAGCATAGTTTATCATTGATTAAATTTAATCAATGATAAAAATTAATCTCTCTATTCTGGCATGTCAGCGGAACAGCTAAACACGCGGCAAAAAAACATGCGCGCCCGGCGCGAGCGTATCTTGGCGCAAGCTCGTCATGTGCTTGTGAACGAGGGATACGATGCGCTGAATACACGCGATCTGGCCCGCGCGGCCGGCGTCACGCCGCCAACCTTATACAATTTGATCGGTGCAAAAGATGAAATCGTCCGCGCACTGACCTTCGAAGCCGTCGAGCGCATAGAAGAAAAAATTGAAGCAAGCAAAGACACCACCGTTTTAGGTGCTGCAGAAGCAATTGTGATAGGGACTGTAGCCGCGTTTGAAGAAGATGAGCTGTCCTTCCGCGCCGCCTTTATTGCCGCGGATCGCGTTTCAGAACAGGCCAGCCCAGGTTTCCACGCTGAATTCCACCGGCGATCCGTGCGGGTGGCTCTCGGCGCAGTGCAGACAGCTCGTCAACAGAAATTGTTACGCGGCAAAGTAGCCCCCGAGACCATGGCAGAGCAGATGTTCGCTTGCTACAGCGCAGCTTCGCGCGATTGGTTCGCTCACCACATATCACTTGAAGAATTCAGTCAGCGCGCGCTTTCAGGTTTTTATCTAATTCTCGCCGCAGATGCGGTTGATACGTTTCACGCGACGTTGATCAAACGCCTCAATACCTCTTCAGAACCTTCCATCCGTGAGCGGAAAACCAGGAGATAAATCATGCAGCAAGCGACTCAAATCAAAATTGTGGATGAGCTATTGCAGCAGCTCGATAATGACAAGAACGTCGACGCCGGTGTCGGCTATCAAGTACCGGGTAGCGACTACGTTTGCCCCGAGCGCGCGCAAAAGGAATGGCACGCTTTCTTTCAATACCATCCCCAATTTATCGGCTTGTCAGGCGATCTCCCGGAACCCGGTAGTTATTTCACAACATCCGACTTCGGCACGCCGGTATTAGCTACCCGCGACAAGGACGGTCAATTTCACGCCTTCCTCGACGCGTGCGTGCACCGGGGCGTGCAATTGTCCAAACAAAGCCGTGGTAAAGCGTTTAAATTCACTTGCCCTTTCCACAGCTGGACCTACGCCAGCAGCGGTGAACTGGTGTCAGTACCGCGAGAGACCGATTTCGGAGCCATCGACAAATCCTGCAACAGTCTGATCTCGCTACCCGCGGTAGAAAAACATGGCATGTTATTTGTGCATCCTCAGCCCGACGGCGAAATAGATGTCGATAATCTGCTCCATGGTTTAACCGATGAACTGGCGCACTGGTCCTTTGATCGTTTCATTTACAAAGGTGAGACGGTCATCGAATCCGAACTCAATTGGAAGCTGGCCAACGATACTTTCGGTGAAACCTATCACTTTCAACGTTTACACAAAGATACTTTGGGCCAGCTCTTTCACGGCGACAACCTCGCCTACGAAACCTTTGGCCGTAATCACCGCTTTGTATTCGCCAGCAAAGGCATCGATGCGCTACGCAAACTGCCGCAGGAAGAATGGACGGTTAACGGCACAGCCAATGTGCTTTACTACCTGTTCCCTAACCTGCAACTCAACGTTGCCAACAACAACATTCTGGCCATCAAGATATACCCGCATCCGAGTGACCCGAATCGTTCGCTGACACGCGTCGGCATCTATTTCAGCCCCGAAGCCATCGCCATGGCTGAGTCAGGTGAATACAAAGTGCGCGATGCCAGCGATGTCTACCAGGCAGACGCAGACGGTGAACGCAGCATGGTCAGTCTGGAAGCAAGTGTTGAGGTGTTTAATAGCACCATTGAGCAGGAAGACTACCTGATGGGAGAAAGCACTCAGCGTGCGGTGCGCAGCGGGGTCCTCAAACATTTGCAGTTTGGGCGCAATGAACCTGCTTTGCACCACTACCACAAGACGTTCCGGGAAGCGTTGAACCTACCGCCGCTTGAGACATTACATCTTTAACGGGTAGACCCCATAGGGTAAGAAAGCTTCAGGGGAATGAGCTTTACATCGCCGCTACATTATGGGTATATACACGCATTATTACGGGTAGGTACCCATAAATGCCTCAAGAAACATGCCTGTGCATTGATTTACGCACGGCAGCCAACAAGCTGACCCAGGTCTACGACCAAGCCATGGCGCCATCAGGCATCAGCGTCACCCAATTTTCCCAACTGCATACGATTCAAACTCTGCAAGGGCCAACTCTGAAAGAGCTGGCCGCCGCCAGCCAACTTGATCGCAGCACCCTGGGTAGAAACATCCGCGTGCTGGAAAAGCAGGGTCTGGTCGTCACCAAAACCGGGCATGATGCTAGAACCCGCACAATTCATTTAACCGCGAAAGGTAAGCAGACGTTTAAAAACGCCGTTCCGCTATGGCTTGGCGTGCAGTCTCAGCTGATCGAGCGCCTGGGCATAAGCGGCCGGGGTCAGCTGAAGGATCTGTTAACCACGCTCACAGCGCCACTAGCGCCAAATCTCTAGTGCCGCGAGCGAGCACTAACGAGCATCAAAACAGAGGGAAGGAACCATGAGCTCAGAAACAAAGTATTCAGTCTGCACCATTTGCGACATCGGCTGCCAGCTGCGCACCGAAGCCGAGGACGGCAAAGTGACGCGAGTCATTGCACACGACAACCCCATGCTGGCAAACAACATCTGCTTTAAAGGGGTGGCGGCGCCCAGCATCCACAACCACCCTGATCGGTTGCGTGTGCCCCTGAAACGGGTGGGCAAACGCGGTGAGGACAAATGGGAAGAGACTTCCTACGAGCAAGCCATGGACGAAATTGCCGAGCGGCTGCAAACAGTGGTGGCAGAATACGGCCCCGAAGGGTTTGCGGTATCCACCTCCGGCTGGAACACCCAAACCACCCACGGCACCGACCGGCGCTTTATGAATCTGTTGGGGGCACCCAATTGGATCAGCGGTGTGGCGCTGTGCGCCGGCAATACCGCCGCGGTCAACAAGCTGACCTACGGCTGGTTTCCTATGGGTGATTTTGGCAACACCAATTGCATCGTGTTGTTTGGCCACAATCCGCGTAAACACTCGTGGACACCCATCTATAACCAGATCAACGCGGCGCGCGCACGCGGTGCCAAGATCATCGTGCTGGACCCGCGCATTTCTGATCAGGCGGAACAGGCTGACCTGCACTTGCGCCTGCGTGCCGGTACGGATGCCGCCATGTGTTTGGGATGGTTGAAAGTCATTTTTGACGAAGAGCTTTATGACAAAGACTTCGTACGCGAGTGGTGTGTTGGTTTTGAAGAGTTACGCACTCGAGTAGATGAATACCCGCTGGAGCGGGTTGAGCAGATTACCGGCGTGGACCGCAAATTGATTGCGCTAGCGGCTAGAACCTATGCCAACGCCGATGGCGCCATTATTCCTTGGACGCCGATCACCGACATGCAGATCTCCTCCACTTCGGCGATCCGTCTGCACTCCATTTTACGTGCCGTGACCGGCAACTTGGATGTTGTCGGCGGAGAAACCCTGGGCGGGTTTAACAAGAGCTACATTCCCGAATCGGAAATTGCCTTACATGAGCTGCTACCCGAGGAACAAAAAGCCAAACAACTGGGTTTTGAGCACCATCCGGTGTTTACCTACCGCGCAGCAGAGATGCTGAAAGAACCCACAGAAAAAGTATGGGGCTTCCCCTACGCCGACCTTGTCATGGGTTGCCACATGGCCAATCCCACCGAAGTTTTTCGCGCCATGGCAAACGGAGACCCCTACCCTATCAAGGCGTTTTTTGCCCTCGGCAACAACGCCTTGATGAGCTACCCCAATCAGCACCAGATTCTTAAGGGGATGATGAATCAGGACCTGATCGTCGCCCACGAGCTGTTCATGACACCCACCGCCATGCTGGCCGACTACGTATTACCCGGGGATGTGTTTTCAGAACGCAACCACATTGCTGACAGCTGGAACTGGAGCACCCGTCTAACTCTGTCGCAAAAAGTTGTTGAGCCGCCCGAACAGGCCTCCAGCACGTTCCAGTTTTGGCGCGACCTTGCGCTGCGGTTTGGCTTCGGCAACGACTTCCCCTGGAATTCCTTGGAAGAATTACTCGACTACCGCCTGTCCCGTTCGGACCGTACGTTCGCGGAGTTTGAACAGGCGGGATACATGGAGGTGCAAACACCTGAATTCCGCAAATACCGAAAAACCGGATTTGCCACACCATCCGGCAAAGTTGAATTGTCATCCTCCATCTTGGCGGATCTGGGGTTTGATCCCGTGCCTTACTACCGCGAAGCGCCTGTACCAACTGATGAATACCCATACGCGGTCTTTTCAGGTGTTCGCGAAGATCCGTTTTTCCAAACGGGACAACGCAATATTCCGGAATTGCGGCGACGCTGTCCCTTGCCGAGCGTCTTCATACACCCTGACGATGCGGTAAAAGAAGGGTTGGTCGACGGCGACTGGGTAAAACTGCAAACGGCTTTTGGTGAAGTGACCGCGGAGCTGTCTGTACAAGACAGCATGAAACAAGGCCATCTACGCGTACCCCATGGCTGGTGGTATCCGGAGCTTCGCGGCGAAGAAGACCTTGCCGGCGCGTTCATTTCCAGTGACGCGGTGCTTTGTTCCGATGAAGATGAATTCCTCGACTACGAGCAAGGCGTACCCCATTTCAAAGGTTATCCCGGGCGAGTGGTAAAAACCGCAAAACCCGCAGCCTTAGATTTACAGGAAGCGTCGTGACCAAACGCACCGAGCTGCACCAACGATCGCTGGAACTGAAGGCGACAGTCATGTCCTGGGCGGCCAACAAGTTGTTTACGTTTAAGCAGACTGGTATAGATGGGTATCTGAAGCGTTCGATGTTGAAGCCGAAGCGTGGGCAAACCGCAGCCACCGAATAGGCCTAAGGTCGTGATACTTCGAGCATCCTGGGAAATCCAATATGTTTGATTGGTTCACGATTAAAAACCTGTTTGTCGCCGCCCTGTTTCACTTCTTGGGTTACACGCCGGCACCGGATGCACCCGGCACACCATGGGCGTTTCATACCTCATCCGCCGCCGCAGGCTACGCGCCCGCCAAGCTTGATGAGCTGGCGCTGCTGGCCGACGGCATGGCCAACGATGCCATTGTTGTTGTGGTTGATGGCAAAGTCCTATGGGAATACGGTAATACCGAAGCCTTGAGCTACCTGGCATCGGTGCGTAAGAGTCTGCTGGCGATGTTGTATGGGCCATATGTGGCGGACGGCACCATCAATCTCGATCTCACTTTGGCAGATCTTGGTATGGACGATGTGCAAGGCTTGTTACCCATTGAAAAACAAGCCCGCGTACGGGATTTGATCAGCGCTCGCTCCGGCGTGTATCACCCAGCATCTAATGCCGGTGACAACTTGGCTGACGCGCCACCGCGCGGCAGTCAGCAACCGGGTGCGTATTACCTTTACAGCAACTGGGATTTTAACGCCGCTGGTACTGCGTTTGAGCGCATGACTGGGAAAAGCATCTACGATGCCTTTGATGAAAAACTGGCGCGTCCCCTTGGCTTCGAACACTGGCGCCGCCTAATCCATCTGCGCAACGGCGACACCGATCAATCTGAACACTTGGCGTACCACTTTGTGCTCTCAACCCAGGATATGGCCCGGCTGGGAGAGTTGGTGCTGCGCCAGGGTAAGTGGCAAGGTGAACAAATTGTACCGGCAAGTTGGGTACAAGATATGATTTCTCTGGTGACCCCAAACCAGGAAACGAACCCCGCCGAGGTACGCAACAGCGAGTTTGGCTATGGTTATATGTGGTGGGTGTGGGACGGCCCCAAGGTGACTTGTGCATTTGAGGGCGCTTATACCGGCAGAGGTGCCTACGGCCAGTTCATCACCGTACTGCCCACGCTGGATATGGTGGTCGCGCACAAAACCTTGCCGGATGCGCGCACCAGTTGGGAAGAGTATGTTCAAATACTCGACGCGTTAGTTGCGGCCCGAGTCACCCCCGCTTGCCAAGATCAAGCTCAGAAAAATGCGCTGGCGGCGTAACAAGGCCGCTCGACGACCTCTCGATGAACGCTCGATAAAAAAGGGAAAATGACATGTTAGATCTACACTATTGGCCCACACCTAATGGCAAAAAAGTCACTATCCAACTCGAAGAGTGTGGACTGGAGTACAACGTGGTGGCCTGCAACATCGGCCAAGGTGATCAATTCACCGAAGAGTTCTTGCGCATCAACCCAAATAACCGTATGCCGGCGCTGGTTGATCACGCACCGGCGGAAGGAGGAGAACCCATTTCCATCTTCGAATCCGGCGCCATCATGCTTTATATCGCAGAAAAAACCGGCCAGTTTATGCCCAGCGATATGCGCGGGAAGTACAACGTCATCCAGTGGGTCATGTGGCAGATGGCCAACCAAGGACCCAAGACTGGCGAATGCGGCCACTTCCGCCGCGCCGGTGAAGAGGCCGGTGATCAAACCTACGCCATCACACGTTTCACCGACGAGGTGAACCGCTTCTATGGGGTGCTGAACAACCAGCTCTACAATCAGCGCTACCTGTGCGGCGATGAATACACCATCGCAGACATGATCTGCTACCCGTGGACCGTTGGCTGGGAAATCCAAGGCCAAGACATCAATGAGTTTAAATACTTCAAGCGCTGGTTTGAGGAATTGAGGGAACGCCCTGCCGTCCAACGCGGCATGGCGGTGGGTGCTGAGATGCAGAACGACTACTCCAAACTCAGCGCAGAAGAGATCGCCAAGCTACGCGCACTGCTTTATAACCAGCGCGCCCGGCCAGCACCGGAAACCGGCGGGTTAGAAGCTTAAGCGACCAACCACGGCGGGCAGCAATTCGTTGGACCAACTCCCCACCCCTGGTTTTACGGGTGTTATTGTACAGTAGTAAGATTGTGCAAGACGCCGCTGCCATCGGGGTAAGGCAGCGAGCGAGCAAGGGATGCAATGGAACGAGGCGACGAGGGAGTCAGAGGACCAGGGGGATAGGGAGAAAAGATGTCCGACATCAGCGAAGAAGAACGCCGCATTATTGCGCGTATGCTTGAGCATTGTGAGGCCGGCACCACCGATATGGTTGACGATGTTGGTGAACACCCGGTTTCCAACTACGCAGATCCAACGCGCCTCCAACAGGAAATTGATACGCTCTTTCGCCGTTTTCCGATCATAGTTGGGCACAGTTCACAGTTGGCGCAGACTGGCGACTACCTCACGCATACGGCGACCGGTGTGCCGATGTTAGTCACCCGCAACACCGTCGGAGAGCTGAACGCCTTTATCAACGTGTGCCGCCACCGCGGTATGTTGGTGGCCCAAGGTGAATGTGGACAGGCGCGCACCTTCACCTGCGCCTACCACAACTGGAGCTACGACCTCGACGGCCGCTTACGCGGCCTGCCCCAAGCAGAGGGTTTTGGCGAGATCGACAAAGATCAACTTGGCTTAGTAGAGTTACCCGCCTTTGAGCGCTTTGGACTGATATGGGTACGACCTTCGGTATCTGACCAGCCGATTGACATCGATACGTGGCTTGCACCGATGGCAAAGCAACTAGACTCGTTGGATTTGACCCATCATGTCATCTTCAAGACTTGGTCGATTGATACCGATATGAACTGGCGCCTGGCGCTGGAAGGTTTTCAGGAGTGTTACCACTTCTGCTCGGCCCACAAAAACACTGCGTGTGCGGGTTACCTAAATAACCAAAGCGTGTTCTTAGATCAGTATCCGCATGTCCGCCACGCGGTACCGTTGCCGAACATTGCCAAATTGGCAGACGTCAATCCAACCGATTGGTCTTACCGCCCACACTTTATGACGCAGAACTTTTTGTTCCCATGCAACTTCGCTCAGGTCATGACCGATCATGTCTACATCCATTCGATCTTTCCAACCGGTCCCGGCAAGTGTGTGTTTAAGTGCATGATGTTAATCCCCGAAACCCCCGCAACCGAAAAAGCGGCGCAACACTGGGAACGAAACTACCAAGTGGTGCGCACCGTTTTTGGTGAAGATTTTGAGATTGGCCAACAGATCCAACTCGGCCTCAACAGCGGCGCCAACGAGCACTTTTTGTTTGGGCGTTACGAATACGGCCTACATCTCGGGCGCCGCGCCATCGATGATGCCGTTGAAGGCAAGCTGCTCTGCCCAGTAAAAGCCGCCTAAGCCCATCCGCGCCAGTCACCAGATGAAAACGATACTGGCGATATTCTGCATAGCGCTGCCGGGCTGTTCTGCACCGCCGTCCAGTGATCCGCAGATCAAGTTGGCGCCGAGGGCCACCAGATGGATCAGGTGCGAGACAATCCGGAATGGATTCCAGCAAACTTCAGTATGGCGCTCGAGGATATCGGATCCATAGACTCCTACGTTGTTTGGGGCGGTCTTGGGCGCGCGCGGGGGCTGTGCCTTTTCTTGAGTCGAAGGCGCGCCTGAGCGAAGGGGGATTTGAAGGTCCTGTGGATGGAGCCACCGCTTGGCCAAGGTGATTGGGAGCTTTCCAAGCTTGCTCAAGATCTCGGTGAGCAAGAAGCTCTGAGCGAGGAGTTTCCCGAGATTAGAGCGGCACTGATTGCCGCTTGGGAAGCGTACGCTGAGGAAGTGGGGGTTGTCCTGCCAGAAACCTCGATCTATAACTGACGCCAAGCGATAGGAATCAGTGGGTAACCCAATCCGCGATTACTCCTAATTTCTTAGGGTGGAGTGAGCCGATAGGCCCGCGCGGCTGTGCCGCTGAACACCGCCGTCTTCTCCGCCTCATTCAAACCCAACTGGTTGGCGATTTTTTTGAACAAGTTCCACAACGTGCGATAGGATATGCATTCCCGATCCACCGGGAAGTTACTCTCAAACATACAACGGTCAGGCCCAAACGCTTGCAGGGCATATTCGTACCAAGGTAACAGGGTTGCCACAAAATCATCGGACGAAAAAGGCTGTTCGGCGACATGCATGTGGTACGGCGGCTCCCAATCGCCTACTCGCATTTGTGCCCCGCCAAGCTTAATCACAGTATTTGAACACGCCGCTACCGCATCGATGCCTGCCTTCCAGACCGCAATTTCCTCATCGCTCGCCTGCGGATCAATCTGCCCACCCAGATGATTCACAATCACGGTGACCCCCGGAAAGCGGTTCGCTAGCTCCGCAAGGGTGGGCAACCGCCGATAATCAGGTGACCAATTGTCAAAACTAAGATTGAGGCTTTGCAACTGCGCAAACCCGGCGAGGAACGTGTCGTTTAGATCACCGGGAAACATGCTGCGGATCCCGCGAAAATATTCAGACGCTTGCATATGGGCTTCAAGCACTGGCTTCACATTTTCACCCAGCCGCAAATCCGCGGTGCTGAAAATACCCGTGCAGAGACGCGAAGCACCGTACACGCCGGATCGGCTCATCGCCGCAATACCGTGTACAAACTCGGTCTCACCGACGGGCCGCATTTCCTCTGGCCCGTCCGCACGATAAAACGCACCACACTGCGCAAACACTGTCTGCACCACGTTGTGTCCGCAGGTGTTGATGTCGTTGGTGATTTCTTCACACAGATAAACTTTCTGGCGAAAGCTGCGCAACGGTTCCACCTCAGCCCCACGGATGTCCCAAAGGTGGTGATGGGCATCAATAACGGGACGGTCCGGTTCCAGGATCGGTTCTGCTTGTTCTTGTGCTAGCCAAGTGTCGATGTCTCTGTTGCTGGAATCAGACATGTTCAGTCCCCCTGCCCCTCTCTTTGCCTACCTCGATACTACGCCACTTTCTCATCAAATTAACCGTAGCGGAATGGCTATTTAGCAGGAGCAGGTCGCCAGATGAGAGTAGCTCGCACGCTGCGGGGCTCCAGCGGATGAAAGTGAACATCTTCCACGCCATCGGCTGACTCACCGGGCAAGCGTGAACGATATAAGTAGCTGACATCATGGTCGTTTGAATCGAAGGCGTTGAAAAGATCCACCCGCAATTCGAACGATCCGAAGCGATAGCCAACCCCCGCATTCACTAATACTGAAGATTGTGTTTCAACCGATTCGTCTTCAACCAAAGGCGCCGGTCCTAGGTAACGGACTCGAACAAAGGACGTGATGCCATTTGACCAAACGGCGCTCAGCCCCATCGAGCCGGTGGAACCGATCGCGCCAGGTATGGCATCTTCGCCACCCGGTGCGCGATCAAACGAAGCATCCGTGTACGTGTAGTTTGCATCTAAAGCAAGCCAATCTGTTGCCTGCCAAAATAGATTCGCTTCGACCCCATGCCTTTTGCTGCCATTTGTTGCTTCTGTGCCACCTGCATCACCCACAAACACAAGCTCTGAATCAACTGCCAACCAGAAACCCACTAACGCGGCGTTAAACATTTCGCCGCGTTCTAGGCGAATGCCGAACTCAGCCCCCTGAGTCGCAACCAACACATCGAGCGGATCGAGCAATTCTCCAGTCGCCGGATCCACTGACACCGTCGCACCACGCACGTC
Source organism: Pseudomonadales bacterium (assembly GCA_028281005.1). Lineage (GTDB taxonomy): Bacteria > Pseudomonadota > Gammaproteobacteria > Pseudomonadales > Azotimanducaceae > UBA4421. The sequence goes on from JANQKS010000080.1 coordinate 11,625, forward strand.
ATTGGAGTGAAAACCGCGACCCCAGTTCGCGTACGCCTCGAGTGAATCGTTGACGCGATACGCGAAGCTGACCTTAGGCGAATAAAGCAAGTCCGACCCAGACCCTGCGTTGACCTGTTGGCGGGCGCCGACGTCCCAGTGATAGTAGTCACCCCGCACACCCAAAATGCCACGGAGTTTATCTGTAAAGTTAGCCTCAATTTCAGCAAACGCCCCTACGGAAAACTCATCAACTGAATCGGTCCTGATCGCCTCTTGGCGAACGCGGGCTTGTGTGAGATACAGACCTAGCTCATCGATGTTATCTAGTCTCGATTGCAGCCCCCATAGCAGGCTGATTGGGCGATCACTCAATCGATCCAAGCGTCCCCCAATGTTTACACCGTACATCCGGCGCTTGTCTCGTTGTTCAAACTCATCACCCGAAACGGGATCATTCAAGAAGTAGGTAAAGTTGGAGTAAAGCGCAAAATCGTAATCCAGGAGGTATGCATTTAGCGACCAGTTCGGAAACTCAAAGCTCGCGTTAAAGGCGTATCGATCAGTACGGCCACCTAGATCAGGGTCGATGAAGCCAAGTTCACCGACTGACCCCGAGCGAACAGCTCTCATGGGAATTTGATCCGTCGCATCCCAATCACCCTGATACCCTTGAAAGTCAAAGTACGCTCGAGACTTCCCAAGTGGTGCTGCATATCGCAACTGAATTTTGTATTGCTCTAAGCTTTCCGGCTGTTGCCAGGGGCCATCGTAGCGTGTGATATCGAGCGCACCTGTGAGCACACCCGCCCCGCTGTCCGCACTCCCTGCGATCAACCCGCGTCGATAGGCGTCGTCGCCAAATGTCGTGGTAATCACTGGTTCCGACAGTTGATCATAGAACAAAAACTCAACCGAACCTGCTGATGAAAAGTCCCCAACGGACGCATGGTACGGGCCTTTACGAAACTGCGTGGTTGAAACCATCTCCGGAATCAAGAAGTTGAGGTCCAGGTACCCTTGGCCATGACCATGCGTACGCAAGTTTAGCGGGACGCCTTCTGCGTGGGCAGAAAAATCTGTACCGTGATCGAGATTAAATCCGCGGAGGAAATATTGGTTTGCTTTGCCGGTGCCGGAATGCTGAGTGGCAACCATGCCGGGTACCGATTCGACAAGTTCACCCACTCTTAAGCGCGATGCAAGTTGTATGTCTGCGTCGCCCACCTGACCAGATGAGGCTGCAGATGCACGGCCGAGCTGCTCAAGCGAACGCCCGTACACCACCATCTCCTCAACTAAATCCTTATGGTCTTCGTGGGCAAACACGAGCTCACCGGAAATGCAGAGTAACAAGCCCCAAAACGCTCCTAGTACTTTAAGCACGTATCTAACCCCATTGCGTGTTTCTTAGTTGAGCTACGAACGAAGCTAGCTTGCGGATTCAACGCTTGAGCATTTTTTTGCATCTTGATGAATCCAAATTGGCTTTGCGTGCGTAATGACGATGATCGGCCGTTCAACACACCGGCCGATCAACTCAACAACAGCCAATCAACTCAACAACTAGAGGAGCATCATGAATCTCAAACTCATTGCGGCAACTTTGGCAGCAACCGCTCTGTTCTGTGGAATCGCCCACGGATCAAGCCATCGCGAAGCGCCGTTCATCACTAAATATCCGCAAGTCGACTCGACAGATTTCTATCTGTTTCGAAGTTATGAACCTGGCAGAGAAGACTACGTGACGCTGATTGCAAACTACGTTCCCGTACAAGCTGCTTATGGCGGTCCCAACTACTTTCCACTAGACAGCGAAGCCCTTTACGAAATTCACGTCGACAACGATGGAGATGCGCGCGAAGACATCTCTTTTCAGTTCCGTTTCAACGATGTCTTACCTGGCGGTGACCCGGTACAACTCACAGTTGGCGGTACCACCATTTCTTCTGTGCTGCGTAATGTGGATGAAATCGATGCCGACGCTGCACCGGGCCTGAGCCATACCGAGGAATACTCTATAGAAGTGGCTTTAGACGGACAGCGACGCCGCGCGGATAGCGCTATAAATCTAGCCACCGGGGATACGCTGTTTGCTAAGCCGTTCGACTACTCAGGTACCAAGACTTTCGGTGGACCCGGTGGTTACTCTGAGTACGCCGCATCATTCATCCATGATTTTGAGATGCCTAACTGTGCGGCACCCGGACGTGTGTTTGTTGGTCAACGCAACGAAGCCTTCAAGATCAACCTTGGAGAAGTTTTTGACCTAGTCAATTTTGTACCCGTGGAAGGCGACAGCGCGCCTGGTGCTGGCGACGGCGGCGGCTTCTTGGGTGGCGTGACCCAAGACCCAGAACGCAACGTGCTTGCGCGTAACAACGTAACTTCAATCGCGCTGGAGGTTCACAAAGACTGTCTCACCGATGGTGACGATCCCGTCATCGGCGCCTGGACTTCGGCGAGCTTACGTCAGCTCACGATTCAAAATCCGCGTCAGACATTTAAACGTCCTGAGGTGGGCCTGGGAGCGTTTGTGCAAGTGTCTCGTCTGTCCGCGCCATTGGTAAACGAGCTCTTTATTGGCTACGACAAAAAAGATCGATTTAACGGCAGTCAGCCAAAGAACGACGGCCAATTTATCGATTTTGTCACTAACCCTGGTTTACCGCTCATTCTCGATATCTTGTTTCGCGAGGCAGTCAACGAGACGTTGGCAACCGAGCACGAAGATCTGGCGCCGTCAAACTTCCCTCGCAACGACCTTGTGACAGCTTTCTTAACGGGCTTTCCAGGACTCAATCAACCAGCAAATGTTGTCCCCAGCGAAATGATGCGCTTAAACACTGAGGTTGACATCACACCACGGGCACAACAAAGCGCGTTCGGTGTAGCGGGTGGCGACGTTGCAGGCTTCCCAAACGGCCGCAGACCCGGTGATGACGTTGTAGATATCGCGCTACGCGTGGCCATGGGTGCTCTTTGTTACCCCGTACCTATCGGTGAAGGCGGCACGCCATTTGACCTCGGTCTTTGCACACCAGAGGATGCTCCAGTCGGGGATGTCGCCTTTACAGATGGCGCTCCACTATCTGCAGCGGACTTAGAGAACGCGTTTCCATACTTGTTGACGCCTTATCCTGGCTCTCCGTTTGATGCGCCCCTACCCAAGCCTGCTGACTAAGGAAAAACTATGAAACGTTTCATTGTACCCAGTTTGGCATTCGCACTTGTCGGCTGTGGTGGCGGCGGTGGCGGCGATCGCGGCAATGCGCTCGATCCCGTCAATCAAGCGCCAGTCGTACAAGCGGAGAGCGATGCAATTCGTATCGATGCCAACACAAATAGTGTGACCAGCGTAACGCTGAGCGATGATCGCACCTCACCCACGGAGCTAAGTATCGCCTTGTCTTCAGACAACGAAACGTTGTTTCCAGGCGGTACGCTGGCTCTGGATGGAAACGGTGCAATGCGAACTATCGAGCTGATGCCTACCTTGGACGAAGTCGGAATAGGAAACATCAGTATCAATGTCACTGACGCTGGCGGCTTAACTGGGACAACTGTAATTCGAGTCGATGTCGACCCACTTTCGCAGAACGCCTCCACCTTCAGCCGCGAGCTCGCAAGTGGCGACGAACTCGATGATCCAAAGTTGATCAACGCAATCGAATTCATCGACGACGCAGAAGACGACGATTTTACTGATCTGCTCGACCTCTGAGCAGCGCTCTGCCGAGGGGGCCCTCTGGGCCCCTTATTTTGTTCATAGGAGAGTTACGGATGATGCCGATGGCCAATATCTGGACATTTATCTTTGTCTTACTCAGTGCGCTACCCCTACGCGCGGTTGGGCATTCAGATCATCACACGCCACAAAATCCTGTTGATCCATCAGAGTGGAGCCAACGTTTAACCGATTTTCGCCTATACGGCGATACACAAGATCTAGAAGTGGCCAAACTCATTCTACGGTCACTCTCTGTCCAAGATGCCTCAAATGAACAACTGTACTTAGCTGCGCAAACCGCGCAGGCAGATCACCGCTTTGTAGAAGCTATTGAGTTACTCGATCGATTGCTTGCACGAACGCCCAACAATGACGTTGCGCGCCTCATGCGTGCGAATACGCTGGTGACCGTAGGTCAAAGCGAAACAGCACACCTGGAATGTGATCTGCTCCAAAAGATGCCAATGAGTGTTGTGCTGGCATGCCGATTGATGAGCGCAGCGGAACCCGATGCAGGCTCCCTCTCTACTCTCCTAGACAAAGTATCGGCCGTAGAGGCAAATCAGCTACCTCCTCAATTGTTGGCCTGGGTGCTGGCGGTCTTGGGTGATCATGCTCTAACGCAAAACAGAACGGGCGCTGCACTCGGATACTTCAAACATGCCTACCAACTAGACCCACTCGCGAGCTATCAAATCACTTACGTTGAAGCACTACTTCGAGCCGCACGCTGTGAGGATGCGCTCAGCATTACGGCACAGTTTCACAATCATTTGGCAATGCGGGTAAAACACGCCATAGCTACACGCCAATGCGGCCGCCCAGATCTAAGTCTCGAATCAAGACTTACGACAACTTTTGATCACGAAGTTGCGCGAGCTGATTTTACTCATGGGCGTGAGATGGCCGAATACCACTTGTTCGTGACAAAAAACACATCGCTGGCGCGACACATTCTGACATCATCGCTCAGCTTTCAACACACCGCCGAAGATGAGCGGCTCTGGCGACTCGCTCACGCAGAATAACCCTTGTGTTAGGTTGATTCGGCGAGGGTATAATTGATGACACAAGGGACACAAAGGATTCTGCGACTGGTGTCAGCGGAACAGGAAATCGATGAGGACGCAAAAACCAAGGCTTTGGCAGACCTCATTCATCAGATAAACACAGGTCAAGAAACCGCTCTCGAACAATTGTACGAAGCAACCATCGATCGGGTTTTTTCGGTGGCCTGCCGTATTTTGGGAGCGGGCCCAGATGCCGAAGAGGTCACAGAGGATGTTTACCTCTACGTGTGGCGCAACGCTGACCGGTACGATTCCGAGCTTGGACACCCGATCGCTTGGCTGTTAACCCTGGTTCGAAGCCGCGCGATCGATCGATATCGTCATCAAAACAAACACAACAAAGTTAATGAAGCACTCGCCAGAGAACCTTCCACAGACCTTATGGAGGAAGACCTTCTATCTTTGCTCTACAGCACTCGATTGCGAGCTTGTATCGAGGAGCTACCGCAGGTGCAAAGACAGATTTTGACATTGGCTTACTTCCGGGGTATGACACACAAGGAGATTGCCCAAGATTTGGCGATGAGTCTTGGCACAGTAAAAACGCACATTAGGCGAACCTTAATCGCACTTAGAGTTGATGTAGAAACATGAGCGATCTAAAACAGATTGATCAAATCCTGAACGACGCGCTTGCGACTTTAGATCAGCCTGTGCGCGACAGTAACGCTGCGGAACCCAAGGCGCGCATGTTTGCCAACATCCAAAAGCGCATGAATGTACCTGCGCCTGAGGGCACGTACACGGTTGGCCCACAGGACGTGCCTTGGGAACCGTTCGATACAGGGATCGAACGGCAGCTACTTGTCACAGATCAAGGCGACGGCACAGAAACCGCAATTTATCGACTCGAACCTGGCGCAAAATTTACTGAGCACGAACATACGCATCAGGAAACATGCTGGGTTGTGCAAGGTGAAGTGCTTGTCGGCGACCATCTCTTGCAGCCGGGCGAAATGCACGTCGCCGATGTCGGGCATCGTCATCCCGAAATTGTGGCTCGAACCGAGGCTTTGCTCCTCATTCGCTCACAAGCTTATGTCGGACCGCTCACACGCTGAGCCGAACTCTAGGGAGCCTCTGCAGCATGCTTGGCCGTGGCCGCCAATTGGTCAATGGCCGGCGTACGTGTCACTTGCCCACCGTTGCACCCAAGGCATCAAAGCGCATTTGATCGGTTGTGATCAGCAATATGTTTCTACCCACACACGAGAGATTACACGACCTTTGCGCGGGAATAACCCAGGTAGGTGCCCTTTGCACCCGCGCCAGGTAGGCTGCAACAAACGAAACGGGACAAGCACATGAAGATCCTGGTGCTTGAAAAATATGCCGAGCAATATCCACAACACCTGTCTCACCTTCCGGATGAGATCCACTACGCTGAATGCATAGACCAGACGGATGATCAATATGAGGTGTTGTTGGCTCAGCCTGATCTTGCCGCTACATTTGTGCAAAAAGGCGGCAGTGTAGGGTGGATCCAGTCCACCTGGGCGGGGGTGCGCCCCTTGGCGGATGCACTGTCCGGCAGCACAGTGCCGGTGACTGGCATTAAACAGGTGTTTGGGCCGCAAATAGCGGAATACGTTTTCGCTTACCTTCTCGAAGAGCTCCGCCAACCCGAGCTTTATCGCTCTGCGCAACGGCAAAAGCGCTGGCAGCCGGTGCTGCCCGGGACGTTGGAAAACCGCCATATGGTCATCGTGGGAACCGGCTCCATCGGCAGTTACCTGGCCAAGACGGCGCAAGCATTTGGACTACGGGTCACCGGCGTATCACGCAGCGGCGCTGCGGCATCGGCGTTCGAGTGCGTGATGCCGGTGGGCCAGCTCGGCACCGCTGTAGCGGAAACAGACTACGTGGTACTGGCGCTGCCTGACACCGCGGCGGCGAAAGAGTTATTCGATACCGAGGTATTTGCCACCATGCAGTTGCGCCCACTGCTACTGAATGTTGGCCGCGGCGCCAGCATCGGCCAGGATGCCCTGTTGCAGGCGCTGCGGGCAGGCAAAATACGCGGCGCAATCCTCGACGTTTTTGATTCGGAACCGCTGCCCGCGGACAGCCCGCTCTGGAACGAGCCAGGCGTGACCATCACGCCCCACATCGCCGCGGTCAGCTACCCGGCCGACATTGCCGCTGTATTTCTCCGCAATCTGGAAAAATACAAAAGCCGCCAGCCGCTCGATTACCTGATTGATCTCAAGCGCGGCTACTAGTTTTTCTAGGCCTTAACTCTTAAGGCTTCTATAAGGCTTCTCATAAGGGTTCAACCAACCCGACGATAAATCCGGGTCCCGAAACACAAATACTGCATACGCCCGTTTTCAAGGCCGGAAAACAACAGTGTGTTCCGATTAAGCGCTTCGTCATCGGTGTCGAACATCGCTGCATCTTTGCCTATGAATGCCAGAGGGCTGTGATCCGGAATGGCGGATTGGCCTTCGTTGGACCCCCAAACGACGGTCAGTCGACCCGCGTGCTCCTTTAGGTGGAAGGTACCGGAGAGATTCCTGTAACTGCCTTCAAATTTGCCGAGCTTCGGCGTCATTGAACGATCCGGCACGGGCGGCGGCGGCAAATCCACCTTCGCCAACGATTTGAAGATGTCGCGATACATCGTCTCGTAAAGGTCGCTGGCATCGCCGCCATTGGTGAGCATGGCGACCGCCAGGTTCTTTTTCGGCAGGACGCGGAGAAAGGCAAATTGGCCAATCGTGCCGCCATCGTGACCATACACTTTTTCCCCGCCGTAATTCATGAGCATCCAACCCAAGCCCCAGCCGGTCAGACTGCGAGAAAAAAACTTCGGCGCTCGGATCTGCTGGCGCTGCATCGCATTCACGCTTTTTGCGCTCAGCACTGTTTCTCCCTTGTCATTTTTTCCACCGTTCATGTGCATACGCGCAAATTTGAGGAGATTTGATGCGGTCATGGTCGGCGTTGCGCCCGCCGCACGCTGCCCCTGAGAAAGATATGGGACGCGCGACGCGTACCATTTTCCTTTCCGGCGACGGCTTGGCACGTGCCCAATCGCGCAACTGAATCGAATACCGTCTTCCGGTCGGCTGAACGCCTGATCCATACCCAGCGGGTGAAACAAGTGTTCGCGCAAGACATCATCCCAGGGTTTGTCGCGCAGTTTTTCGGTGATCCGACCCACGATGACGAAGCCAAGGTTGCAGTAAGACAGTTGCTCACCGAGCGGGAACTGGTTAGGCATCATGGAGGCCATATCGATGAGCCGCTGGGCGGCGTCATCGCCGCGACCGGAATCCACGAAAAAGTCACCATCAATGCCACTTTGGTGGGACAGCAGGTGTCGAGTCGTCACCGTTCTCGACACCTTTGCATCCGCAACGCGAAATTCAGGCAGGTAGTGCCAAATCGGTTTATCCAGATCAAGTTTGCCCTCGTCAACCAGTTGCATGGCGAGCGTTGTAGTGTGGGGTTTGGTGATCGAACCGATCTGGAATAGCGTGTCTTCCGTCACCCTAATCTTCGTGTCCAGACTGGTCACCCCTGAAGCGGCTGTTGCGATAACCCGCGACCCGCGAAGGATGGCCAGACTGGCGCCAGGCACCTTAAATTGTCTAACCCGGTTGCCAAACAGCCGCGGCAGGTTCTCGAGAAACGTCATGACATCCCCTTGTTTGCTTTCAGAAAGTCGTCCATTAAAACTGAGCACCATCATGGGCGCAGCGATTGTATCGGTCATGCGTTAACGACCTGATGTACCATTCAGTTTACATGACGAGCCAGCGACGGTGATGACTAGCCTGAGAACAATCCTGCGCCTGTGATAGCCAGTTCAAGTCCACCTTGTCGAGATCAACGTCATGAAAAAACTGCTGGGTATGGAAGACACGCTAGGCACAATTACCGCGTACCGCGGGTAAACTGGCAGACATCGTGGCGGTCAGCGGTAACCCAGTAGACGACATCACGGCGATGGGAGATATGGCGTTTGTGATGAAAGGCGGGGAGATTTATTTGCAGACGCCAGAGTGAGGATATCCCTAATCTTTATAGTCAGCCGGTAACAATCTCTTCAACGCTGCAAAGTGGTCTTGCGCATAATTCGCGCCAGCGTCGAACTCCGCGCGCGTCTTACGCGCTAAGTTGTCGCCGATGTCTTGCAAGGGTAATCCGGTGGACAAGGCTTTAACCTGCACCTCACAAGCGCGTTCCAGGTAATACAGGCGATCAAACGCCTCCGCGACGCTGGCGCCGGTCACCACAACGCCGTGATTGGCCATAAACAACACCCGTTTGTCTCCCATGCAGGCCGCGATCCGCTGACCTTCTTCAGCGCTTTCCGCCAATCCCCCGTAGCTTTCGTCGTACGCCACATCATCGAAAAAGCGCAAGCTGTTCTGGTGCACAAATCGCAGCCTACCGTGCTGCAAACAAGTGAGGCTCGTCGCCCACGGCATATGCGTATGTAACACACACGCCGCCTGCTGATGCCGCGCATGTATAGCACCGTGAATGTGTAACGCGGTGACTTCCGCCAGTGCACTGGGCTGCCGCGGATCGATGGTCAAGATATCCACAGCGCAAATCTGCGACCAATGTACGCCGTGGGGATTGAGTAAAAATTGTCCATCCGCCAACTGCACGCTGAAGTGATTGCAGATACCTTCGTTAAAACCAAAATGTGCGGCTAAGCGCAGCGCAGCCGCGAGGTCCTGGCGGGCGCTTACGGTAGATGTGCGGTCATCGGACATTTTGAAACTCACCTATGAGCGGTATCATGCCCAGCATAACGAGAATAAGAGATTAGAGTCAGAAGAAATGAACCAACCGGCAGTATCGATCGAGGGTAATGTCTGCGCAGGCTTCGAGTCCGTTGCGCAGTTGTTCGAACAACAGATGCACACGTTGGCGGAGCGCCAGGCCCAGCTGTGCGTTTACCATCGCGGCGAAAAAGTGGTGGACTTGTGGGCAGATACCACTGGCAGCGCGGGTTTCTCCGCAGACTCACTCGCCAATGTGTTTAGCAGCGGGAAAAGCCTAGAAGCCATTGCCATCGCGGCGTTGGTTGACCAAGGCCTCATCGACTACGACGAAAAGATCATCACGTATTGGCCGGAGTTTGGCACCAACGGTAAGCAGGGTGTCACGGTGGCGGATCTGATGCGCCACGAAGCGGGGCTGGCAAATTTCGACACGTCACTCGATATGCAGGATCTTTTCCGCGAAAACATCAAACAAAACGCCATTGGCCAAATCATCGAGCAGCAGCCGCTCAACTTTGCTGGCGCTAGTGGCGGCAAGCGGCAGTATCACGCTTTAACTCGGGGCTGGATTGTCAATGAGGTGTTTCGCCGGGTAGAACCTTCCGGACGCACCATCGGCGAGTACTTGCGGGACGAGATCAGCGGCCCGTTGCAAGCCGATGTGATCATCGGCGTCAACGAAGAGGAACGCCCGCGCATCTTCCAGGTGCAGCCATTGAGCTTCGGCTACCAACTCCGCCAAAGCTTGATTCCACGTGGGTTGGGCCGGCGGATTGTACACAACGGTTTCCAGCTGGGCGGCCGGCTGATGCGTATTATGCCGTTGCTGTTTAGCAATCGCAAAGACGGCCCGCCGCCGCCTTTTACCGCCAGCGAAAATCCGCTGGGCTTTTTTACCAACCCGGATTTTGCGAAAGGCGAAACCCCTTCCGCCAACGCCAATTGCTCCGCACGGGGTTTAGCCAAAGTTGCGGCCATGATGGCTGCACAGGGCTCGTTTGGCGGACAACAATTCTTAAGTCAGCAAGCCTGGCATGCACTCCACGACAAGCCCGAAAAAGCCACCATGGGTGGGCTGCTGACCACCCGTTTTACCCAAGGCGGGGTTGATCAATATCTGCCTTGTCCACCCGGCAGCCCTCGGCTGGAGCGAGACTTTAACCAAGGCCGAGAAGGCTTTGTTGGCTGGATGGGGTTAGGTGGCTCCATCTTTCAATGGCACCCGGAATTGGACATCGGATTTGCCTTTGTACCCACTTCGCTGCATGTTCTAGATTTGCTGAACGAGCGCGGTAAGCGCTATCAGGCGGAAGTATTGCGCTGTGTACAACAGTTGACGGGCCGCTAACCGTTCAACGTACCCCCATCTCCACCCTGCTGGTGTTTGCCTCGCCGGTGTGCGGCGCGGTGGCTGGGCAATCGCTGCAGGCAGACGTCATCGATTGGGACGAATCACAAACCGGTGAACGCAAAGAAGGCACCTATCACTGTTGGCTTCCGCCCTGTCGTGTGTCTTACATATCTGCGCCATTTTGTTGCTCAGCAGATTTAAGCTTGATGAGCAACAGACCAGGCCGCCATGACGCTTGTGGATTAAGGCGTGGCGTGTAAGCTCCAACGCTCAGAGGGTATTTAAACAGGGAGAGACTGTGGCTGAAGCACAGCATCTAGATACACCACAATACGACGCCGTGGTGATCGGCGCAGGGTTTGCAGGCCTGTATCAATTACACTGCCTGCGGGAAATGGGCTTAGCTACCACCGTATTCGAGGCAGGTAGTAATGTCGGTGGCACTTGGTATTGGAACCGCTATCCTGGGGCGCGCACAGATTCTCCCTCGAACGTTTATCAGTTTCTGTTCACTGACAAGCTCGTCAACCAATGGCATTGGTCGGAACGTTTTCCCTCCCAAGCGGAAACCGAACGTTACTTGAATTGGGTCGCCGACCAATTGGATTTACGGAGCGACATCCAGTTTAACCAACGCGTCGACAGCGCAGTCTGGTCAGCGGAGAACGCCTGCTGGATCATCACTACCGAATCCGGCGCACAAACCTCCGCACGGTTTGTTATCAGCTGTATGGGTCCCTTGAGTAAACCGGTGCTGCCTAGCTTCAAAGGCAGTGAGGCGTTTGAGGGCATCATTGTGCACACCAGCCAATGGCCACAACAAGACATAGAGCTGGCAGGCCGTCGCGTCGCCGTCATCGGCACTGGCGCCACCGGCATCCAGGTGGTGCAGACCATTGCCGCTGAAGTGCAGCAGCTGACGGTGTTCCAGCGCACCGCCAACTACACCATTCCCATGAAAAACTACCCCTATGCAGAGTCCGAACCCCTGCAGGTTGACGGCGCCCAGCTGTTGCAGCGCACGCGGCAGACGTTTGGCGGTTTTGATTTTGATATCGAGCACCGTTTGTGGGCCGAAGTTGATCCCGCCGAACGCCGCGCCACCATGGAGCGTCTGTGGTCCGAAGGCAATCTGGCGCTGTGGGTGGGTTCGTTTGCAGAACAGCTGATGGAAGCCGAAGCCAATGAGGCAGTGTCAGAATTTGTGCGCCAGAAAATCCGCGCACGCATCAATGACCCGGAACTAGAACAGAAACTGGTACCGACAGACCACGGCTTCGGTACCCATCGTGTGCCGCTGGAAACCGGCTATTACGAGGCCTACGCCCGCGACAATGTGCAGCTCATAGATGCCAACGAGGAGCCCATCCTGCATTTAACCCCCACCTCTATTGTGACCGCTCATCAGGAAATACCGGTGGACGTCATCATCTGCGCCACAGGATTTGATGCGGTCACCGGAGCGCTCACCAACATCGACGTGCGCGGTCGGGATAACCGTTCCTTGGCGGACCTGTGGGGCAAAGACGTGCGCACGGCGATGGGGATGCAAGTACACGGTTTTCCAAACCTGTTCATCACTTCCTCTCCTTTGTCCCCTGCGGGAGCCTTCTGTAACGCACCCACCTGCGTACAACACTCGGTGGAGTGGATTAGCGAGTGTATCGGCTACGTACAGAACCGTGGCTCCGCCATCGAAGCGACCGCGGAGTTTGAAGCGCAATGGGTGGCGCACCACGATGAGACCGCTAACGCCACGCTGATCGCAAAAACCCCGAGTTGGTACACGGGCGCTAACATTGAAGGAAAGTCGAGTCGCCTTATTGGTTACCCGGGCGGTATTCCCGCCTACGTAGAAGCCTGCGAGCAGGTGAAGCAGAACGGCTACGCCGGTTTTTCCATCTCTTGACACGCCCCTAAGGCAACCGGAAGCAACACGTCAAAAAAACCGAAGGGCGCGCAGTTCGAAGATCGCGTACCTTACCGTCTTCGCCGTGATAGAGAACGAACATGACCCACCCCCTCGACCCATTGTCTGCCGCCGAAATTTCAACAGCCGTAAGCTGCTTTCGCAATCAACACAACGGCAAGGCCTTTTTTTCCTCCATCGGGCTGGTAGAGCCACCCAAGCAGGCTGTCAAGGCCGGCACCCCAACACCGCGCGTAGCACGCCTGCTGGGCGTTGACGAGACGGCGGACGGCGGGTTTGCCGCTGACATTAATCTCGACACCCAGGACGTCACCATCAACCGGCTGCCCGGCACTGCACAGGCCGCGTATGGCTTTGCCGATTTAGGCCTTGCGGTCATGTTGACCAAACAAAACGAAGAGTGGCTACAAGCGGTGGCGAAACGCGGCGTAGCCACCGCCACGGAAGAGGACCTCGAGCTGATCCAGATCGATCCATGGCCGGCCGGCGGTTTCGTACACCCAGACATCCCCAAAGGTCACCGCGCTGTGCGCTGCATCGCCTTTGTGCGCGAGGACGAAACCGACAACGGCTACGCACGGCCGATCCACGGCCTCATTGCCCACGTGGACATTACCGCTCAGCAAGTGGTTGAAATTGAAGACAACGGCGTGGTGCCTATGCCCGAAGCCAGTGGTCGTTTTGATACCCCGCATCAAGCACAACAGCGTGAAGATCTGAAAGAGCTGGCGATCACTCAACCCGATGGACCCAGCTTCAGTGTGAATGGCTACCATGTCGCGTGGCAAGGTTACGAGTTTCGTGTTGGCATCCACCCAGTTAATGGTCTTGTGTTACACCAACTGTCACTGCAAGACCGACCCATCCTGTACCGCGCTGCGTTATCGGAAATGGTTGTGCCGTATGGCGACAGCGACCCCATGCACAGCTGGAAACATGTGCTTGATGCCAGCGAATACAACATGGGCCAACTGATCAACTCGTTGAAGTTGGGCTGCGATTGCCTGGGTGAGATTCACTACTTCGACATTGATCAGGTGACGCATGAAGGTGAGGTTCGACAGATCGAAAACGCCATCTGCATGCATGAGGAAGACTACGGCATTCAATGGAAACATTACGACAGCGCCTCTAAAACCAGCGAGGTGCGGCGCTCGCGCCGCTTAGTGGTGTCCTCTATCTTCACCATCGGCAACTACGACTACGGTTTCTATTGGTATCTGTATTTAGACGGCACCATCCAAATGGAAATCAAACTCACCGGCATTGTCGGCGTCAGCGCGGTGGCTGAGGGGCAAGTGAACCCAGCGCAGTCGCCGCTGATCTCAAACGAACTGTCTTCGCCCGTGCACCAACATGTTTTCTGTTTCCGCCTGGATTGGGAGCTCGATGGCGGCGACAACGCGTTGTTTGAGAATCAAATTGAAGTGTTGCCAATGGACAACAACAATCCGCAAGGCACACAGTTTAGGTCCGTATCAAAGCACCTCACCGACGAAACAAGCGCTCAACGCAATATCTCGCCCGAGGTGTCACGCTATTGGAAAGTCACCAACCCCAATTCGAAAAATGGTCTGGGGCAACCCGTTGCTTATAAGCTGTTACCCCAAGCGTCCCCCACCTTGTTTGCCCACCCCGACTCTCAGGTTGTGCGCCGGGCGGGCTTCGGCAAACACCATTTGTGGGCAACACCTTATGTCGATGGGGAGCTGCACGCTGCCGGACCTTACACCGTCATGCATGAGGGACAGCAAGGTTTGCCCGAGTTAACCGCGGATAACCGCGACATCAGCGAGTGTGACCTGGTGATGTGGCACACGGTGGCGGTGACACATGTGCCTCGCCCGGAGGACTGGCCGGTGATGCCGGTGGAATACTGTGGTTTTCACCTTATCCCCGTGGGGTTTTTTGATCAAAACCCCACCTTGGATTTGCCTTCGTCGTGTCACTGAGGCGTAGAGACACACACCACCCAAACGCATGATGAACTTTGGGGTCCAACACTAAGTCAGGGACGATCAGATGTGGTGATTGGAACGCGAAGATCTGTTTTTTTTGACGATTGGCGACTGTTTGTACGATTTCTCATCGAAACGCGTACGCAGAATCTTAAGGACCTTTTAGGGAGGCAGGGGCACTTCTCGA
>JANQKS010000096.1 GCA_028281005.1 Pseudomonadales bacterium
AGGCCAGTAGCTCAATTGGCAGAGCAGCGGTCTCCAAAACCGCAGGTTGGGGGTTCGATTCCCTCCTGGCCTGCCACCTCACACGCCTTAGTGGGTGCGAGGAGAAATGGCAGGATTGCCTAAATTGCAGGACCTTAATTGCAGGAAAAAGGGCGTTGAGCACAAATTCAGAAACCACATCAAGCAACTCGCTAGACTGGCTCAAATGGCTGGTGGTTGCGGCCCTATTGGGTGGCGGGGTCTACGGTAATTGGTATTACCAAGATGAGTCTCTGCTCATTCGTGTTGCAGCTCTACTGGTGGGTGCGGTCATCGCCGGTTTCATCGCCGTGCAGACCGAGCGCGGTAGAAACGTCTGGACCCTAATGAAAGAAGCACGCAGCGAAATTCGCCGTGTGGTTTGGCCGAGCAATCAAGAAACCAATCAAACGACATTGGTGGTGTTGGTGTTGGTGCTCATCTTTGCACTCATATTATGGGGCTTAGATTCGCTCCTGAGCTGGTTTGTCAGCTCAATCATTGGATAAGGACAGCGATCGTCATGTCGAAAAAGTGGTACGTGGTGCATGCTTATTCCGGGTTCGAAAAGAACGTGGCGCGGGCGCTCAAGGAGCGCGTGGAGCTGTCCAATTTGCAGGAGTGTTTTGGCGAGATCCTCGTGCCCACTGAAGAAGTGGTGGAGATGCGCGCCGGGCAGAAACGCCGCAGCGAGCGCAAGTTTTTCCCGGGTTATGTGCTGGTGGAAATGGAACTCAACGACGATACATGGCATCTGGTCAAAGAAACACCGCGTGTCATGGGTTTTATTGGTGGCAAGGCAGATCAACCTGCGCCGCTCACGGAAAGAGAGGCAGCCGCCATTTTAGACCGTGTGGCGGCAGGCAGTGAAAAAGCGACACCCAAAACGGTGTTTGAGCCGGGTGAAATTGTGCGCGTTATCGACGGACCGTTTAATGATTTCAACGGCGTGGTTGAAGAAGTGAACTACGAAAAGAACCGCTTGAATGTGGCGGTGACCATCTTTGGCCGGTCCACGCCCGTGGAGTTGGATTTCGGCCAGGTAGAAAAAGGATAGAGTAGATAAGGCAAGTCGAATGATCGACTCGCTCCGTTTAATCAACGGGGAGCGTATGGAAATCCAGAATTTTCGCGCGTTTGCACCCGTAAGGAGACAATATGGCTAAGAAAGTAGAAGCCTATATTAAGCTGCAGGTGCCTGCAGGGCAGGCAAACCCAAGCCCGCCGGTGGGCCCGGCGTTGGGCCAGCACGGCGTCAACATCATGGATTTTTGTAAGGCGTTTAATGCCCAAACCCAATCCATTGAGCAAGGCATGCCGGTCCCAGTTGTGATTACCGTGTATGCGGACCGCAGCTTCACCTTTATTACAAAAACACCGCCTGCAGCGGTACTGTTGCGCAAGGCGGCGAACATCGCCAAAGGCAGCGGCACGCCAAACACCGTCAAAGTGGGCAAAGTGAACCGCGCTCAATTGGAAGAAATTGCACAAATAAAAATGCCGGATTTAACCGCGGCGGATATGGATGCGGCGGTGCGTACCATTGCCGGTACAGCGCGTGCGTCAGGCATTGATGTGGAGGGTGTGGAATGAGCAAAATAACCAAGCGCATGCGCGCCATTGCCGAAAAAGTAGATCCTGAAAAAGCCTACGCCATCGATGAGGCGGTGGGCCTGCTTAACGAATTGTCGAAGACCAAGTTCAAAGAGTCGTTTGATGTATCGATCAACCTAGGTGTTGATCCACGTAAGTCAGACCAGGTCGTGCGCGGTGCTACCACGTTGCCGCACGGCACCGGCAAAGCGGTGCGAGTAGCGGTATTTGCCCAGGGCGAAAATGCCGAAAGTGCCAAAGAAGCTGGCGCCGACATTGTAGGTTTTGAAGACCTTGCCGAAGAGGTCAAAGCGGGAAATCTGGATTTTGATGTGGTCATTGCCACACCCGACGCCATGCGCATCGTGGGTCAGCTGGGTAAGGTGTTGGGTCCGCGCGGGTTGATGCCTAACCCGAAGACGGGCACCGTCACGCCCGATGTGGTCGCTGCGGTGCAGAACGCTAAAGCGGGGCAGGTACAGTTTCGCACCGACAAGGCCGGCATTGTTCACGGCAGTGTTGGGCAGGTTGGTTTTGAAGCGGATGCCATTAAGGCCAACGTGGAGGCGTTGTTGAGTGATCTCAAGAAAGCCAAGCCCGCTTCAGCCAAAGGTATCTATCTGCAGAAGGTGACGCTGTCGACCACCATGGGTCCCGGCTTGGCCATCGATCAGGCATCACTGGAAATTTAGAAAATAGAAAAGTTTTGAAGGCTCGGGGCAACCGCGTTGCTCCGAGGTCGTCAAAAACCGGTTTAGGAGGTCGTGTTCGCCTTTAGGCGAACACTTAGCGAGATTTTCGCCGCAGGCGAACACTCGGGTCGCAATTCGAGATTGTCTCGAAAGGTGAAACAACGCTAAGCAGGCCTTTAAAAGTAACACCTACCGTAGACGGCGGGTTGTAGCGATACAGCCGTAGTTCTTCTAAGTAACAGGGCAACACAACGTTTGCCTATTGCTTGTGAGGCTACCGCCGTAAATATGAATCGGGTGTGGTAACAAGCACCCAAACAGGAGAAGCAAGTGGCATTACAGCTCGAGCAAAAGCAACAAATTGTTGCCGAAGTGAATGAGATGGCCGCATCTGCTTTATCGGCAGTAGTCGCAGACTATCGTGGTCTTACTGTGTCGGAGATGACCGACATGCGCAGCAAAGCGCGTGACAACGGTGTGTATCTCCGCGTAGTGCGCAACACTTTGGCAAAAAGAGCCGTAGAAGGCACAGATTACGCATGCCTCGACGAGGTATTTGTGGGTCCGAGTCTATTGGCGTTCTCGCAAGAGGATCCAGGTTCTGCCGCCAGATTGTTGAAAGACTGCGCCAAAGAGTACGACGCCCTAGAGGTGAAAGCGTTGGCCATTGGCGGCGAGATGCTGAGCGCCGATCAAATTGATCGTGTTGCGAAGCTCCCGACGCTGGATGAAGCGCGCGCTATGTTACTCGCGGTTATGCAAGCCCCGGTCGTTAAACTGGCCCGCACCTTGAACGAAGTGCCCGGTAAGTTGGTACGTACGGTGGCGGCTGTCCGAGATCAGAAACAGGCGGAATCTTAGGTCTTACTGACCCCAAGATACTTCGGTTACAAGGTTATTTAGGAGATAAAAATGGCATTGTCCAAAGATGATATTTTAAACGCCATCGCAGATATGAGCGTTATGGAAGTTGTCGAACTGGTCCAGGCTATGGAAGATAAGTTCGGCGTATCCGCAGCCGCTGCAGTCGCAGCCGCTCCGGCTGCCGCTGGCGGCGACGCCGGTGGCGAAGCTGCAGCTGAGAAAGACGAATTTGACGTTGTTCTCTCAGCCGCGGGTGATAAGAAAGTCAACGTGATCAAGGCAGTTCGCGCGATCACCGGTCTGGGCTTGAAAGAAGCCAAGGCCTTGGTTGACGAAGCACCTTCTCCGATCAAAGAAGGTGCCACCAAGGATGAAGCTGAAGACTTCAAGAAACAGCTGGAAGAAGCCGGCGCAACTGTGGAACTCAAGTAGTCTCAATCGATCTAATCGATTGCACGACTCAGGTTTGACAGTCGCAACGAATGGCTGGTCCCCAAGGCTTACGGTCTTGGGGAGCCGGCCTTTTGTGGTTGGTGATTTGTCACCAACCTTCAATCGCAAATGCATCGCTTTATAAGCGTGGGAGATTCGCATGGCGTATAGCTTTACTGAAAAGAAGCGTATTCGTAAGGATTTCGGCAACTTGTCAGAGTCGATGGGGTTACCCTATCTACTGGCAATTCAGGTCGATTCCTACAACAAATTTTTGCAGTCGGATGCTGGTTCTGACGAAAGGAATGAGTCCGGGCTGCACGCGGCTTTTCGCTCCGTATTCCCCATTGTCAGCTACTCGGGTAGTGCGGCATTGGAGTACGTGGACTACCGGCTTGGCGAGCCGGCCTTTGATGTAAAAGAGTGTGTGCTGCGCAGCATCACTTACGCGGCGCCGCTGCGCGTTAAAGTGCGATTGATCATCTACGACAAAGAGTCCTCTAACAAAGCGGTTAAGGACGTTAAAGAACAAGAAGTGTACATGGGCGAAATTCCGCTCATGACCAACAACGGTACGTTTGTCATTAACGGTACCGAACGCGTGGTTGTGTCGCAGCTGCACCGCTCCCCCGGTGTGTTCTTCGATCATGATCGCGGTAAAACGCATTCCTCCGGCAAGCTCCTTTATAACGCGCGGGTCATCCCCTATCGTGGATCTTGGCTCGATTTCGAGTTTGACCCAAAAGACTGTGTATTTGTCCGCATCGACCGGCGTCGCAAGCTCCCTGCGACCATCATTCTGCGGGCCCTCGAGTATTCGAGCGAAGAAATCCTGAGCTCGTTCTTTGATACCAATACCTTCTTCATCAAGGATGAAGAAGTGGCCATCGAATTGGTGCCGGAGCGCCTGCGTGGCGACGTGGCCACCTTTGACATCGTCGATGATAAAGGTACCGTGATTGTCGAGCTGGGTCGCCGCATCACCGCGCGTCACGTGCGCATGTTGGAAGAAAGTGGCATGAAGTCGCTCGCTGTACCGCGCGAGTATCTGCTCGAGCGCGTCACCGCCAAAGACATTGTCGATGAATCCACCGGCGAAGTAGCTGTGCCTTGTAATACGGTGATCACCGAGGAAGTGCTTGAACGTTTGTTTGAGCTCAAAGTGGCACAACTTGAGACCATCTACACCAACGATTTGGATTGTGGTCCGTTTGTTGCTGACACCCTGCGCATCGACCCGACTCGCACCAAGCTGGAAGCCTTGGTTGAAATTTATCGCATGATGCGCCCCGGAGAGCCGCCGACCAAAGAAGCAGCGGAAAACCTGTTTAACAACCTGTTCTTTTCTACCGAGCGCTACGACCTGTCCGCGGTAGGACGCATGAAGTTCAATCGTCGTCTGGGCCGTGAAGAGATTGAAGGTGAAGGTACGCTGGCGCGTGAAGACATTGTTGATGTACTGAAGACCTTAATTGACATCCGTAACGGCAAAGGCTCCGTGGACGATATCGACCACCTGGGTAACCGCCGTGTTCGTTCCGTTGGTGAAATGGCGGAAAACCAGTTCCGCGTCGGTCTGATTCGCGTTGAGCGCGCGGTCAAGGAGCGCCTCAGCCTAGCGGAATCCGAAGGCCTCATGCCGCAAGACATGATTAATGCCAAACCGGTGGCCGCTGCCATCAAAGAATTTTTTGGTTCGTCGCAGTTGTCGCAGTTTATGGACCAAAACAATCCGCTGTCGGAAGTCACCCACAAGCGGCGCGTGTCTGCGCTTGGGCCGGGTGGCCTGACCCGGGAGCGTGCGGGATTTGAAGTCCGCGACGTGCACCCCACTCACTACGGGCGGGTGTGCCCCATTGAAACGCCTGAAGGGCCAAACATTGGCCTGATCAATTCCCTGGCGACCTATGCGCGCACCAACGAATACGGCTTCCTCGAGTCGCCGTATCGTAAGGTGGTGGACGGCAAAGTCACCGACGAAATTGAGTACCTGTCCGCCATCGACGAAGCCAATTACGTCATTGCGCAGGCCAGCGCGGAAATTGGCGACAAAGGTGAGTTTGTCGAAGAACTGGTAGACGTGCGTCACCAAAACGAATTTGCTAAGACCACCGCAGACAACGTGAATTACATGGATGTCTCCCCGAAACAGGTGGTTTCTGTGGCGGCATCTCTTATTCCCTTCCTTGAGCACGACGACGCCAACCGCGCGTTGATGGGTTCCAACATGCAGCGTCAGGCAGTGCCGACGCTGCGCGCCGAGAAGCCTCTGGTGGGCACCGGTATGGAACGCGATGTCGCACGTGATTCCGGGGTGTGTGTCATCGCCGATCGCGGTGGCGTGGTCGACAGTGTTGATGCTGGCCGTATCGTGGTGCGCGTATCCGACGAGGAAACCGAAGCAGGTGAAGCTGGGGTAGACATATATAACCTCACCAAATTTACCCGCTCCAACCAGAACACATGTATCAACCAGCGTCCGCTGGTGAAGCCTGGCGACATCATTGCCCGGGGTGACACCTTGGCTGATGGGCCTTCTGTGGACATGGGTGAACTGGCCTTGGGTCAGAACATGCGCATCGCGTTTATGCCCTGGAACGGCTACAACTACGAAGATTCGATCCTCGTTTCTGAACGGGTGGTGCAGGAAGATCGTTTTACCAGCATCCACATCCAGGAGCTCACCTGTATCGCTCGGGATACCAAACTCGGGCCGGAAGAAATTACCTGCGATATTCCCAACGTCGGCGAAGGTGCCCTGTCCAAGTTGGATGAGTCAGGCATCGTCTACATCGGCGCTGAAGTAGGTGCCGGTGATATCCTGGTCGGTAAGGTAACCCCGAAGGGTGAAACTCAGCTGACGCCGGAAGAGAAACTGCTGCGCGCCATCTTTGGCGAAAAAGCATCCGATGTGAAAGACACCTCTCTGCGTGTACCCACGAGTGTGAAAGGCACTGTCATTGACGTGCAGGTGTTTACCCGCGATGGGGTAGAAAAGGACCAGCGCGCCAAAGACATTGAGCGTGCGCAACTGGCCACCATTCGCAAAGACTTGGACGATGAATATCGCATCGTCGAAGCGGCGACCTATGAGCGTCTGCAGCGTGCTTTGCTTGACCAGAAAGCGGCCAGCGCTCCGGGTAAGAGCAAAGGGCTGACCATAGATCAGGAATATCTGGATAGCTTGGAAGCGGATGACTGGTTCAAGATCCGCATGCGTGACGACAGCCTAAACGCCCAGTTGGAGCGTGCTGAGGCGCAGTTGAAAGACCGCAAAGAAGCGCTGGACGCTAACTATGCAGACAAGCGTGCGAAGCTGGAAAGCGGCGATGATCTTGCCCCCGGTGTGCTCAAAATTGTGAAAGTGTATCTCGCTATCAAGCGCCGCATTCAGCCGGGCGACAAGATGGCTGGACGCCACGGTAACAAAGGTGTGATTTCGGTCATCATGCCGGTGGAAGACATGCCGTTTGATGAGCATGGCGAGCCCGTCGACATTGTCCTCAATCCGCTGGGTGTACCTTCGCGCATGAATGTGGGACAGGTCTTAGAAACCCATTTGGGTTGGGCCGCGCGCGGGGTCGGCGAACGTATTAACGAAATGCTCGAAGAGCAGCGCAAAGTGGCTGAAGTGCGGGATTTCCTCGACAAGGTCTACAACCAGATAGGTGATCCAAAGACCAATCTGAAGTCGCTGAAAGACTCGGAAATTCTTGAGCTGGCGCATAACCTGCGCGCGGGTGTCCCGATGGCCACGCCGGTGTTTGACGGCGCCGCGGAAGAGGAAATCAAGGCGATGCTGGAATTGGCCGGCTTACCGACTTCCGGCCAGGCTCAGCTCTACGACGGCCGTACTGGGGACGCCTTTGATCGCCCAACAACGGTTGGCTACATGTACATGCTCAAGCTCAATCACCTGGTTGACGATAAGATGCATGCACGCTCCACCGGATCCTACAGCCTCGTCACTCAGCAGCCGCTGGGCGGTAAGGCGCAGTTTGGTGGCCAGCGCTTTGGAGAAATGGAAGTGTGGGCCTTGGAAGCATACGGCGCAGCCTACACGCTGCAGGAAATGCTGACGGTTAAATCCGATGACGTCACCGGTCGGACGAAGATGTACAAGAACATCGTCGACGGGAACTATCAGATGGAGCCGGGTATGCCCGAGTCGTTCAATGTATTGGTCAAAGAGATTCGATCGTTGGGCATTAACGTTGAACTGGAAACTGACTAACTACCCTAGGGATAAGGAGAAAGATCTTGAAAGACTTACTTAACTTACTGAAGGCCCAGGGTAGCGTCGACGAATTCGACTCCCTGCGTATTGGTTTGGCGTCTCCGGAAATGATCCGTTCATGGTCATTCGGTGAGGTTAAAAAACCAGAAACCATTAACTACCGGACGTTTAAACCAGAGCGGGACGGTTTGTTCTGCGCCCGCATCTTCGGGCCGGTGAAAGACTACGAGTGCTTGTGCGGCAAGTACAAGCGTCTCAAGCACCGCGGCGTGATTTGCGAAAAGTGCGGCGTAGAAGTCACCCTCACCAAGGTGCGTCGTGAGCGTATGGGTCACATTGAATTGGCCTGCCCCACGGCGCACATCTGGTTCTTGAAGTCGCTGCCTTCGCGCATCGGTCTGTTGTTGGACATGACCCTGCGCGACATCGAGCGCGTGTTGTACTTCGAATCATTTGTAGTGATAGACCCCGGCCTGACAGATCTGGAAATTGGCCAGTTGCTCACCGACGAAGAGTACTACTCGAAGCTGGAAGAGTTTGGTGATGAGTTTGACGCGCGCATGGGTGCTGAGGCCATCCAAGAGCTGCTTATGGGCTTGGATCTGGATGCGGAGATTGCCCATCTGCGTGAAGAGATCCCGGCCACCAATTCCGAAACCAAAATCAAAAAGTTCTCCAAGCGCTTAAAGCTGATGGAAGCTTTTGTGAAGTCTGGCAACAAGCCGGAATGGATGGTGATGACGGTATTGCCGGTGTTACCGCCGGATCTGCGTCCGCTGGTGCCGCTGGACGGTGGTCGTTTTGCCACATCTGATCTCAATGATCTCTACCGTCGCGTTATTAATCGCAACAACCGCTTAAAGCGCCTGTTGGATCTGGCGGCGCCGGACATCATCGTGCGCAACGAAAAGCGCATGTTGCAAGAATCTGTAGATGCGCTGTTAGACAACGGTCGACGCGGTCGTGCCATTACTGGTTCTAACAAGCGCCCGCTCAAATCCTTGGCCGACATGATCAAGGGTAAGCAAGGGCGTTTCCGTCAGAATCTGTTAGGTAAACGAGTCGACTACTCCGGCCGTTCTGTGATTGTGGTAGGCCCCACCTTGAAACTGCACCAATGCGGTTTGCCCAAGAAGATGGCTTTGGAACTGTTTAAGCCGTTTATTTTCGGCAAGCTTGAAGAACGTCAGTTGGCCACCACCATCAAGGCAGCCAAGAAAATGGTGGAACGTGAAACGGCAGAGGTTTGGGATATCCTTGCTGAGGTCATTCGCGAACACCCCGTGTTGCTGAACCGCGCACCGACCTTGCACCGCTTGGGTATCCAGGCGTTTGAACCGGTTCTAATTGAAGGTAAAGCCATTCAGCTGCACCCGCTGGTATGTACCGCCTACAACGCAGACTTTGACGGTGACCAAATGGCGGTCCACGTGCCGTTGACGCTGGAAGCGCAGTTGGAAAGTCGCGCGTTGATGATGTCCACCAACAACATCCTCTCACCTGCCAGCGGTGAACCCATCATCGTACCGTCCCAGGACGTGGTGTTGGGCGTGTACTACATGACGCGCGAAAAGGTCAATGTGCCCGGTGAAGGCACGGTGTTCGCCGATGCTGAGGAAGTGCACCGCGCTTATCACTCCGGCAACGTGGACTTACACGCCAAAGTGAAAGTGCGCATCGAAGAAAGTGTGATCGATGACGACGGCGTCATGCATGAGTCTCGGCAAATGTTTGACACTACCGTTGGCCGTGCGCTGTTGTACAACATTGTGCCTAAGGGGCTGCCGTACAGCTTGGTCAATAAGCCGATGGATAAGAGGTCTATCTCGGTGCTCATCAACGACTGCTATCGTCGTTGTGGTCTGAAGGACACGGTCATTTTTGCTGACCAGCTGATGTACACCGGTTTTGCTCATTCCACAGCGTCCGGTGCCTCCATTGGTGTTGAGGACTTTGTGATTCCCGAAGACAAAGCCACCATCATTGGCGAAGCAGCCGATGAAGTGGCGGACATCGAATCTCAATACGCTTCAGGTCTAGTGACCCAAGGTGAAAAGTACAACAAGGTGGTCGACATCTGGTCACGGGCTAACGATTTGGTAGCACGCTCCATGATGGAAGGTATTTCTAAGGAAGCGGTCACCAATCGCGACGGCGAAGACGAACAGCAAGATTCGTTTAACTCGGTTTACATCTATGCGGACTCAGGCGCGCGGGGTTCTCCGGCGCAGATCCGCCAGCTGGCAGGTATGCGTGGTCTAATGACGCGTCCGGATGGCAGTATTATTGAAAATGCCATCACCGCCAACTTCCGCGAAGGCCTTACTGTAAATGAGTATTTCATCTCGACGCACGGTGCTCGTAAAGGCTTGGCGGATACCGCGTTGAAGACGGCCAACTCAGGTTACCTGACCCGCCGCTTGGTGGATGTGGCGCAAGACGTGGTCATTACCGAAGTTGATTGTGGTACGGACCAAGGCCTACACACCTCCGCCATCATTGAAGGCGGCGACGTTGTTGAACCGTTAGGTGATCGGGTGTTGGGCCGTGTAGTAGCACAAGACGTGTTGGATGTGGATGGCAAGACCGTACTGATCCCCGCAGGCACCATGATCGACGAAGCGTGGATTGATCGCCTCGAGGAGTTAAGCGTAGATGAGATGTGGGTGCGTAGCCCCATTACCTGTCTTACCACCTATGGCGTGTGTGCGACCTGCTACGGGCGTGATCTGGCCCGCGGTCACCAGGTGAACGTAGGTGAAAGCGTGGGTGTGATCGCGGCGCAATCCATTGGTGAACCCGGTACACAGTTGACCATGCGCACCTTCCACATTGGTGGTGCGGCATCTCGTGCAACTGCCATCGACAACATCCAGGTTAAACATGGCGGCAGCGTACGTCTGCACAATTTGAAGACGGTGACCCGTGAATCCGGTGAATTGGTGGCGGTGTCTCGATCTGGTGAAATTGCGGTCGCGGACGATCACGGCCGTGAGCGGGAACGCTACAAATTGCCTTACGGGGCGGTAATTTCAGTGGCTGATGGCGATGCCGTGGATGCGGGCCAAGTGATTGCTCAGTGGGACCCCCACACCCACCCAATTGTGGCCGAAGTAGAGGGCACCGTTGAGTTTGTAGAGATGGAAGAAGGCCTCTCCATCAATCGTCAAACCGACGAATTGACAGGTCTCACCAACATCACTGTGCTCGATCCCAAAGATCGTCCGAGTGCTGCCAAAGACTTGCGTCCCGCAGTCCGGTTAACCGACGGCAAAGGCAACCAGGTGAATTTGCTGGGTACTGACGTGCCGGCGAATTACTACATGCCGTCCGACGCCATCCTCAGCATGGAAGACAATTCGCATATTGGGGTCGGCGACATCATCGCGCGGATTCCTCAGGAAGGGTCGAAGACCCGTGACATCACCGGTGGTCTGCCACGGGTGGCGGATCTGTTCGAAGCCCGTAAGCCGAAAGAGCCGGCCATCTTGGCGGAAGCAACCGGTACCGTAAGTTTCGGTAAAGAAACTAAGGGTAAACGTCGTTTGGTGATCACCCCTGCAGAAGGTGATCCGGTGGAAACCCTGATTCCGAAATGGCGCACCATCGGCGTATTCGATGGTGAACATGTGGAAAAAGGTGAAACGGTTTGCGACGGTCCTTTGAGTGCTCACGACATCTTGCGTTTGCAAGGTGTTGAGGAATTGGCGAAGTACATCGTTAACGAGATCCAAGAGGTGTATCGCCTGCAGGGTGTGAAGATCAACGACAAGCACATTGAGGTGATCGTGCGACAAATGCTGCGCAAGGTAGAGGTGCAGAGCTCCGGTGAGTCTGAACTAATCCGTGGTGAGCAGCTTGAGTACACCCGCATCCGTGAGGTCAACGAGCAGTTGGAAGCGGAAGGCAAAGAGAAAGCTGGGTTCCAGCGTGTGCTGTTGGGAATCACCAAGGCTTCTCTGGCCACAGAGTCTTTCATCTCTGCAGCGTCCTTCCAGGAGACCACCCGTGTGTTGACCGAAGCGGCGGTGACCGGCAAGCAAGACTTCTTGCGTGGTTTGAAGGAAAACGTTGTCGTCGGACGCTTGATCCCGGCGGGTACCGGCCTGACCTACCACAAAGAGCGCAAAGAACGTCGCGAAGCCGAGTTGTCGGCTGAGCAAGGTCCTTCCGCTGATGAAGTGGAACAGGCGCTGACCGAAGCGTTGTCTAGTCAGGAGCCGGCGGCGGAATAATCTTCCGCCTTGAGGCGGAAGATTTTGCAGTTTGCTTTGCAAACTGCTTTGGTTAGACGGAGTCTTGCATGGGCCGTAAAGAGCCTAGAGGCGGGGCTTGTATAGGGTTGGGGCAGCGCGTAAAATGCGCCGCCCTGATCTTGGCCCTTTAGGGCCAAGCTCTTGAAGTTTGCTTTGCAAACTTCTCACTCGGCCAGGTTTACTGGGCGGGTAGGTAGGAAATACAGAGGCAAAAGGTAAAGAGGTTAATGGCAACAATCAGCCAGCTGGTTCGCAAACCACGCAAAAGAAAAGTTGATAAGAATATTGTGCCGGCACTGCAGGCTTGTCCGCAGCGTCGTGGGGTTTGCACCCGCGTTTACACCACCACGCCGAAGAAACCGAATTCGGCATTGCGTAAGGTGTGCCGCGTTCGCTTGACCAACGGTTATGAGGTCACCTCATATATCGGCGGTGAGGGCCACAATCTGCAAGAGCACTCCGTGGTTCTGATTCGCGGCGGCCGTGTTAAAGATTTGCCAGGTGTGCGCTATCACACCATCCGCGGCACCTTGGATACTTCAGGGGTAGCGGATCGTAAGCAAGGGCGTTCCAAGTACGGGACTAAGAAGCCTAAATAAGCCGGAATCACCTTGAGGTGATTCCTTCATCGAGTTTTCGTAAACGAAAACTCGTGCTAACAACAAACATATTCAAAAAGTTTCTAGTAAGGGCCTCGATAATCGGGGAGCTACCTGAAGCAAGGAGAAACAAATGCCACGTCGTCGTGTCGTCGCCAAGCGGGAAATTCTTCCCGACCCCAAATTCCACAACCAGACGGTTGCCAAGTTCATTAACCATGTGATGGTCAGCGGTAAAAAAGCGGTTGCTGAACGCATTGTTTATGGCGCCTTTGATCGCATTGTTGAACGTGACGCCGCGGCTGATCCGGTCGAGGTGTTTGAAAATGCGCTGGAGGCCATTGCGCCGCTGGTAGAGGTGAAGTCCCGTCGTGTCGGTGGTGCTACCTACCAGGTGCCGGTTGAAGTGCGCGCGTCTCGCCGTACTGCTTTGGCCATGCGTTGGCTGGTGGACAGCGCTCGCTCGCGTAGCGAAAAGTCGATGTCCGCGCGTTTGGCGGGTGAACTCATGGATGCATCCGAAGGTCGTGGTGCGGCGGTGAAGAAGAAAGAAGATACCCACCGCATGGCGGACGCGAACAAAGCGTTTGCGCACTACAGGTACTGATCAGCACAAGGGTTGAACGCTAGGCAGTTCACCATGGCCAGAACGACCCCAATTGCTCGTTATCGCAATATCGGCATTGTTGCCCATGTAGATGCAGGGAAAACCACCACCACTGAACGTGTGCTGTTCTACACCGGTCTGTCACACAAGATCGGTGAAGTGCATGACGGCGCCGCCACCATGGACTGGATGGAACAGGAGCAAGAACGCGGCATCACCATCACTTCTGCCGCCACCACCTGTTTCTGGCGGGGTATGAATCAGCAGTACGATGAGCACCGCATTAATATCATCGATACTCCGGGCCACGTTGATTTCACCATTGAAGTTGAACGTAGCCTGCGCGTGCTGGATGGTGCAGTGGTTGTGTTCTGCGGCACCTCCGGGGTTGAACCTCAGTCTGAAACCGTCTGGCGCCAAGCCAACAAGTATGAAGTGCCGCGCATCGTGTTCGTCAACAAAATGGACCGCCAAGGTGCCGACTTTCTGCGCGTGGTTGAACAAATTCGCGAACGCTTAGGCTCGACACCCGTGCCGGTGCAATTGGCCATTGGCGCGGAAGAGAACTTTCGTGGCGTCATCGACCTGATCCGGATGAAATCCATCATCTGGAACGAAGACGATCAGGGGCTAACCTACGCAGAAGAAGATATACCTGCTGACCTGGTAGAAGAGGCCAAAACCTGGCGAGAGCACATGGTGGAGAGTGCCGCGGAAGCCAACGAAGAGCTCATGGAGAAATATCTCGAAGACGGTGAGCTCAGCGCTGAAGAAATTCGCACCGGCATCCGCATGCGTACCTTAGCCAACGAAATTGTGCCTGCCTTGTGCGGTTCAGCTTTCAAGAACAAAGGCGTGCAAGCGGTGTTGGACGCGGTAGTGGATTACCTGCCGGCACCCACGGAAGTGAAAGCCATTGAAGGTGAGCTGGTCAACGGCAACACGGATACGCGTGAATCGGATGACGACGCACCGTTTGCTGCGTTGGCGTTTAAGATTGCCACCGATCCGTTTGTCGGTACGCTGACCTTTTTCCGCGTTTACTCAGGCGTCTTGAATACCGGTGACCAGGTGTTTAATCCGG
The DNA here is from genome assembly GCA_028281005.1 of Pseudomonadales bacterium. Lineage (GTDB taxonomy): Bacteria > Pseudomonadota > Gammaproteobacteria > Pseudomonadales > Azotimanducaceae > UBA4421. The sequence goes on from JANQKS010000096.1 coordinate 14,383, forward strand.
TGAAAGGCAAAAAGGAACGCATTGGCCGGATGGTGCAGATGCACTCCAACAACCGCGAAGAAATTAAAGAAGTCCGCGCCGGAGACATAGCCGCTGCTATCGGTCTGAAAGACGTGACCACAGGTGAAACCCTGTGCGCGCAAAACGCACCCATCACGTTGGAACGCATGGAATTTCCGGAGCCGGTGATTTCGGTTGCGGTGGAACCTAGATCCATCGCGGATCAGGAAAAGATGGGTGTGGCGCTGTCCAAACTTGCACAAGAAGATCCGTCATTTCGCGTTGAGACGGACGAAGAAACCGGTCAGATCATCATCTCCGGCATGGGTGAGCTGCACCTAGACATCATCGTTGATCGCATGAAACGCGAATTCAGCGTGGAAGCCAACATCGGTAAACCCCAGGTCGCTTATCGCGAAACGATACGAAAGTCCGTTGAGCAAGAAGCCAAGTTTGTGCGCCAAACCGGCGGCCGCGGGCAATACGGTCATGTGTGGGTCAAGCTGGAACCGTTCCGCGACGAAGAGGATAACTTCGCTTACCAGTTCGAAGACGAAATCACTGGCGGAGTGGTGCCTAAGGAGTACATACCGGCAGTGAACAAAGGCATCCAGGAACAGATGCAGAATGGCGTGGTGGCGGGTTATCCGTTGATTGGCGTGAAAGCCACGCTCTATGATGGCTCCTTTCACGACGTCGATTCCTCCGAGATGGCGTTTAAGATCGCGGGCTCCATGGCATTGCGCGAGGGCGCTTTGAATGCGGACCCGGTCATGCTGGAACCCATCATGAAAGTGGAGGTGGTCACACCGGAAGATTACATGGGTGATGTGGTGGGTGATTTAAATCGCCGCCGCGGCATGATCTCGGGGATGGATGAAAACCCCGCGGGTAAGGTGGTGCGTGCCGATGTCCCCTTATCTGAGATGTTCGGCTACTCAACCGATTTGCGCTCTTCCACGCAGGGGCGCGCAACTTACACCATGGAATTCAGTGACTATGCAGAGGTACCTGCTGCGTTAATCGAGCAGATGACCAATCGCTGACAACTAACATTTTTACCAACAGGCAAATTGGAAAGAGCACATGGCCAAAGAGAAATTTGAAAGAACGAAGCCGCACGTGAATGTGGGGACAATTGGACACGTAGACCACGGCAAGACGACGCTGACGGCGGCGTTGACG
>JANQKS010000101.1 GCA_028281005.1 Pseudomonadales bacterium
GAAAATCCACAGCCGTTTCGATGGCATAAAACTGCAGATGACATACTCAAATCCATTGAAAGATTTTGTATGCGAACTTCTAACTCAGGACACTAGCGCGAACCTCCCTGACATCAAGGGCCTATTCTTTAACTTAGACCAAACACTGCTGAATGGCAGTCGGCTTGGAATGACATGCTGTCCCTTGCTTAGCGCCCGATGTTTTCTTCGTAATCGATCGCCGCGTGAACAGCTTTCCAGGATGCCTCGCGCGCATCCCAAGACCCGTTCTTAACCCCGACAGCATCTGGACAGCTACTATTGGCAGCGATGATGAGATCACGGGTAGGGTCGATGAAGATAGACTGTCCGTAAATACGTCAGCCAAAAAGACTTCCTTTGGGTGCTCGGCCGGGTCAGCAATCCACCACTGGTATCCGTAGTCCCGATCATAGGGCGATTCTACTCGCAACGACGTTGCACGCCGCAAACACGCCTCTGGTGCAATCGTGTCTCCAACACCTCGTAGCTATTCGAGTACAAACAAACCGAAGCGCGCGTAATCCTTCGTCGCAGCCGTTAGACCGCCACCAGCACGCTCTTCACCATCATCGTTCAGAAACCAATTGGCATCGTCCTCCATGCCAAAAGGTTGCCAAATTTTCTCGGCAAGGTATGTGGCAAGGGACTGATCAATAGCGCGACGGATGAGAATGCCGATTAGCGTGGTCTCGCCGAAGTTATAATCGTAATGCGTACCAGGCGGATGAATTCGCCGCAGACGTTTCATATAGCCGACGATAATCGGGACACCCTCATCGACCGCAGACGTTGATGCCCAACTGGCCACATCCGACGTAGGATCGGAATAATACTCGCTCTACTTCACGCCCGAGGTCATCGTTAACATCTGCTCAATGGTCACACCCTCGTAACCAGTAGCCTTCAACTCCGGGATAAAATCAGTAACAAGCTGGTCAATGCTTAATATGTGTCCGCCCTGGGTAGCGACACCGAGGGGGGTGCAACGATCGACTTACAAACAGACATGCTTAGCCATCGTTGGCGTGGTCCGAACCCGAGGCCATGAACCTCTTTGCGAACTTTCCCTTTATGCAGAATCACCAGGCCAACGCTGCGATGGTCCTGGAGATAGTCATGCATGTGCATGTTGAACTCAAGATCGTCGCCTACTGGGAGTTCCCTGATGTAATCGCCAGCCGGCACCGCACAGCCACGACACCAGTACCAATCGCAAAAGGTCTGATGTTCATGGCCTACCTCCCAGGACTATGCACACGCTTAGAACTCGGCAACCAACCGCACACCATACTGTCGAGGCGCTTCAACCCGGAGGATCTGGCCGCGCACAGCAAATCCATTGGTGAAAGCACCAGTGGCGTACAGTTCATCCGTTGCATTCTTCACATAGCCTTCAACGCGCCAGTTTCCTTCGCTAATCACACCAAAGCGGACATCAATACGTTCGTAGGAGTCAAGGGTAAACTGGGCTGTCCCTCCCGCCAGCACATCACCGCGCTCATCCGTATAGGCATAGGTTGCGGTTATGAAGCCGTCCAAAACCTCGGTTAGCCTGAACTGGTAATCAGCAGTCAAAGTGCCCTGCCACCGTGGGGCATAAGGCAGAGGCAAACCTACGAGTGCCTGGCTGGTGATACCACCGGCAAGCGATTCAATTTCAGAGTCCAGGTAGGACACCCCGCCTTGTAACGTGAACCCATCGAACAACAGGGCTGAAAAATCGAGCTCGCCACCGGTGGCCTCCGCTTCGCCATTGCCTGCAAAGGGTGCGCCCGTCGTTGGATCAGCAATCGACAACTGAATATCCGACCAATCGAGTAGGTAGGCAGACAGATTCACCCTCAATCGGTTGTCAAAAAAGTTAGTCTTGAGCCCTACTTCGTAGTTAGTAATTTCTTCCGGCGCAAAATCTAACTGTTCGGTTTCGCCGGTAAGATCCACGTTGCTCAACTGCAGTCCGCCCGGGCGATACCCTGTCGAAACGGTCCAGTAGACGTTGATATTGTCGTTCAGATAAAAGACGGAGCTGACCCGCCAGGTCGTTTGATCGAAGTCAACATCCCCCGAAGCATCGGGAAACGGCACAGATGGGGCAAACGGGACACCAGGAATACCTGGGAAATCGATTTGCTGGATGTCTATCAAGTCTGAGATGTCTTGTTCTTCTTCATCGTAGTTGTAGCGAACGCCCAGCTGCAGGTTCCAAAAATCGGTGAGCGCCCAATCAAGATCGGCAAATACCGCATAGCCAAAAGTTTCGGATTCATTGTTGGAGCGTGCCAGCAATTCGCCTGGCGCCGTTGGGACGGTGAAGTAAGGGTTGGGTAGAAACGGTGCAGCGGGTCCAAGCAGCGGACCGGGAATCAACGTGGTGGCTTGAATGGTTTGCCCTGCAAAAGTCTGCGACTGCGATTCCGAGTCACCGTAGGAAACAAAAACACCACCGACATAGTTAAGTCGCTCGGCATCGTTACTCTGAATTCGCAGTTCCGTGCTGGCGAAGAGAGTTTCGTTATCGCCCGTCACGATCACGTTGTTCAAAGAAGAATAGTCTCCATCTATATCGAACTCACCCTCCGACAATGAAAAGCCGGTCACCCATACCAGAGAGTTATCGCCAAAATCATAGGTGACGTTCAAGGTGCCGATCGTATTTTCCTGCTCAACGCTCTCCGGGGTATCCGTCTCACCGTACTCTCCCTGATCCGGGAAAAATTCATTCAACGGCGACGCGACCTGCGCTGGCGAGATGAGCGGATTGAATCCCGCATTGATGATATCGATGAAACTCTGTACGAGCGGGTTGTTATCACCGTTAGGCACTTCACTCTGCAAATCTTGGCTGAACTTTTCGTATGAGAGCGACGCTTTTACCGACAACGCATCGCTGACGTCGAACAGAAAACTGACGCGGGCACCGTAGTTTTCCTGCGAATCATCCTCCGCGCCGGAAGGCGTGCGGTTACTCACGTACCCATCGGTTTCATCATAGAAGCCAGAAACGAGCATCGCGGCTGAGTCGGAGAGCGGAACGTTGGCGCGTCCTGAGATGCCAAGGATGCCATCGCTGCCGGCATCAAAGGCAAGGCGGCCAGAAAATTCTTCCGGATCGGGCGTCAACGACGTAATCGAAATGGCACCCGCGACCACGTTTCGCCCAAATGCCGTTCCCTGTGGACCGCGCAAAACCTCGACCCGCTCTGTGTCTACCAGGCGAGAACCCGCCAGCGCGGTGGTGGCGCCCGTCGTATCAAAGCCATCCACGTACACCCCAAATGTATTGGTATTACCGCCAAGTGCGCCGATACCACGGATACGTACACCGACACCCTCACCGGAAGCACCCGAGGTTTCACCGGTCAGTCCGGGCACCAGGTCGAGATAACCCGTTAGGTCGCGAATGTCCTGGCGCTCAATAAACTCCCCATCCAACACCGCCACGGAAACGGGCACATCCTCCAAAGACTGCTCTCGTTTCTGAGCGGTGACAATGACTTCCTCAAGCACTAGGCCTTCTTCCGCAAAACTATGGTTTGGAGTCAGCAAACAGAAAGCCAATGGCACGAACAACAGCACCTGAGCTCGTAATCTCATGTGTTTATCCCTTTGATCTTATTTTTATTTGAAACTTCTTTTTATTTGAAACTTCGGCGAGTTTTCCAGCCGGCAAATGGTACTAATTCTCATTCGTAACTTCTAGAAATCATCAATAGCGGCTTTGTGACCTGGGCCTGGTCTATCTCGACCAGTTGGATGAAGAATAGCGGCCACCGCTTTGGCGGTTACGAGCCAGGCACGGCATATCGACCAGGATTACGTTGGTCCTACTTTACGTTCGCCACTGATAGTAAAATATACCCATGGCGATTGACCCGATAGTTCAGAAATTCAAGCTCGGCGAAGAACCTAAAAGCGTCGATGTGTGGCGTCGGTTTTCTTTCGCGCAACGCATAGACGCCCTCGAGTCTATTCGTCGAGACTACCATCAGACTCGGTACGGCAATGAACCAAGACTTCAGAGAGTTCTTAGAATTACTCAACAAACACGAGGTTAGGTATCTCATTGTTGGGGGATATTCCGTGGCATTACACGGTCACCCTCGATACACGAAAGACATCGACATCTGGATTCTGACAAGCAGGGAGAACGCGGAATCACTTCTCAATGCCCTCGATGAATTTGGGTTTGGGTCGCTGGATCTGAGCATAGAGGACTTTGAACGACAAGGTTACGTAGTCCAGCTTGGGAATGCGCCGGCGAGAATCGACATTCTTACTTCTCTCACGGGCGTAGAATTCGAAGCATGCTGGGAAAGCCGAGTAATGGCGGAAGAAGGCGGGCTGGTGTTCCCTGTCATTTCACTCAAGGACCTTCGAGTAAACAAGTCTGCGCTCGGACGCCACCAAGATCTAGCCGATCTCGATCAGTTGGATGAAGAATAGTAGACTTGGATTACCTCCACGCCGTCCCTTGCGCGCCACCTTCAGTTCGCTCAAACCCCAGACCGCGCAGCATGACCCGTACACTCAAATTCCCATCTTACAAGTGGGTTAGTTTCAGGGGTAAGGTCAAATCGAGCAGGATCGTCAGGCGCAAGCTTCAGAAATCCAGGCGCGGGAGGGAAGCTTAGCTGGAGTGGAGCTGTTGGAACCTTACCGAACAACAATCGGGTATGCGAACGCCGCTTATGCAAAGGATGTCTTGGGTGTCCTAAATCACTCTATCCGCTTCAATAACCAATTGGTAAACAAAACCGTGCGGAAAGCCCGAAACTCGATAGAAGGCTGTCAAAAAACATAGCGCTCTTTAACTGGTCAGGTCTTGCGCCAACATCAGTGCATTACCGTCGGGATCGTAAAAAGTTGCAGTACTGACATAGCCTTCAACAGTTACGGTTTGGCCATCGAACTTAACCCCGGCCTCTTCGAGAGTTCCGCGTGCCTTGACGATGTCGTCAACTCCGAAGACCGGAACGGTATTTCCCGGAGCCGGTTCCGCCTGTTCGGCTAGTCCGAGGACCACGTCATCCGTCATCGTCCGCATCTCACTCCAACCTGCCTCATCCATGTGATGGACCAACTCAAATCCGAGCTTGTCGCTGTACCACCGAGCACTGGCGTGACGGTCGCGCACGGAGATAGCGAGCGTGATGGTATTTTTCAAAGTGACGAGCGGCATAGAGGTTTCTTTTCTAGTGATAATATAGTAAATATATTTAATGGACATTAGTATGCTTGTCAAGCTCACTTCGCGCGCTTGGTCATTGAATATCCTGGCCCTTTTGCATCAGGGCGTGCCGGGACGGCAGGCACCACTTCTGGCTGCGACCAGCGCAAGTCGAACATCCTTTACCTCGAGCCTTGAGCATCTGGTGGAACTCAAAGTGCTTGAGCGCAATCCGGGGCACGGTCACCCGCTACGTCCGGAGTTCAGGCTGACCGCAAATGGCGCCAAAGTGGCCGAAATCGCCTACAAGATTGTTGAGGCTGTCCCCGATGATCGGGAGTTTGCCTTGCTGCGACGGAGTTGGACTGTTCCCATTCTGGGATTGATGTACACGCCACAGCGATTCTCAATGCTCAAATCGAGTTTGGCCTCAATCACTGATCGCGCGCTGTCAACGTCTTTGCATCTACTGGAAACACAAGCCTGGTTACAGCGAGACATCGATATGTCGACACGACTTCCATTTCCGACATATCGCGCCGTGAACAAGGGCATAGAGATTCATCGCGCGATTGAGCTGTCTGCTTAGGTGAGAGCGTCGCATACCGCGCTATGCACGGAACGAACGCAGCTAGAAACAGGCAACCTATAACATTTCACATTATCCACTTTGCGCAATGAAGTCGCGTTGCCAGCGTTCAGTCCCATCTCCATATCTAAAACGAATTTCCTTGGTTCGAGAGTGAATCTGTTTTTTCGTCCGTGTCCTAACGGACCGAGCGGCATGGACCTTACACTCAATTTCCTATCTTACCGCTGGTGCAGATATAGGGGTAAGGTCGCTATCACTAATCGGGCACGTTTTCGGGCATGACACCGGCTTGATGCACGATTCTTGTGCAACCCTCGTGCACGGAGGCGGAATACCTCAACTGGAAAATGCTGACTACAGCGCATCCGCTTAGTTGGCCCGTTTCTTGAATCTTTTCATGGCGGGTTCGTAGCTAACCCCACAAAATAAATTCACAAGCGAAGCAACGACGCTCAACACTCTATATCGGTGTTGGGCGTTTTTTTTGGAGAAAAGCATGAGAGTTCGACACATCGCAGTGGCTGTTTTGAGCGTGATGAGTCTTATCAGTCTACCCACATTCGCCTCGTCCGCACTCGAAGAGCTGCGGCGCGGCACAGCCGAGGGCGAAGTCAAGCTGAATCTGCGTTACCGGTTGGAACAAGTCGACCAAGATGGCATTGACGAGGAAGCCACTGCGTCCACAGTCCGTGGTCGCCTGACCTTTAAGTCCGCCAAGATGGGGGCCTGGCAATACGGAGTCGAGACCGACTACGTAGCGTTGATTGGACCGGAGGACTATAACTCCACCGAAAACGGACGCACTGTTTATCCGGTGGTCGCCGATCCAGAAGGTTTTGATCTCAACCAAGCTTTCATTAAATACACCGGCGACGGTTTCACCACCACTGCGGGACGACAGCGCATCGTCGTTGACGACCAACGCTTCATCGGCGGCGTCGCATGGCGGCAGAACGAACAAACCTATGACGCGCTAAGCGCAGAAATTAACGCGACCGAGAATCTCAAATTCAACTACAGCTATGTCTGGAACGTAAACCGTATCTTCGGACCCAACGATGGGGCGCAACCTTCGGATTGGCACAGCAACTCCCACTTCTTGGTTGCATCGCTGGCACCGGGTGAAAAACAATCCCTCGAAGCCTTCGCTTACCTATTGGACTTCGAAAACGACAACGGTATCCCCAATTCGACAGCAACCTACGGTTTGACCTATCGCGGTGAGTTTGGTCCAACGAAGCTCAACGCAACCTACGCCACACAGTCAGATTATGCCGATTCGCCGCTTGACTACGATGCAGACTTCATTGCGATTGGTGGTTCGCTAAAGGCAGGTGCGGTTAGCCTCAGCGTAGGCTACGAGTTGCTCGGGAGCGACGGTGGAGTCGCCGCATTCCGCACACCGCTAGCCACACTGCACAAATTTCAGGGCTGGGCCGATAAGTTTCTGTTAACACCTGCCGATGGCATAGAAGACCTCTACTTTGGGCTCTCGGGCAGCGTTGGCCCGGTAAAGTTGGCCGCAACCTACCATGAGTTCAGCGCTGACGAAGGCAGTGCCAACTATGGGGACGAAATCGACATCGTCGCGAACTACAGCCCCACTAAAGGTGTAAATCTACAGCTGAAGTACGCTGATTATTCTGCCGATGAGTTTGCGACCGCCACAAGCAAACTCTGGTTTTCGGTGATCGTGAACCTCTAACTTGGCATTTTCCTTGCAGAATTCCGCAATACGAATAAAAGCCTTCAAGCAATAGCAGTGTCGGATGGTGTATCCCGGCCGCTACGGATCATGCTGGTTGACGATGATCCGCAGCGAGCTGAATGGGTGAAAAGATGTCTTGAGGACCTCGGGTTTGAAATCTGCGGCATCCTCTCTGAGCCCTTGCGCGTGCTAAAAACCATCTCGGAGACAGCCCCGGACGTTGTTGTCATCGACATGGGATCTCCCGGTAGAGACATCTTGGAAAGCTTATCCGTCGTTGCACAACACCAACCCACACCCGTTGTAATGTTCAGCGAAGAGCAGGATCCCAACTATATCAAACGCGCGGTTGATGCTGGCGTTTCCACCTATCTTGTCGGCAGCATCGATCCGGAAAAGGTACGACCCATTATCCAAGTGGCCATTGCGCAGTTTCAGAGTTTCCAGGGTCTAAAGAACAAACTAAATGAGACACGCTCGCAGTTGGACGATCGTCAAATTGTCGATAAGGCAAAACACCATCTCATGGACGCCTTCCAACTCACCGAGGACGAGGCCTATTCACAACTCCGCAAGCAAGCGATGAACTGTGGCACTCGCGTCGCCGAAGTTGCCCGCCAAGTGCTCGAATCCGATCGAATAAAAAAGGCGTAATCCCAATGTCCACCGCAACCATCGAAGAACTACCGCTGACCGAGAAGCATGAGCTGCAGTTAGGCTATTTACCTCTCACAGATGCAGCTCCTCTGATTGTCGCCCAAGAGCTCGGTCTTTTCACGGAGATGGGGTTGTCCGCAACGCTGCATCAGGAGATATCTTGGGCAAACGCACGGGACAAGTTGGTCGCCGGGCACCTGGATGCAGCTCAAATGCTTGCCCCACTGCCTGCCATGTCAACGCTAGGTGTTAGCGGCATCAGAGCGCCAATTCTCACCGGCTTGGTGCTTTCAAAAAACGGTAATGCCGTAACACTTTCACAGGGATTGTGGGCGGAGTGTCAATCGATGATTCAACAGCGTCGCTGCGACTCCTCTGCAGAGGCGATCGCGCTGATCCTAAAAAGTCGATCTTCCCCTCTCACATTCGGAACCGTCCACGCATTTTCGACCCATACCTTAATTTTGCGCCGCTGGCTTCGCTCAGCAGGTGTTGATCCTGATCGAGACATCCGCTTACTCGTCGTGCCACCGATACAGATGGTGGACAGTCTCCGCTCTGGAGTTATCGACGGGTACTGTGTTGGTGAGCCTTGGAATACGGTTGCGGTGCAACGTGGAGTGGGCGCCATAGTCGCCTTTGGAGTTGACGTTTGGTCTGGCGCCCCAGAGAAAGTGTTAGCTGTGAGCGAAGATTGGCACAATCGCTACCCGCACACTCATTTGCGGTTGCGCGTAGCGCTGCTGCGTGCATGCGCATGGCTCGCTCACCAGGAAAACGCCGCCACCGCGGCGGACATGCTGGCGGCACCTGACTATCTAAACATACCGAAGGCGCAAATTCTGCCTTCGCTTGCGGGTTGTTTGCGCAGCCACTTAACAGACGATCACACTCAGATAGCGGACTTCCACATATTCTCCGGCGAAAGGGTAAACCGTCCCCAGCTAACAGAGATAACCGAGCTGATAAACGAGTGTGCTGACCTGATGGGCAAGCCGGTAATGGATACACAGGCACTCGCCGAGCGGGTTTGTCGCCCGGACCTTTATGACGCGGCGTCGCCCTATCTCAAGGCATAAACCGCCCCCACCGCCCCAAAATAGACCACATCCGCGCTCACCGGCATTGCCTAAAACAACGCTGTTTCCGCGTAAACGCCTATTTTCAATATGAATATCAACAATCACCAGAAGTTGGCACGGCTCTTGAATTGATTTTGACAGACCCGCCACAGATGGGCGGAGCCTACAAAATCAATCGTCAGGGCAAAGGCGCCTGTTGTTCAAAAACTAAGGTTTACGAGCAACAGGCGTTTGTCGTTTTGGGCTACAGAAAATAAGAAACACGATTAATCAGGAGTCTATTTTGCGAAGTCGGTTCAAAACAGTTTTATCCATGAGTATTGCGAGTATCGTACTGAGCATAACTCTGAGCACCGGAGTTGCCTTCGCTGAAATCGGCGAACCCGAGAAAGACGAACTCACTTTCGGGTTTATCAAGCTCACCGATATGGCACCTATCGCAATCGCTTACGAAAACGGCTACTTCGAAGACGAGGGGCTGTACGTCACGATCGAAGCTCAGGCGAATTGGAAGGTCTTGCTTGATGGCGTAATCGACGGACAGTTGGACGGCGCCCACATGCTCGCCGGGCAGCCGCTGGCAGCCACCATCGGCTTCGGTACCAAAGCTCATATCGTCACGCCGTTTTCGATGGACCTAAATGGCAACGGTATCACCGTCTCCAACGCAATCTGGGAGGCGATGAAACCAAACATTCCCAAGCAGGCCGATGGCCAACCACAACATCCCATCAAAGCGGACTATTTGAAACCGGTTGTGGAGAGTTATCGCGCCGAAGGTAAGCCGTTCAAAATGGGGATGGTATTTCCGGTATCAACGCATAACTACGAATTGCGCTACTGGCTCGCTGCCGGCGGATTGCACCCGGGGTTCTATGCACCGCACAAAGGCGACATCAGCGGCCAAATTGATGCGGACGTTCTCCTTTCAGTCACACCGCCGCCGCAAATGCCGGCGACGCTCGAGGCAGGCACAATTTATGGTTACTGCGTAGGAGAACCCTGGAACCAACAGGCAGTATTCAAAGGGATTGGCGTGCCGGTCATCACCGACTACGAAATCTGGAAAAACAATCCGGAAAAAGTGTTCGGAATGACAAAAGAATTCACGGAAAAGTATCCAAATACCACCATTCGAATCGTCAAGGCGCTCCTACGCGCGGCGAAGTGGCTGGACGAAAACGACAACGCCAACCGCATGGAGGCTGTAGAAATACTGTCGCGAAGCGAGTACGTCGGCGCAGATGCCGAAGTCATCGCCAACTCCATGACGGGGACATTTGAGTACGAGAAAGGGGACAAGCGCGAAGTTCCCGATTTCAACGTGTTCTTTCGCTACTTCGCCACCTACCCATATTACTCCGACGCCGTCTGGTATTTGTCACAGATGCGCCGTTGGGGACAAATTGCTGAGCCAAAAGAGGATGCCTGGTACGACGAGGTCGCGCGCAAGGTCTACCGACCCGATCTGTATGCGATCGCCGCTAAAGCGCTGATTGACGAAGGCTATATGACGGCGGTGGACTTCCCGGACTTCGACAGTGAAACAGGCTATCGCGATCCACAAAGCGAGTTTATCGACGACATCACGTTCGACGGACGGACTCCCAACGCCTATCTAGAGAAGTTCCCTATCGGCCTGACGGACGAAGTGTTGTGATTGCAATCGCCAGCGCCTACTTCAGCACCATTGGTCGCCGCCTACCCGACCTTTTTGCTCGCGGTGTCGTGCCAGCGGCAGGTATCGCGTTTTTTTTACTCATTTGGCACGTCACGGCAAACAACATCGATACGTCGCTGGGCAAGTTCCCCGGACCCGCTCAGGTATGGGAACAGTCGAATACACTTTACGATGAGCACGTCGAACAGCGCGAAAAAGCTGAACGGTTCTACGAGCGCCAAGAGAAACGCAACGCAGACAAACTTGCCAAGAATCCTGACGCCAACATTAAGTGGCGGGGATACACCGGCAAGCCGAGCTTTCTGGATCAGATTATCACAAGCTTATACACCGTGATGTTCGGCTTTGTCCTGGCATCTGCCATCGCCATTCCACTCGGCATTGCCTGTGGGTTAAACGAACGTATCTACCAGGCATTTAACCCAATCATCCAAGTCTTCAAACCGGTCTCACCGCTAGCCTGGCTGCCGCTTGTGACCATGGTGGTTTCGGCGCTCTACGTGAGTGACGACCCCATGTTCGACAAGTCTTTTCTGAACTCCGCATTTACCGTTGCGCTCTGCTGCCTTTGGCCAACTGTCATCAACACCACAGTTGGCGTTGCGGGTATCGACCGGGATCTCGTCAACGTTGGGAAAGTCATCAAACTCCCACCTCTAACACATATCGCAAAGATTGTTCTGCCCTCCTCGGTGCCGATGATCTTCACCGGGCTGAGGCTGTCGCTTGCAACCGGATGGATGGTGCTCATCGCTGCAGAGATGTTGGCGCAAAACCCGGGGCTCGGAAAATTCATCTGGGACGAATTTCAAAACGGTTCTTCAAACTCCCTCGCTCGGATCATGGTGGCGGTTGTCACCATTGGCCTCATCGGCTTCGCATTAGACCGCTGCATGCTGCTCCTGCAGCGCCGTGTAAGCTGGGACAAATCTACCGTATTACGCTAACAGACTATCGGACACGACCATCATGAGTCACTTTCTAGATATCAGCCAAATCGGCAAGACCTTCCACACCGACAGCGGCACCTTCGAGGCACTCAAAGAAGTTGATCTGAAGATTGAAGAGGGTGAGTTTATTTCGCTGATCGGCCATTCGGGCTGTGGCAAATCCACGGTTTTGAATATCGTCGCGGGTCTCTTGGATGTTAGTTCAGGCGGCGTCTTTCTCGACAACAAACAGATCACAGAGCCGGGACCCGATCGGGCTGTCGTCTTCCAGAATCATGCACTCATGCCGTGGTTGACGGTTTACGGCAACGTCGCCCTTGCCGTGAAGACTGTGTTCAAGAAAACCAAAACCAAGGCCGAGATGCATGAGTGGATTGAGCACAACCTAGCGCTCGTCAACATGAGTCACGCCGCCGGCAAAATGCCCCATGAGATATCCGGTGGCATGAAGCAACGCGTCGGCATTGCCAGAGCGCTTGCCATGCAGCCCAAGCTGCTTTTGATGGACGAACCCTTTGGTGCTCTGGATGCGCTCACCCGCGCACAGCTGCAGGACACGACCATGGATATCCATCGTGAGCTTGGCAACACGGTCATCATGATTACTCATGACGTCGACGAGGCTGTGCTCCTTTCTGACCGAATTGTCATGATGACAAACGGTCCAGCCGCACGCGTTGGTCAGATTGTCGATGTGAATCTACCTCGCCCACGGGAACGGCTCGCACTTGCCGAGGATGTGCAGTTCAATCACTGCCGACGTTTGGTGCTGGATTTCCTCTATGCAGCCCATCAGAAACCCGTCAAGGCAGAGGGCCAAGTCAACGCATCCTTAGAACAATCGGAAGCCGCCTGATGCTGACCTGTAAGGTTCTTATCATCGGCGGCGGAATGGCCGCCGCCAGACTTGCTAAGCGCCTCGGAACGCGGCAATCGTGCTTGCCTGTTGTCATCGCCGGCGACGAACCTTTGCTGGGCTATAACCGAGTGCTGCTGCCAAACTATGTTGCCGGTGTTTGCACACAGCAGGATATGCAGAGTGATGGCATCAGCGGCATCACACAGCTGCCCCAAACCAAAATCAAAAAGGTCAATCTGCAGGAGCGCGTTGCGTTCGCAGAGGATGAGCGTATTCACTTTGAGCAGCTCATCTTCGCCACAGGTTCTACCGCACCGGTTCCCCAACTGCCCGGTATAAATCTATCCGGTGTCGTAAGCCTGCGTTCGCTGGCAGATGCGGACGAGGTCCGGGCCCGGGCAGGTGAGGCTCGTAGCGCGGTGGTTCTCGGCGGCGGACTTCTAGGACTCGAGGCGGCTGATGCACTGTCTCGCTCCGGTCTTATCGTAAACGTTGTACATCGTGGACCATTCCTGATGCACAGGCAGTTGGATCAGGAAGCCGGGGAAATGTTACGCGTCCATCTCGAGGCCCGCGGAATCCGCACCGCGCTGAAGACAAACATCGCCCGCATTGAGGGAGAGCAACACGTCACCGCAGTCACCTTCGACAACGGACAACGCATCGATGCGGATCTCATCGTGCTTGCAACCGGCACCGAACCCCGCGTGGACCTTGCGCGAACCGCCGGTATTCCATGCGAGGACGGCATTGTGGTCGATCATCAACTGCAAACCGCAGTACCAAATGTATTTGCTCTAGGTGAGTGCGCCAATATGGGCGGGCAGCGCGCGGGACTTGTGGCGCTGGTCAATCGGCAAGCTGATGTGCTCGTAGAGAACCTCGCGGGCGGTCATGCTTGCGTTGGCAACTTTGTCCCGAATACGCACCTCAAGCTTGAAGATCTGGCGCTTTTCAGCGCCGGAAATACCCAACCCGAGGGCCCAGCCGAAAACCTCGTCATACGAGACCGGGCTCACGGGGTCTACCGAAGACTTTGGTTCCGCGGTAGCACCCTCATCGGCGCCGTTCTATACGGCCGAACGAATGGCGCCGCAAATATTGCCGCGCAGATGCACGCGGTTGTGGACCGGGATACGCGCGAACAACTGGCGTTTGGCTACTAGGAAAGACAGTGGAAGACAAAAACGACAAAATTGTGATCATCGGTAACGGCATGGTTGGCCATCATTTCGCCACCACGCTAGCAGCGCAAACGGACAATAATGCAGATATTCTCATCATCGGCGAGGAGTCTCGCCGTGCATACGATCGCGTACATCTGTCCGAACTCTTCGCAGACAAATCGCCAGAAGACCTGTCCCTTGGTCCAGAGAATGAGTATGAAAATCTCGGTATTAACGTCAGCCTGGGCACCCCAGTTGTATCGTTGAACCCAAATGCCCGACAGCTTACGCTCGCGGACAATACACGTTTGTCGTATGACAAGCTCGTGCTGGCTACGGGATCTTACCCATTTGTCCCGCCCATTCCAGGCAACGACCAACCGGGTTGTTTTGTATATCGAACCATTGACGATCTCGACGCCATCCGCGCCGCTGCCGAGCACGCCAAAACCGGCGTTGTGATCGGCGGTGGGCTGCTTGGCCTCGAATGCGCAAACGCGCTTAAAAATTTAGGTCTCGATACGCACGTGGTGGAGTTTGCGCCGGGTCTCATGGGGGTGCAGTTGGACCCCGCCGGCAGCGACGTCTTGCGAGAACACATCGAAGATCTCGACGTCACCGTGCATACGGACACCGCTACGCAGGAAATCGTGGCATCAGATACCGCACTCACGCTGCGCTTCGCAAACGGGCATGAGCTCACAACCGATCTTGTCGTCTTTTCCGCAGGCATTCGACCACAAGACCAACTCGCGCGTGACGCCGGCCTCGAAGTAGGTCCACGCGGCGGCATCGTGGTTGATGAGCACTGCGTCACGAGCAATGCCGACATTCTTGCTGTGGGCGAGTGCGCGCTCTACGACAATCGCATTTTCGGTCTGGTAGCGCCGGGTTACCGCATGGCTGAAGCTGCGGTTGCGACCATTTGTGATAGGGATGAGAGTTTTAAAGGCGCAGACATGAGCACCAAACTCAAACTCTTAGGCGTTGAAGTGGGCTCCATTGGTGATGCTCACGGAAGCGCGGAGGGAAGTCTCGCATTCACCTTTAACGACCCTGTCAAGAACATCTACAAGCGAATGAACGTCAGTGCTGACGGTCGCTTTATCACCGGTGCGGTGCTTGTCGGCGACACCGAGTCATATGACAAACTGCTGCAGTACTACCTGAACAAGCTGCCGTTGCCGGATTCGCCGGAATCACTTCTTGTTGCTGCGGGCGAAGCAAACACGCTGAGCGCCGATCTTCTACCCGATAGCGCCGCCGTCTGCTCCTGTCACAACGTCACGAAAGGTGAAATTGTCGGCCACGTGGCCGGCGGCTGTGTGGAATTGGCTGAACTGAAAGCAACGACAAAAGCCAGCACAGGCTGTGGCGGTTGTGCTGCGCTCCTTAAATCCGTCTTCGATACCGAACTCGAGGCTCAAGGGATCGCGGTGGACAAGTCTATTTGCGAGCACTTCCCCTATACACGCCAGGAGCTTTTCCACATCTGTCAGGTGGAGGAGATTCGGGACATGCCGACCCTCCTGAGTAAGCACGGACAGGGGCTCGGCTGCGACATCTGCAAGCCGGCTGCGGCATCCATCTTTGCCTCCCTCTACAACGACTACGTGCTCGAAACAAAACACGTTGGCCTGCAAGACACCAACGATCACATGTTGGCAAACATGCAGAAAAACGGTACGTATTCGGTAGTACCCCGAATCCCGGGTGGTGAGATTACGCCGGACAAGCTAATTACAATCGGTCAGGTCGCCAAACGTTATGACCTTTACACCAAAATCACCGGCGGACAACGCATTGATCTATTCGGCGCTCACGCCCACGAGTTACCGCTGATCTGGCGTGAACTGATCGATGCAGGCTTCGAGACAGGACACGCCTACGGAAAAGCGCTACGTACAGTGAAATCATGCGTCGGCAGCACCTGGTGCCGTTATGGTGTCCAAGATTCTGTTGGCACGGCGCTAACGATTGAGAATCGTTACAAGGGTCTTAGATCTCCGCACAAACTCAAGCTTGCGGTGTCCGGCTGTACGCGCGAGTGCGCCGAGGCACAAAGTAAAGATGTCGGCGTCATCGCCACCGAAGGTGGGTGGAACCTCTATGTCGGCGGGAACGGCGGTATGCGTCCTCGTCATGCAAATCTCTTTGCAACCGATTTAGACGACGAAACGCTCATCCGCTACATCGATCGTTTTCTGATGTTCTACGTGCGGACCGCGGACCGACTGCAGCGAACCTCTGTATGGCTCGAGTCTTTAGCAGGCGGTCTCGACTACGCCAAGGAAGTGGTCATCGAAGACAGCCTTGGCATTGGCGCTGAGCTCGAAGCGCAAATGGCCAATATAGTCGGCACCTACCAATGCGAATGGAAAGCGACCATTGAGGATGCCGAGCAGCTGAAACGGTTCCGCGCGTTTGCAAACTCCGACGAACCCGATCCCAGCGTGCGCTTCGTCCGCGAACGCGATCAGAAAAGACCGGCGCGCAGCGAGGAGATCATCAACCTGGCAGTGAAAGAATGAGCGAACAATATCTGGCAGCTTCGTATTTATGTTCAGTTGCCGACCTGGTCCCGGGGTCCGGGACTGCCGTCATCAAAGACGGTGAGCAGATTGCGCTTTTTTACTTACCAAGTCACGAACCTTGCCTATACGGCATCGGGAATTACGATCCCATAGGCGGCGCCAACGTAATATCCCGCGGCATCGTTGGAGACCATGGCGGAGAACTTGTGGTTGCCTCGCCGCTGTATAAGCAACATTTCAGCCTGCGTGATGGTCGGTGCGTGGAAGAGCCGGATATCACCTTGCCCGTATACCCGGTCGCTATCGTGGGAGATCAGGTTGTCATCCAGGACTGACAGTATCTGCACCACATGTCCTTACTGCGGCGTCGGCTGCGGTGTTAAGGCACGCGTTGCTAACAACGAGGTCATTGCCGTTGAGGGCGACACTAACCACCCGGCAAACCGAGGCCAGCTCTGTATCAAGGGAGCTAATTTGGCAGCCACCACCGCGGTAACTGGGCGGCTCAAGCAGCCGCAAATAGCAGGCAAGCCAACAGACTGGGATACTGCCCTAGATTTAGTTGCCGGTAGATTCAATGCGGTTATCACCGAGCACGGACCCGAGGCAGTTGCCTTTTATCTGTCCGGACAGCTCCTCACGGAAGACTACTATGTCGCAAACAAGCTGATGAAAGGGTTCCTCGGCAGCGCAAATGTCGATACCAACTCACGTTTATGTATGGCATCCGCCGTGGCGGCGCACAAGCGCGCTTTTGGTGAGGACGTTGTGCCCTGCGACTACACCGATCTCGAAGAGGCTGATCTTGTCGTTCTCGTCGGCTCAAATATGGCGTGGGCACATCCGGTTGTTTATCAACGCTTGGCCGTTGCCCGCGAACTCCATGGGACGCGCGTGGTTGTCGTCGACCCAAGAGTAACGCCAACCTGTGAAATTGCCGATCTTCATCTAGCGTTGAATCCCGGTTCGGACATCGACTTGTTTAACGCGCTACTGACCCATCTGTCTGACAACAGTCACATCGACCATTCGTTTATCGACAAACACACCGAAGGCTGGGAAGAGACTCGAGATCAGGCGGACATCAGTATCACTCAAACGTCTGCAGCAACCGGTCTTACCGAGCACGATCTAGTGAATTTCCTGAACTGGTTCGCTGCCACCGATCGCGTCGTTACGGTGTTTTCCCAGGGGGTGAATCAATCCAGCCGAGGTACGGACAAGGCCAACGCAATCATCAACTGTCATCTTGCAACAGGCCGCATCGGCCGCGTCGGTTGCGGCCCTTTCTCGATCACCGGACAACCCAACGCCATGGGCGGACGCGAAGTCGGCGGCATGGCAAGCCAACTCGCCGCGCATATGGATTTCGATGCCGACAGCATCGAACGCATCCGGCGATTTTGGCAAGCACCCAATGTCGCTAGCGCGCCGGGACTGAAGGCCGTTGATATGTTTCAAGCGCTGGAAGAAGGAAAAGTTAAAGTGATCTGGATCATGGGCACCAATCCCGCGGTTAGCCTGCCGGACAGCGAGTCCGTGCGGCGAGCGCTGGCAGCCTGTCCTACCGTTGTGGTGTCTGACTGCACCGCAGCGACCGATACAAATGTCTACGCAGACATACTCCTCCCCGCCCAAGGGTGGGGGGAGAAAGATGGTAGCGTGACCAATTCAGAACGCTTTGTTTCCAGACAGCGCCGACTCCTGCCACCCTCGGGAGACGCGATGCCGGATTGGTGGATACTCTGTCAGGTTGCGGCCCGCATGGGGTTTGCAGAAGCATTCAACTACGCCAACCCTGCTCAGATTTTTGCGGAGCACGCCCAACTCTCAGCGTTCGAAAACAACGGCGAGCGATTGTTTAACCTGAGTCATCTTGCCGGCCAGACGGAGGATGAATATGACAACATGCGTCCAAACCGTTGGCCCAAAGCGAGGCCGTTTGCTGATGCCCGCTTTTCGACACCCAACCGGCGCGCGCGTTTTATACCAATAAAAAACAAACCGATAAAAAATGAATCCTCAGGGCAAAACACTGGCATGTTGTTGCTGAACACCGGACGTTACCGAGATCAATGGCACACCATGACGCGGACAGGCTCCGTAGCGGATCTCTTTCAAGACTCGTGGTTGCCTGCCTTACAGATACACCCGACAGACGCAGCAAAGCGCAACATCAAAAACGGTGATGTCGTTCAGGTAGAGAATCATCTCGGCCATGTGCGTCTCATCGCGGACGTCACCACCGACGTCAAACCCGGCAACTTGTTTGCACCCATTCACTGGAACGATCAGTTTTCCGGGCGTGCAAACATCTGCCAGGTGATCGCATCCGTAACCGATCCCATCTCAGGACAGCCGGACAGCAAACAGGCACGGGTCAACTGTCGCAGCATAGAGGCACCGTTACGCATCCGCCTCGCCACAACCCAAGGCGTCAGTGCAGAGACGCTCGATAAAGCAGAGCTTCAGTTTTGGGCGCGTATTCCCGGACCAGGGATGACGTTCCTTGAGTTAGCCGGCACTGAGCTTTCGCCCATATTGTCGCTCTTGGATACCTGCGACATGGTGACTCTCGAGGCAGTCGAACATTTTCGTGCACTGGGCCGTATTGCCGATCAACCAGCATGGCTGCTGTTTTCCACTGGGGCGTATTGCAATCTACCCTCCTGGCGGCATCTGCATGCCCTGCTCACAGCCGAAACGGAAGACTGGCGGCGATTATCCAGCACGCCCCCTGGTGAGGTCGACACCTCCCGCTGCGTCTGCACCTGCTTTCAAGTTACCGAACGAACCATTCAACAAACAATTATGGCAGGGGTTGATAGCGTCGCTGTGCTGGGCGAAACGCTCTCTTGTGGCACCAACTGTGGCTCGTGCCGTCATGAACTACAGAAACTGGTGAACAAACACGCCACCAAGAAACTGGTGGCTGCGGTATGAATATCGATGGCGGATAGTCTACTTAGTGCTTCTTTCCCCGGTACCAGAATCATGCGAGTTCATCTACGCAGGGAAGCGCAAACACCTACCCGTTATATTTCTGAGTCGCTCGCTGAATGACGCGAGCGAGCTGACACCCACGACCGGTACCATCTCAGCCCTGAGGGGGAAAGGCATACATTCGAGGGGCGATCTCGTCCGGTTAGACCATGTCGCCGAGGCAAGGTGCAGACGGCTTTGCAAGGATTCTAAAAACCCCTCATAAGCATAGCGTGTTAGACGAGACCGAAAGCGGCCAACCCGGCAGTTCCTATCTCACGAGGACACACCAGTTGCGATGATCTCCCGGCGATGGAAGAGCCAGCCCTGTTCAGGATCATGTCGTAACTCGTCTTCGTACGTACCCATCCCGATTGTCTTCAATAGTCCATCAACGGGTTTGACGAAGCTCCAGAATGAGCGATGTCGCACAGTACCTTCAAACACCTCAATCACATGGTTGTGAGTATGATGATGCCCTCCGGCTTGGGTGTTGTAGAATGCATCAAAGAACGCGCCCTTAATCTCCTCGCGACCCTTTGCCAGTGTCTGCAAGCTACCCATCTCAGCGTCCTCACTCGTCGCCTTCCCGTGAACCTCGCCATCGATAGTGAAGGTTTCAGAGTAGGCCTTTGCGTCTCCACAGTCCGCAGCCCAACTGTATCGAGCAGCGAGTTCCAAAATATCTAGCCGATCTTGTACGGTCAGTTGCATCAATCAAGCCCTCCTCGGTAACTGATCTACTGAATACCCAGACTGTCTCGGTACGCCGCCCAACGCTCGTACGATTCGTTGATCGCTTTGAATCGAAGATCCGTGATCTCCTTGAACGACGGGTGGGTGAAAATATAGGGTTCGTCCGTCCGCACTGCGTGAACGACCATATCCCCGACGACATCTGGCTCCATGACGTTTTCGAGAAGTCGTTCAAGTTGTTCATCCGGTTTTGGCTGAACACGGCCTGGATCCTCGGTGGTCGACCGCAACCGCTCGGGGCGATTCCGCTCGCAAGTGAAGATGTTCGTGGCGATCATGCCCGGGCAGAGAACGGTGACACCAATTTTTTCCGGAGCGAGTTCAAGTCGCATGGTCTCCGACAGACCGACGACGCCATACTTCGCCGCAACATATGGAGCGACACCACGAATTGGGTGCTGGCCGGCCATCGATGCGGTGTTGACGATATGCCCACCCTCTCCGTGGCTACACATGTGGTTAACAAAGGCTTTTATGCCGTTGATGGTTCCGTGGAGATTCACGTCCAGAACCCAATCCCAGTCATCGTAGCTTAGCTCTAGCACGCTACCACCGACTCCGACACCTGCGTTGTTGCACAAGACGTGAACGTTGCCAAAAGCAGCGAGCGTTTCTTCCGCCGCTGCCTCCATTGCCACCCGATCCGAGACATCTACTTGGACAGTCTTTACCTTTTTTCCTCTGGTGGCGAAATCCTGAGACGCTTGGTCCAACGCCGCCTGCTCGACATCAAACAAGGCAACGCTCATCCCTGCCTCGACGCAGGAGCGAGCAATGCCAAGTCCGATGCCGCTCGCTCCCCCAGTGATGACCGCCACTCGATCCTTCAATTCTTCCATCTTACCCTCCAGATTCATGCCTAGGTCTTAAACAGGACGCCGTGAGCCACAGACTAATTGGCACAAAGCTTGGTTGCGTGCGACGCACCTAGTGCTCAAACCCCTCCTCTCCAGAAAACACTCAGTTTCGATATCGGCGCAACGTAGCAACGATAGCTATTAGGTAACGGTCCGAGATCGCGCATATCGGCGCCTACCCAACGAATTCAGTGACCGACTCGAGCACCAACTCGGTGGCTTCGAGGTGGGGCATGTGGCCCGCTCCTGCGATCAGCGCTTTCTGAGCGTTCGGGAGCCCTGCGACGAACTCGTCCGCGTAGATCGGCGGAATGTAGGCGTCGTCGGCACCCCACAACACGAGGGTGGGCGGAGTGATGCGATACAGGCGGCGTCTCAGATCTCGATCCGGGATCGGCCAGATGAAGTGAGAGACCGCAGCCTGCGACAGGAATCGATGGACCATGTGGTCGGGTACTGCGGCGGGATCTTCCGGCTGGGCCAGCAACGCTTCGCTGACTGCGGCCGAGCCGCTCAGCATGCTCGCGACGTTGGGCGCCGGTAGCGCGCTGATGTCCGGAATTGGCTGTTCGTCCAGCCATAACCCTAGCGCATCCATCAGCACAAGCTTTTCCACGCGTTCCGTAAACAGGGCGGCAAACTCGGCCGCAACCATCCCGCCGAAGCCGTGACCAACCACCACCGCGCGGTCCACGTTGAGTGCTGCAAGCAAGTCGTCGTAGTAGATGGCGAGGTCGCTGAACGCGTCTAACTGCATCAGCTCGTCGGGCTCAATAGAGCCGGGGTGACGCGGCGCATAGACTGTGAACGACTGCGACAGCGCCTCGAGGAATGCATCCCACCGACGGCCGAGGTGGTTGTGTAGAAAGAGTAGCGGCGGGCCTGAACCGTCGACCATGACATTTGCCGACAAACCGCTTGCTAACGTGTACTCCCTTGCTTCAATCGCCATGTCGCTCTACCCCGCCGCCACTTCTGCGCCGGCCAACGCGGGTTGTTTTGCGCCCGTTGGCCACCAATGGTCTTCCCACTGATCGTCCCAAATGTCGCGGATCTTCGGCAGCACCTGCTCCGCATACAGTCGTGTGCTGTACTTAGTCAGCTCGTGATCCATCGATCCGACGTGCATCAGTAAGATCAGATGACCTACGTTCAAGTCACTCGCGAGCTCTTTGATGTGGTCAACGACCGTTGCGGGACTACCACCTATAACGCGCTGACTTTTGTCGACCAATTCTGACCAGGTGGTCGTACCTGGATCGAGTGCCGCAAACGGATTCCCAGCACCACCGCGTCTCATAGCCGCCTGTAGCGATTGTTTTGTGTTATAGCCAGCCACTGCCGCGTAGTGATGAGCAACATGCAGCGATTTTTTATAGAAGTAGCGTAAATGTTCAAGATAAAGCTTCTCCGCTTCCGCATCGGTTTCCCCAACGCAGACAATTTGCGCGAAGCCCGCGCGGTAGGGGTTGCGGTCGTAGCCGTGCTTGTCCATCACGTCCCAGAACCCGTCCATCAACGTTTGCGCAGCTTTGCGTCCGCCGAAACTCAGGTAGCTGTAGGTGTAGTCGTTCTGCGCTGCAAACTCCCAGGTCTCGATCGAGCCACCGCCGGCGAGCCAGATCGGGGGATGCGGTTTTTGGATGGGCTTCGGCCATATGTTGACGTGACGCAGCTTCGTGTACTTGCCGTTGAAGTGAAACTCCTTCTCCGCGGTCCAGGACCGTTTGATCAGATCGTGCGCTTCGAAATATCGCGGCCGCGTCTCGGTGGGGGTGATGCCGTAGCAGTGCGTGACGTCCATCGGCGTGCCGACCGGCATGCCGGCTACTACGCGACCGTTCGATAAACAATCCATGTAGGCGATCTCTTCCGCGACCCGGATCGGTGGGTTGTACAACGGCAATGTGTTGCCGAGGATCACGATCGCTTGATCCTCGGTACTCTTGGCCAGATAGTAGCCGGTTTGATTGGGCGAAACCGGAAAACCGTAGCCGTTCTGGTGGTGCTCGTTGGTGCCTACTCCGTCGAATCCAAGTGACGCCGCGTAGTCGAGCTCGTCCAGGTTCCAGTTCAGGTACTGGTGTACCTTCTGTGGGTCACAAAGCTCTTCGGTGGATGGCGTCACCCAGACGGATTCGTATCGATCCTCGAAATCCGCCGGTAGGTCTCGGTAACCCTGCAAATGAAACCAGATGGACTTCATACCGCCCCCACTGCCGTAAGCTGCAGGATGCACACATCCGCGATTTGCTCCTTGATTCTCATTGTTCAGATTCCTCCCTGAGATTTCGTCAGTACGTTCCAGCGGCAGCAGAGTGATTCCCGCTGATGCCGCGACTACAGCTGGTAACTCAGCTCGATGCCGTAAGTGCGCGGTCTCTCGATCGTGCGAAGCTCGGCTGAATACAACGGTCCGCCCTGCGCGAACAGAATCGCATCTTCGTTCGTGAGGTTGTCACCGAAAACGGCTATGCCGATATGGTCTCCAATCGCCAAGCTGAACCTTGCGTTGACATAGTCGCGCTTCTCAGCGTTCACCGTCGAGCCGACCGACGCAACATGGGAATCCTTGTGGTTCCACGTCAACGTGAAGTCCCCATACATATTCGACGACAGTTGCCGGCTGTATGCGACGCCCACCGACGACGAGAACGGCGGCGTACCGGGCACGCCGTCACCTGCTTCCAAGAACGGCGCCATCGCGCCTTCGATGATCGGGTCGAGCGAGCTGAACTCCATGTCGTTCCAGTTCATGGTCAGCATCAGACTCAGTCCCGGCACCGCCTCAGGCGCCCACGTGACTCCCAAATCTATCCCCCACCCGTCAGCATCGCCGATATGGAACGATGTCTGGATGGAGCCGAGTCGCGCTGCACCTTGAACGTCCTTCCAATCCTGATAGTAGACGGACGCATCCAGAAGCAACTCACCTCCGAGAAGCGTCTGCTTGGTGCCGATCTCGTAACTCCAGAGCTCATCGCTGTCGATCGCTTCAGGGCACGCAGCGGCAAGCGGGCTAGCCGGGGGTATGCTGAGGCAAAATGACAAGCCGTTGAATATGCCCGAACGGAAACCTTTCGCTACGTTGACGTAGTAGAGCCGGTTGTCGTCCGGGGTGTAGGAGAGGTTGAACCGAGGGTTGACGCTGTCGAAGGTATCTTCGTAGGACGGCAGCTCAATGGGAAGGATGCTCGACGTCTCGGCGAACGAACGCTCATCCTCAAACCAGCGTAAACCCACAAGTGCCTTCAGCTTACCTTCGATCAGCTCATACGTTGCCTCGCCGAACACGGAGATCTGTTCCGAATCGGCCTCGAAGGTCGTCTCGATACGCGGGACACCCAAGAGCGGAAACTCGGCGACTTCAACCAACTGGGGGCGTTCGGAATCCACGTAGAAAACGCCGGCCACGAACTGAAATCGGCCGTCAAAATTGGAAACGATCCGGGTTTCGTTGGTAAAGGTCTCAGCGTCGTAGAACACCCGGGTAGGCAAGCCGAACCGTGCAATCAACGAGCCTTGGTAATCCTCCTCGAACTCCAGCCAGCTGAATACGGAGGTCAGCGTGATACTGGCGAGATCGTAGGTCAGGTTCGCCGAAAACAGATCGTACTCCGTATTGTCGAACGACAGCTCCGGATCGGCATCCGCCGAGATGTCCTGGTCCAGCAATAGGAAACCGGTTGTCGTGGTTTCGCTTTTGTTGTGGGAGGCCATGAACTCCATCGACAAACGGTCTGTCGGCGTCCACAGGACCTGCACCCGCCAATCCAACACGTCGGTCCCGCCGGAATCCTCGAGTGGCGGACCCGATGGTTCGAACGCAAACGTGGCGGGATTTAACGCGTGCGGTTGGAACCTAATCCATCCTCCGGATTCTTCTTGACCCACCGATGCCCTGATCGCCAGTTGATCCCGAATCACGGGGACGCTGAGCGACGCGTCCACGTAGTAGCCGTCGTCGTGATCTTCAATCGTCGTGTAGCCACCGCGCGCGGTCAGTTCGAAGTCCTGCAGGTCGGGTTGTTTCGGGATCACCCGCATGACGCCGCCCATGGCACCGTTGCCGTACAAGGTGCTCTGCGGCCCCTTAACGACCTCGATCCGGTCGAGCCCGGAGGTCCTGACAACCGGTGCCCAAAACATCTCTGGGAAGTAAAACGGCGTGTCCCCGATGTAATAGCCAATGGTTGGGTCGCCAACGATTTGAGGCACGCCACGCAGCTGAATGCGCGTCTGGTCAGTACTTAACGACTCCCCAGTTGCTGCGCCAGGAACAAAATTGACGAACTCCCGCACGTTCTTGACGTTGTTCCGGTCCAAGAATTCACCGCTGGTGACCTGAATGCTCAACGGAACATCGGACAGCAACTCGTCGCGTTTTTGCGCGCTGACCACGATCTCTTCAATGATGGAGCCACCGTCTTCAGCAGCGACGCCAACCGGTACCACAGTGGCTACTGCGACCGCTATGATCAATCTAAAAACATTATTCATGTAATGCATTATGGTTATAATGCATTACGATTGCAATATCTTTTTGGAATTCTGTCAAAATAGCACTCATGGCGACTACTCAAAGACGAACCCAAGACGAGCGGCGGGCCGAAACCCGCCGCGCACTGGTTGGTGCAACGGTCGACTGCCTGCTTGAGCACGGATATCGGGGCGCGTCGCTGGCTCGCATCGCACAGAAGGCGGGGCTGACTACAGGAGCCGTACAGCACCACTTTCGCACCAGACAAGAGCTGATGCTGGCAGCCATGGAGGAAGAGCTGTTCGCCCCAATGTACGATATGGATCCAGCAGCTCAGGCGGGGAACTCAACAACTGATCGTTGCCGATTTGCCGTGGAAAACATCTGGCACTGGTATGGCGATCCCCGCTATCCAGCCGTGTGGGACATCATCCTGGCCGCTCGCTATGACGACGAACTGATGGCGAGTATTCAGGCTTGGCGCGTGCGCAGCACCAAAGAATTTGATGAAGCGTTCGTGTTGTTGTTCCCAGAGCGTCGCTTTAGCTCAGAGTGGCTCAAGAACCTCCAGCACTTCATGACCTGCCACCTTCGTGGGATGGCGATGATGATGATCTACGAAGAACACCTTCTTGATGTCGACGAACAACTGAGTCTGATAACAGAAGCACTACGCCAGATGGTTGACGCAGCGCCCAGAAAATAGCGGTTGCCAGTCAGTGTGTTTCACAAATGGCAGACACCTGTGCCTAGAGTGCCAAGCTCCGACTTAGTTGATCCAGAATCCCACTGGCAGTCATGTTCTCAAAAAACTCAGGCTCATATGCGTGTTCCGGAGACTCCCGGACACGCTGGTCAATCGCTGCTGCATCATCCCCGACTAGGATGCGCCAGCGGTTGTTTCTCACGCCATCTAGGATGACGCTCGCAGCTTCTTTGGCCGTTGTTGGTGCTTTTTCAAGTACGTCCTGACGCCGCTGATGCAGAAACGCTCTAATCTGATCGTCTGAAAGGTTCATTGCAGACTCGGAGAGTGCTCCGGAGCTCGACATCATCCGTTCTCGAACCGACCTCACATCATCGCTGCTCATGTCCAGAGCATCCGGATAACCCAAGACCCTCCCTGAGTTGATAATGATCGGCGTGCCAATGTGCCCTGGCATCACGATAGACACTTGCACATGTGGCGCATGGATTCGAAGATCTGTTATCAACGCTTCACTAAAGCCTTTCACGGCAAACTTGGCTGCACAGTAGGATGTGTGAGGAACGGTCGGGCCAACCGTAGCCCAAAAACCATTGACACTGCTGGTGTTGACGATGTGTGCCTCATCCGCTTTAACCAAATTCGGCATGAAGGCGCGGCAGCCAAAGTAAACCCCATACCAACAGACAGCGAACGTCTTTTCCCACGCGCGTCTATCTTCGTCGATCACAAAGCTGCCACCACCACCGATACCAGCATTGTTGAACAGCAAGTGCAACGTCTCTCCATGTTCCGCAATCACCTCATCACGAAACTGGAGCATGGCCGCTTCTTCAGCTACGTCGCAGGCATGTAGTGACACCTTGATGTTCGGCGCTCGTTTCTTACAAAGGCGCTCGGTTTCCTTCAGGTTGTCCAGCATGATGTCGCAAGTGGCGACGTTGCACCCAGCTTCTACCAACTGCAGGCAGAGCTCTCTACCCATGCCGGTGCCACCGCCTGTCACAACCGCCGTTTTTCCCTGGAAACTATCCACTCGTATTCTCCCATCTGTCATTTCAACTTCGGATTCGGCACTAACCGCTCGCCAGCGCCCTGCCCTCCCACTTAACGCCATCAGACCTAAGTCGATATCCTTGCGCGGAAAGATTGCCGGCATAATGCATTATACTCATAATGCAAATACAGTATACCCACAATGCTTGAATGAGACCGAGGAAGAAACATGTCGATTATCGAAACGAGATTCGGTTCTGTAGAAGGGGTTAAGGCGAACGGATTACATACATTCCTGGGTATTCCGTTTGCCGCACCACCGGTCGGCAATCGCCGATGGATGCCACCAACCAACCCTGAGCCCTGGGCGGGTGTGCGCAGCTGCAAGGAGTTCTCTCGACAGGCATGGCAACCGGTATTGGAGGACATGGGGCCGCTTGCGTTCGCCTTTAACTCCAGCACAGCTAACCTTCGAGACGAAGACTGCCTGTACCTTAACGTGTGGACACCAGGTCTTGATAACCACAAGCGCCCGGTGCTCGTTTGGATTCACGGTGGTGCGTTCTCCAACGGCACCGGGTGCACGCCGATGTACGAAGGTGTCCGACTAGCACAGCGCGGTGATGCAGTGGTCGTGACCATCAACTACCGGCTGGCTGCACTCGGATTCATGAATCTCAACGAAGTGACGAACGGGCGTATTCCGGCTACCGGCAACGAGGGCCTACTGGACCAAGTAATGGCCCTCGAGTGGGTGCGTGACAATATCGAATGGTTTGGCGGGGACCCAAGCCGGGTGACAATATTCGGAGAATCCGCGGGCGGGATGAGCGTTGGTAGCTTGATGGCATTTCGACCAGCCAAAAGCTTGTTTCACCGCGCGATACCACAAAGTGGAGCCTGTAGCACAGCGCAAACGATTACACAGGCAACCGAGGTCGCCCAAGCAGTATTAGATCAAGTAGGTGTGTCGGCTAGCGCTCCCTTAGAGAAGTTTCTGGCGCTCGATCCCGAGAAACTCATGCAGGCCGGTACTGCGGCGGGTATCCAACTCGGCGGCACCATGATCTTCCAACCGTGCATCGACGGTACGACGCTGACCGACCTGCCGATCAACGAAGTCAGGCGGGGTGCATCTGACGGCGTGCCCGTGCTCGTCGGTGTTACGAGGGATGAATGGCGATTGTTCACGGCCATGCCTGGATTTACCGAGGCATTTAACGATAAAGGCTTGATGCAGGCACTCAGTATCAACGTGGAGGAGCCGAACACTCTGGTAGAAGCCTACCGAGAGGCACGAGGCGCTCGCGGCGAAGCAGTTGATCCCACATCGTTGTATGCGGCGATCGAAACGGATCGCACTATGCGTATACCGGCAATAGATCTCGCAGAAGCGATCTCAGCACGTGGCGGATCGGCTTACCAGTATATTTTTACGTGGGAGTCTCCCTGGGGCGATGGTTGCTTGGGCTCTCCCCACGGGATCGATATCGGCTACGTGTTCGACACCCGAGAGTACACAAAGGGTAGTAGCGAGTTTTTCGGGAAGGGGCCCACAGCGGACAAGCTCACGGAGTTGGTACAGGATGTCTGGCTTAAATTTGCATCCGAAGGTAACCCAGTTACCGATCCACTCGGTGCTTGGCAAGCCTACGATACGGATCAACGCTCGACCGTCTTGTTCGACGCAAACTCGAGTGTTTCGAACGATCCATACGGTACCGAACGAGCTGTCTGGACCGAAGTTCGTGCAAGGGTCGGTTATCCCTAGCAAGACCGCTGGGGAGGTAGATAGGTCGGCATAAAAGTATGCCGCCAGAGGGAAGCGACATCAGTGGTAGAGATGAGGATGCAGAATTTTCGTGATTGGAAACGCCAATCGCTCGCAGATGCAGATGAAGGAATCGAGGAGAGAAATAGACCCGTCTGACTGGACAGGACACGCACAATCAGCAGAAGCATCGTGACCCCAGTGCATTCATTATCAAGCGCACCCGCCCCCCTTTCTTCGCATTGATGTGCGCCGTGAAGACGATCCTTTTGTGCGCATCAGGATTGATGACACCGATGACCTCTTGCGCAGTCGAGGGTTTCCGACGACATTTCAAAGTCACCATCTTCGATGATTGGTGTGACATCACTTGCACAGATTAACGCAACGGCTTGAAACGACTTGATAGCCGCAATAACCGCTTGCTAAGCAGGATCTTGATAGAACGGAAAGCTCTTTGGCAGAAGCGGCTCCTTAACCAAGTCGTCTACGAGCAAAAGGATAGATCCCGGTGCCTGAACGTCGCCAAGCTCTAGGGCGTTTGAAGCAACCACTATCGGGGCTTCGAGGTCACATCCCCCTGAATAGGGGCTTGCCAAACATCCAACGTGTGTTCCGTCGCCGATTTCGACATAAGCTGCGCCGTCCCCCCAGTCCAAGGCATCAAGGTTCTGCTCCGTGACTTTGCAACCCAAGTTCCAAAGAACATCCTGGACATAGGCACAGAACCGGACCCCGTTGATTGGACAGAAATTGGACCCTGCTAAGTGGTTCCTCCATGATGAGCTTGACGCTCAGGAGCGAGACCATGAAACGACCGAGA
>JANQKS010000114.1 GCA_028281005.1 Pseudomonadales bacterium
GCGCCGAAGAAGCTGAATAAAACCACCGCATGGGCCAACTTAGTTCGAAAAAGTCGATATATAGATAACACGGTCATATTACGGTCGCTATAATCCTGCTGGGTAAACTGTGCTTTGAACGCCGTCATATTAGTGGGGCTTTGGTGAATCGATTGTGAACGAACGGCATTGTTCTATTTACGCTGCGTTCACGTCAAACCCTTGAAACTACTAGCATTATTCTTTCGCACGCCGGATGAGGCGATAGTGTTGTGTCTTTATCTGTAGTACTAAATTTTGTTTTCTTTCAGCTGCTGTGGTTCAGCTGTGTAGTGGGCGCTGGGGCATATGGCTTAGCTTGGCTGGCCGTTGGCGCGCTGGTGCCAATCGCAATCCTCACTTGGTTCAGTCCGACACGCACGGCGGATGGGCTGGTGGCGGTGGTGTCGCTCTGCGCCGGCTTGATTATTGATAACGTGTGGGTGGCTTTCGGTATCCTCACTTACCCGGAGAATACTTTCGCGCCGTTTTGGATCGCGTTACTGTGGGTTGGGTTGGGCTTAACGGTAAATCACTCGATGGCGTTGTTTCGCGATCACACCTTGATCGGCTCGTTGGTGGTCGGCTTATTTGCGCCGGTGACCTATTTGGCGGGGGAGCGCTTTGGTGCGGTAGAGGTGAGCGCATTGACTTTAACGCCGTTCATTTCTTTGGCTTGGTTTGCCGTGTTTTTTGCCATGTCTAAATACGCGCTGTGGTTGGTGCACAGCGAGGTTGAGGCTTGACCGAACACTTGACCGAGAAATGGGCTGAAACCCTGCAGGGCAAACGTGGCCTGCGGGCTAAACTGGTCCGGGTGTACGCACTGCAGGTGATGCTGATCAGCATTGCTGCACTTCTGGGTCTGATCATGACCTATTTGATTGTGCAAAATGTCCTCACCCGAGAGGCGCTGACCACCGAAACCGATTACTTCTGGGAAGCCCGCAACAGCGACCCTTATCACCCGTTGCCCGATGTGCGCAACTTGTTGGGTTACATGGCGGTTGCGGGGGATCTATCCCAAGTGCCGCGGGCGTTGCATGACTTACCTTTGGGTTTTGGCACGGCGGAAGGTTTACCGGGTTCGCCCTTGGTCTATGTGAGCGAAAAAGGGGGCGACCGCTTATACCTGGTGTTTGCTGAAGCCCAGGTGCTGGATCTTGTGTTGATGTTTGGATTGGTGCCTCTGGCCGCGGTCTTGCTGACGGTGTACTTACTGCTGTTTCTCACCTATCGACTTTCCCATGCAGCTATCTCGCCGATGCTGAACCTCGCTCACGCAGTTGAAGAATACGACTTCCGTTCCACCCAACGCCTGCAGGTGCCGCCCGCGACAGACGATATGGACCGGGAAACGCGCTTGATGTTAGAAACCCTGGAAGGGTTCAGTGACCGGCTCATGCAGTTTATCGAGCGTGAGCGCACGTTTACGCGAGATGCGGGGCACGAGTTGCGCACCCCCATTGCCGTGTTAAAAGGCTCGTTAGATATCTACGAAAGCATGGGGCACGACCTCAACGAGAGCCAAAACAAAGTGCTGGCGCGGATGCGGCGGGCAGTGACAGAAATGGAAACGCTGCTGGAGACGCTGTTGCTGCTGGCCCGGGAAGAGGACGTGTTTATTGCGGCGGATGGTTCTGAACCGCTTACCAGCGTGAACCAAGTGGTGACCCAAGAAATTGAGTTGCTGACCGATCTGGCGGAACGGAACAACAACCGCATCGTTTTACAAGAAGACGGGGAAGCGGTGTGTAAGGCCAAACCCAGGGTATTGGGCATCATAATTAGCAATTTGCTGCGCAACGCCTTGACCTATACCCAAGATGGTACCGTCACCATCCGTATAGCACCGGATCACTTTATGGTGCGCGATACGGGCGTTGGTATTGCTGAAGAGGATCAAGACAAGGTATTTACCGCGTTCTACCGGGGTGACAACACCAAACATTCAGCCGACGGCCAGGGCCTCGGTTTGGCGCTGGTGCGCCGTTTATCGCAACAACTGGATTGGCCGGTGAAGGTGCGCAGCACCTTGGGTGAAGGTACCGAGTTTCTGGTGATTCTCTAGCTGCAGCGTGAGAGCTGCTTTAGAACTGCCGCGTTAGAAAGCCGTGGCTTTTCGAGGGTCAATCTGCGCCGGCGATACGAAAACCCTGCCCGGGTAGAGTTTCAATGAGGGCCGTGTCGAACGGTTTGTCGACGATGCGGCGCAAGTTGTATAAGTGGCTGCGCAATGCATCCGAATCTGGCACCTCATCCCCCCAAAGCTCCTTTTCCAGCTCACGGCGGCTGACCACCGCGGGTGCGCGGCGCATCAACACGCGTAAAATCTCAAACGAGCGCGGAGAGAGGGTCAGACGTTTACCATCGCGGATGGCCACCATACGTTCGGTATCGAGCTCCAGGTTAGCAATTTTGTAGACCGTGTCCGAAACATCACCCTTGTCGCGGCGGATTAGCGCCTCTACTCGCACCGCCAATTCCGGCATCTCAAATGGCTTTACCAGGTAGTCGTCTGCACCCACGTCAAACCCCTGGAGTTTGTCGTCGAGCTGATCCCGGGCGGTTAACATGATGACCGGTGTGGCTTTATAGAGTTCTTTGCGCAGCCGACGGCAAACTTCTATGCCATCAATGCCCGGCAGGTTTAGGTCCAGCACAATGGCGTCGAAATCTTCTTCGGTGGCGAGCTGTACCGCGGCCAGACCATCGCTGGCGTAATCCACGATATAACCTTGGGATTCCAAAAACATGCCGACGGTTTCGGCCAGATCGTGGTGGTCTTCCACCAGCAAAATAGAGCGTTGAGACTGAGACATATCAGTATTCTAGCCCGAAGTGGTGAATTTTATGTGAGTGTAATTCTAGCGCATAATAAGCGGCTGCCTATACACAGGAGGGGTGTGTGAAGTTTGGGGTACTGTTGTTGGCCGCGTTGTTGGCGGTACAGGCAGCAGCAGAAAATGTGAGCGGTACGGAACACGGCAGAACCGTCGAAACCGTTGAAACCATAGATGGCGTGCCACGTCACGCCATCGACATTCAGAACTTTCGGCACAGCAAGATCGATATCACGTTGGACGGCAAGGTGGATGAAGCGATCTGGCAACGCGTCACCTTCTACGACGAATTTATTGTGGCGGTACCGGCGAAAGGCAGCGTCGGTGAATACCCCACCGAAATGCGGGTGTTCGCGACCGAACAGGGCTTGTTTGTCAGCGCCATTCTTTATCAGCCTATGGATACGCTGGTGCAACGTTTGTCGGTGCGCGATGATTTTCTCGATCGAGATTCTTTTGGATTTACGATAGATGCATCCGGTGAAGCGCTGGTCGGGTATTGGTTTATTGTTGCGCTTGGCGGCAGCGTGCAAGACGGTAAGCTGTTGCCGGAGCGCAACTATCAACGCGATTGGGATGGCCCCTGGATTGGCAAAACTGCCGTGCGTGAAGACGGCTGGAGCACGGAGATGTTTTTCCCCTGGTCCATGATGAACATGCCGGAGGTGGAGGGTACGCGGAAAATCGGCTTTGTCGCCACGCGTCAGGTTTCACACAAAAACGAACGTTATCAATGGCCAGGTCACCCGTACTCGTCAGCGCGTTTCTTGTCCGCTCTCAACGAAGCGAGGGTGCGGGGTGTTCAGCCTGTGTCCCAACTGGCCATGATTCCGTTTGCAGCTGCCACAGCGGATGAGGCGAATGACGACGACGAGATGCGCCTCGGTATGGATCTCGCCTGGAAACCATCACCCCGCTTGGAAATGACCGCCACGCTGAACCCGGACTTTGGTTCGATTGAAGCGGATGATGTGGTCTTGAATCTGACCGCGTTTGAAGTGTTTTTTCCCGAAAAACGTTTGTTTTTCTTAGAAGGCAATGAAGTGTTTTCCGCTATGCCGCGCAACAGTACCGGCAATATCCAGCGAATCACCACCAATACTGACTTTGCCTCCACATCTCGCCGAGTCTATGAGCGTGACTTCATCCCTACGCCCATTTCGCTGGTGAATACGCGGCGCATTGGCGGGACTGCCAATCAAGTATCCCTGGCGGACGGTGTCACACCGCTTCGAGGTCAAACCGATTTGCCCACGGATTTGCTGGGGGCAGTGAAGCTAACTGGTGGCTTAGGTGACATGCGCTACGGTGTGCTTGGCGCCTTCGAAGACGATGTGGAATGGCGCGGCCTTGACGGCGCGGGCCGCGAAGTTGATATAGACGGCGACGGCCGGGATTTTGCGGTGACCCGGTTTTTATACGAAGACATAGACGTCGGCCGCCGTTCGCTTGGCTATTTGGGCACCTTGGTCAGCGGGCCGCAGTACGATGCCACTGTGCACAGCGTGGATGCACATTACACCGCACCCTCGGGGCGCCTCATTGCGGATGGGCAGTTGATCATGTCCGACGCAGACGATGAACAAGGGTACGGCGCAATTTTTGATGTGCTGTACGCCCAGGGCAGCAATTTGCGTCACAAATTTGAGCTCGAGTACATGGATGAAGAGATCAACTTTAATGATCTCGGTTTTCTGCGTCGTAACAACTATGCCAACGCACGCTACATTTTTCTCTACAATCAACAGCGAGTTTCGAAACACATCTCTAACTACCGCACCACCTTGGTGGCGGAGCAGCAATACAACATAGACCGGGGTCAAGTAACCAACTCCGGCCTGTATTGGCGATCTTCTATGGTATTGCCTGGACGCAACACCGTACGCACGGCTTTTGCCTATCTGCCGGAACGTTTTGAAGACATCGACAGTCGCGGCAACGGCGCCTACCGCGCGCAACAGCGCGGTTATGCCGATGTGGGTATCGCCACCAACGCGGCACACATGTTCAGCTACTCGGCTTCCGTCGGCGTGTTGCAGGAAGATCTAGGAGATTGGACGCTGAATGCCAGTGCCGGGGTGACCATACGGCCCTCCGATCGCGTGTTGATCGAGTTTGACGTGCGCTATAAAAAACGCCGCGGCTGGTTGGTCTATCAAGGCGGACGCAATTTCGGCCGCTACGACGGCACCGAATGGCAACCGAGCATCGATCTCAACTGGTTTTTGGCCTATAACCACCAGTTACGCTTGTCGTTGCAATGGGCAGGTGTGACGGCTGAAGAAAATGGTTTTTTTGCCGTGCCGGATGGAGATGGAAAACTGCAATCGGCGCCACGCACCCGCAACAGTCACGACTTTACCGTAAGCTTACTCACCGTTCAGTTCCGCTATCGCTGGGAAATAGCCCCGCTGACCGACCTGTTTATGGTTTACAATCGCGGAAATTCGTTACCTAACCAGATCGATTCGTCGTTTGGAGACCTGTTTAGCGATGTGTTTGACGAGCCGATCATTGATTCTTTTGTCGCAAAAATACGGTGGCGTTTTGGAAACTAAGCGCAGCGGCTGCCAGTGACTTCAGCCCAACTACAATCTCGAAATCTCCCTTCCGCTTTGGCGCAAGCGGTGGCGCGTCAGCTGGGTGAACGTTTACACAGTGTACGCTTGGATACTTCCGCAGCGGTGGCGGACAAGTGTTTGCAAGCACTGTCTGGGGATGATCTGCACGGTGTAAATCCAACCTTGGTAAAAACCGTGCGTGCTGTGTTGGACGCAGCCGGATTTAGCCAGGTTGGCATTGTTGTCTCGGGCGGGTTAACTCCCCAGCGGATTGCGCATTTTGTTGCGGCTGACGCTCAGGTGGATGCCTTTGGCTTAGGATCTTCGGTCGTGCGCAACAGCGGTACCTTTGATTTCACCGCGGACATTGTGGAGGTGGACGGCAAAGCGGTGAGCAAGGCTGGGCGTGAGTTGCGGCCAAATGTGAATCTGAAGCGCTTGTAGCACGAGTGCAAACAAAAGGTGGCAAGCAGACAAACAGGAGTGGTGCCATGACCGAGGCGGTGATCGATCCCGATCCGAACGTAGCGTCGGAAGCTTATTGGATGCCTTTTACGGCGCGTAATGGCTTTCGCAAAGACCCGCGCATCATTACCGGTGCCGACGGCTGTTATCTGATTACCGATGACGGTCGCCGTGTGTTTGATAGCTTGTCGGGTTTGTGGTGTTGTGGGTTTGGCCACAACCGCCCGGAGATCGCCGAAGCGGTGGCCCGACAACTCAAAACCTTGGACTACAGCCCCGCATTTCAATACACCCACCCAGGAGTTGTGCAATTGGCGCAGCGGCTTACGGCGTTGGCGCCCGCGCCGTTGCAACATGCCTTTTTCACGAACTCGGGTTCCGAAAGCGCAGATACATCCTTAAAAATTGCGCGCGCCTATTGGCGCATGCGCGGCCAGCCCAGCAAAACCCGTTTTATCGGTCGCATAAAGGGTTATCACGGGGTGAATTTTGCCGGTACCAGTCTTGGCGGTATTGGGCCGAACCGCAAACTGTTCGGGCAGATCACCGACGCTGACCATCTGCCGCATACGTTGCGTGCGGAAGACGCCTTCACGCGTGGACAACCCCAGGGTGGTGAGGAACTGGCAGACCACTTGGAGCAGTTGGTGACGTTACATGACGCCTCCAATATTGCCGCCGTGATTGTGGAGCCTATGGCGGGCTCCGCCGGTGTGATTGTGCCGCCGTCCGACTATCTGCGGCGACTGCGCGCCCTGTGTGACAAACATGACATCCTGCTGATTTTTGATGAAGTCATCACTGGTTTTGCCCGCACCGGCGAAGCATTTGGCGCTGATACGTTTGCTGTGGTGCCGGACATGATGAACCTCGCCAAGGCGCTGACCAATGGCGCGATCCCTATGGGTGCCGTGCTGACGACTGACGAGATCTATCAGGCGTTTGTGGATGAAGACTTGCCGGAACACATGATCAGCCTGCCACATGGCTATACTTACTCGGGACACCCGGTGGCGAGCGCGGCTGCTCTCGCTGCGTTGGATGTGTTTGAACAAGACGGCATGGTGGAGCGCTCGTTAAAGCTGGCGCCGTTGCTGGAAGAAGCGTTGCACGGTTTACGCGGGTTACCTCACATCACCGATATTCGAAATATCGGCATGGCGGGTGCCTTGCAATTTGCCGCGCGGGATGGGGATCCCCTGATGCGACCCTATGAGGCGGGTGTGCGCTGTTTTGCGGAAGGTTTGTATGTACGCTGGGGGGGCGACACTTTGCAGTTTGCGCCACCGTTTACGTCGACCCCCGATGACTTGCAGCAAATGCACGAAATACTGCGTAAGGTGATCGCTGACTTGCGCTAAACAATGAGATAGCGGCGAATAGGGGCAAAGAGATGGCCGAATTTACGCGCAGGGACATTGTACATGGCATCACGGGTATACCGGTGGCGGCGGGTGGTCTGGCCTTCAGTCACCTTGCCGCCGCCAATACACCCCGGACGGGCGCCTCTTATCCTCCCAGCCTGACGGGCTTACGCGGTAGTCACGCCGGTTCCTTTGAGGTGGCGCATGCGCTGGCGCGGGAAGGGCAGCAGGATTTTGGGCCGCTTAAACGTGCGGATGCACCCTACGATTTGGTGGTGGTGGGGGGCGGCGTTTCAGGCTTAGCCGCAGCCTATTTCTATCGTCAGAACGAGCCGCAAGCGAAAATTCTCATCCTCGATAACCACGATGACTTTGGCGGCCATGCCAAACGTAACGAGTTCAGCGTGGGTGGCAAACACATCATCGGCTACGGCGGCAGCCAGACCATGGAAAGTCCGTCCGCCTACAGTGACGTCGCAAAAAAACTGCTTACCGAACTGGCGGTGGATCTCGACGGTTTTTACGATCATTACGACCAAGAATTTTTTAAGCGACACGGTCTGTCCGGTGGTTTGTTTTTTGACCGCGAAACTTATGGCCGTTCTGCCTTTGTCAATGCCAGCTTGTTTGGCGCGGCGGATTTCCTCGGGCTTGCGCCGGGACGTTTGCAAGGTGCCGATGCGGTTGCGGCAATGCCGTTAAGTGAAGCCGACCGCGCCACCATGCTCCATCTGATGACCGGCAGCAGTGATGCCTTTGAGGATCTCAATTTGCTGGAATTGCCGGGATACCTGAGTGGTATCAGCTATCTCACCTTTTTGAAAGAACGCCTGGGTGTCACGTCACCCACATTGATTGATCTGCTGCACGATCTGCCGGCCGGTTATTACGGCATTGGCATTGATCAGATTCCAGCCATCGAAGCCTTGGTGCTGGGCATGCCGGGCGGCGCTCACTTGGGAGTGACGGGATTTGATTGGTTGCGTGGATTATTGGGCGGGTTGGCGGATCCGTACATTCACCACTATCCGGACGGCAATGCCTCCATTGCGCGCTTGCTGGTGCGTTCTTTGGTTCCCGAGGTGACGGCGGCGACTACGCCAGAAGACCTGGTTACCGCGCGGTTTGATTACTCGCAACTCGATCAGTCTCACCACAATGTACACCTTCGCCTCAACAGTACCGCGGTGGGTGTGGCCCAAAATGGTGCCCAAGATGGAGCGCAAGTGCAGGTGCGCTACGTACAAAACGGTGCGCATCACGAGGTTTCTGCCAAACACTGTGTGCTGGCTTGTTATAACGCAATAGTCCCGTATCTGTGTCCTGACCTACCGGTAGCGCAGAAGGAGGCGTTAGCGCAACAGGTGAAGGTACCCCTGGTGTACACCAACGTGGTGCTCAACAACTGGCGTGCACTTAAACAACTGGGTATTGGCCAGTGTTTTGCGCCCAATATGTTCCATCAAATGATGATGGTGGATTTCCCCGTCTCCATGGGCGGTTATCGCTTTAGCCAAGGCCCGGATGAACCGGTGGTTCTACACCTCTCCAGCGCTTTTGGCGCCAGCGGTTTAGCGCCCGCGGATCAGTTTCGCGTCGGCCGCACCAAGCTGCTGGCGACCAGTTATGGCGAAATAGAGGCGGACATCTTAAATTTCCTCAATCAGCTATTGGGTGAAGCTGGTTTCAGCGCAGCCAAGGACATAGCGGCGATTACCGTCAATCGTTGGCCGCACGGTTATGCCTATGGCACTTATTCTCTGCATGACCCCGAGTATGCAGCGGGGCAGGCGCCACATGAGATTGGCCGCCAGACCTGGGGTAAGGTGGCGATCGCCAATTCAGATGCCGGTGCCAGGGCCTATCTCGATGAGGCCATTAATCAGGCGCACCGCGCGGTGGGTGACTTGCTTTGATCGAAGCTGAGCACAGAAGCAGACCTATGTAGAGAGTTAATCAGGCAGGCTTACGCTCAAACTCGATGTGTAACTCCTTGAGAATCCTCAAGCTGTAATTGGGTAGATGACGCAGATTGTTTTTGCCTGGGGTCAGCCGAAAATCTTCGATTTTGTCGATGAAGGCTTTAAATGCCCAGTACAACTCACGGCGCGCCAACGGCGCCCCTAAACAATAGTGGGTGCCCGTGCTGAAGCCTAAATGCGAGCCGGCGTTTTTACGTTCAAGGTCAATGTTGTCGGGGTTTTCGAACTGTTCGGGGTCGCGGTTACCGGCCGCGTACCGCAAATCCACCTGGGCACCTTTGGGGATCTTTACGCCGCCAATCTCGACATCGTTTTTTGCGGTGCGTGACATGGCTTGTGCCGGTGACTCCAAACGCACCACCTCATCAACAAACGTTTTTAAGTAACGTTCGGGGTCGGAGCGCAGCTTGTCCCACGTGGCTCGATCACGGTCCAACAGCATGATCCCGGCGGAGATGGCGTTAGTCGTGGTTTCTGAGCCGCCGACAAACGTGTCTTGCATCATCTCGGCATGCAGTTCGTTGTCATTTAACGTGCGCCCCCAGCCGGGTACCTCCAAGTTCACCAAATCAGACAACAAAGTGTCGTTGGGTTGTTTGCGCAGCTGTTCGAAGATGGCCTGAAAATAGTGTTGGGCCTGGATTTCCAGGTCTGTGTACTTGAGCTTTTCTTCGTCGCTGATGCCAAAACCAATACCCTTGATCCAAGCATCAGTCCACTCTTTGATTTGCCACACATCATCCATGTCGGCGCCCATTTGCCGGCAAATGATGATCAAGGGCAGCGGTACGGCGTATTGCGCCACGACCTCACACACGCCGTCGTCGATAAAGCTGTCCATCAATTCATAAGACAGCTGCTCAACCTGGTGGTCCATGTCTTTGATGCGTTTCGGGCGAAACGCCTGGTCAAAGATCGAACGCATTTGTTTGTGTTCCGGGTCATCCCGCGCAGCCAGTGATTCGCCGGGCACCCAGCCTTTTTCTAAGAAACGCTCATATGCTAAACGCGCAGCGCCGGTTAAGTTGGCGTGGTCGTTGCTGGGGCGGAAGTTGCTGAAATTTTCGTAATCCATGGCGATGCGCCGTTGATCTTCATAACGGGTCACCACAAACATGCCGGTGCGCGGGTCCTGAAAAATCGGCGCGTTGTCGCGCAGAAATTGATAAGTGGGGTAGGGGCACTCCAAGACCTCGATGTCGGCCAGGGTCGCCTCTTCGAGGGAGACGGGGCATACCGGGTTGTCCATACGGTTGATGTCGCTCATGTGGTCTCCCTACGTATCCGCGACGCGTTGATGCAATGTTCGCATGATGGCTTGGGTCCGCAAGCGGCTGACAATTTCGTTAGTTATGCTCATTCCTTGCGCGGCCATTTGCGCGGCTTCATCGGCTGGGACGTCACCAAATTGCTGCAAAAAGTTGTCAACCTCAGCTTCCGCGACGGGTGCCATGGCATCAGCAAAACGTTTTAGATAGTCGCTACCGTACCCTTTATCCTCATCAAACCCCAAACTTTGCAGGCGCGCCCACAGGCGCACGATGGCAGCCTCACTGAAGTTGAGCGCCGCTGCTTCGCCCTCACCATCGATGTGTATCACCCCTTGCTGATGCAAGGTGTGCAAAAAACCCTCGCTTAAACCGGTTTCTGCCGTCAGCTCCTGCAGACTGACGTTTTGGGTTGGAAGCTCGCCGTTGACATGCGACTGCACGGTCAACTCAAAGCGCGCCAAATTGTCTTGGGTGTTGAGCGCCTGGTAGTCGAAGCCGTCGAGCAGGGGCTTTATGGCGTGCAACGGCAACGAACGCTCTTGTTGCAGTCGTTTGATGGCCTGGATACGTACCACGTGTTCATCACTGTAGTAAGCAACGTTGCGTTTAGGTCGCTCCGGTTCCGGCAGCAGCCCCTCGCGTAAGTAAAAATGTATCGCTTCGCGGGTGACGCCGGTGCGCAACTCCAGGTCTTTCATCTTCAGCCGTGCACCCGCCTGGGGGAATTCGCTAGGGGTCTTTTTGCCGTTATCGTCGAGGGCTTCTGCCACGCGGGTTTACCTCGTCATGAATCTGCTAGACAGGGTGGACGCGCACAGGCAGCTCAGCGTAACCGCGCACGAAGTTCGAACGGACGCGTACGGGTTCACCTACCAACTCCACAGTGTGGAAGCGTTTGAGAATCTCTTCCCAAACGATGCGCAGCTGCATTTCCGCCAGACGGTTACCCATGCACCGATGGATGCCAAAACCAAATGATAGGTGTTGGCGTGCTCGCGGCCGGTCGATGATGAACATATCAGGCTCGCTAATGCTGTGCGGGTCGCGGTTGCCGGAGACGTACCACATCACCACCTTGTCGCCTTTTTTGATGTGTTTGCCATGTAGCTCAGTGTCCACCTTGGCGGTGCGACGCATGTGCGACAGTGGTGTTTGCCAGCGAATGATTTCAGAGACCATGTTGGGGATCAGCGCGGGGTTGTCGCGCAGCTTCTGGTACTCATTCGGGTTCTGATTGAGCGCCACCACGCCGCCGCTGATGGAGTTACGCGTGGTGTCATTGCCGCCGATGATGAGGAGCATGAGGGTGCCGATAAACTCCATTGGTTTGTTGATCATGTCCTTAGTGCTTTCGCCGTGGATCAACATGGACAGCAGATCAAACCTCGGCGGCAGGTGTTCGCGTTCGCGCCATAGACGATTGAAATATTCGAGGCATTTGCCCATTTCTTCGCGACGGTATTCTTCGGTGATGGTATTGCCGCCGGTCATTTCCGGTGTGGCGATGGCGACATCGGACCAATGGGTCAGCAAGCGCCGATCTTCAAAGGGGAAATCAAAGATGGTGGCCAACATTTGTGTGGTCAGTTCGATGGACACGTGGTCGACCCAGTCAAAGGTTTCGCCCACCGGCAACCCATCTAAAATCGCCTGTGCGCGCTGACGAATGATCGGTTCCAGCTCGGCCAGGTTGCGCGGTGCCACCACGTTCTGCACTGCCTTACGTTGTTCATCGTGGATCGGCGGGTCGCTTTGGATAAAGTTAACGAACGTGAAGTCTTCCGGTTGCTCACCCAATAAAACGGTTGGCTCGGAGGAAAAAATTTCGTGGTGTTTGTCTACGTATTGGATGTCGTCAAAGCGGGTTACCGACCAAAACGGTCCGAACTCCTTACTCTGGGTATAGTGCACTGGGTCTTCTTCACGCAAGCGTTTGAAAAACCCCCACAAAGTGTCGTGCTCATAAATTTCCGGGTCCGCTACGTCAATCTGCGCGAGCGGTAGAGCCGCCGGATCGGTTAGATATTGCGGTTGTGAAGTATTGATCGCCTCACTCATTCCTCATGCCCCTTCCTTCGTTTTGGATGGAGAGCGATCTTACGCAATCAAATAGTATGTATCAACACTACATACTTTTGCTTTGAAAGATATTCAGCACCAGGTCAATGTGACGGTCTAAAACCTCAGCGTCGTGGGGATT
Source organism: Pseudomonadales bacterium (assembly GCA_028281005.1). Classification (GTDB taxonomy): domain Bacteria; phylum Pseudomonadota; class Gammaproteobacteria; order Pseudomonadales; family Azotimanducaceae; genus UBA4421. Next base: position 12,705 of record JANQKS010000114.1, read on the forward strand.
GGTGCCGGTGAGTTCTTCGAATTCGGCCGCAAACGTAAAAATGGACGCTGCTGCGGACAAAAATAAAAAGCGAATGTGTAATGGATCACCCTGTGGCAGCAACCCGGCCTGCTGCGCTTCCACAATGACATCCGCCATCATCGCGCCGCCGGGTTGCAGGAAGCGATCTGCCAGCCAGTGCATCCGCTCGGGGCTACCCGCGTTGGCCTGCACCATAAACCGGTTTAGATTGGGTAAGTCTGCGCTGAGCAGGACAAATTCACGCAGCAGCAGGCGCAACACACTGTGTTGGTCCACGCCGTCCAGCGCGGCGCGGCGTCGGCGCAAGCGGTCTGCAGCCATCCCCATTAAATACTCCGCGACAGCTTTCCACAGCGCGTCTTTGCTGCCGAAATGGTGCGCGATCAGCGCCGGGTTTACATATGCGCGTGCGGCGATGCCGCGGGTGGTGGCACCGTCAAAGCCGAGGTTGGCGAACTCCACCACGGCGGCCTCCAAAATGGCGTTTTTGGTGACACGCGAACGTGTCTGCTCAGAGCGCTCGGTTTTGTATTCGACGGGATGTGGTTCCAATGCGGGTATTAAATCTTGGTCCTCTGGCGGCCTATATTATCCAAGCGATTAATATTCCACAATGATATTGATCATTTGATTAATTTAGTGGTATTTTCAGGACAGCTGCGGAGAGGCGGAGGTGTGTCAGGCGCCGTGTCAGGCACCTAAGGAGCCGCGGTTCTATTAACGGAGAGGATCAAAATGAAATACACAGCCATCATCTGCGGGGTGCTGTTTACCTGTGGATTGAACTTTGTTGATGTGGCGGTGGCCGAGGCTGCCGAACAGGCCGACTCGGGTTTGGCGCTGGAAGAAATTGTCGTGACGGCGCGCCGCCGCGAAGAAAACCTGCAATCAGTACCGGTGGCGGTCTCAGTCCTCACCGGCGAAGAAATGCTTGAGCAGGGCGGGATGAAAATTGACGTCATTGGTCAGATGGTGCCCAACGTGCACTTCGAAGCCGCTGGTGGCACCAGTGGTGTGAAATCGCCGGTGATGTTCATTCGCGGCATGGGGCAAAATGACTTTATTCCCGTCGAAGACCCCGCTGTGGGGATTTATCTAGACGGTGTTTACTTTGGCCGCAATATCGGCAGCGTATTCGATTTGGTTGATATTGAACGCATCGAAGTGCTGCGCGGTCCGCAAGGTACCTTGTTTGGGCGCAACACCATCGGCGGTGCCATCAACATCGTGTCGAAATCACCACGTAACGAACTCGCCGGTTCGATTGACGTATCTGCGGGTGATGAAGGCTTGTTTGAAACCAGAGTGACGGTAAACGTACCCATGGGTGACCGCGTGGCCGGTCGTTTCAGCGCCTTCATGCGTGAACGTGACGGTTATGTAGAAGCCGTGCAGTACAGCAGCTTGGAACTCGGTAACGATGACATCTGGGGTGCGCGCATGCGTTTGACCGCGGATCTAACAGATACTTTTAGCCTGGATTTCGCTGCCGATTACTCTAAGGCTGAAGAAACCCCCGGTGCGCTCAGCTCCATCGGCGGTATCGGCACATTTAACGGCCAGGACATCACGCTTGGTCCGCCGGTGCAGCTATTTGCCAACTTCTGGAACGCCATTTACAGCGGCGATCCGGCATCTTGTACCACGGCGGCCGGTCAGGCCACCAACACTGCCTGTTACGGGCCGGTGTGGAATACCAACGATCCGTACAAATCCAACTCAGTGTTTACCGACAACCAAGGTAATGTCGTCTCACCTGAGCAGAGCGTGGAAGTGATGGGTGCCAACCTCACCGCCACCTGGCAGTTAGGTGCGCTGGAGCTGAAGTCGATTACGTCTTACCGGGAATTTGATATCGACCTGTTCAACGATATCGATTTTTCGCCGTACATCTTGTTTCACAACAACCACGACGAATACAGCCAGGATCAGTTTTCCCAGGAGTTTCAACTGAGCGGCGAAGCCATGGACGGGCGGCTGAATTACGTGATTGGTTTGTATCACTTTGAGGAAGAAGGGGTGGAGTCGATTTTTAACCAGATCTCCTTTGCGCCGCCGCTGTCAGGACCACCGGACTTTTTCTTCCAGTACATTGACCGCTACATCGACAACGAAAGCCAGGCCATCTTTGGTCAGGTTAACTTTGACCTCAGCGATGTGCTGACCTTGACGGTAGGTGCTCGTTATACAGAAAGTGATAAAAGCTTTGATCTTGATACCCGCCGCCGCGTCGGGCCTGTGTCGCGGCAGTTTGGTGACCTAACCACGGAAGAGACTACGCCCCTATTGTCGCTGTCTTGGGACGTGTCGGACGACGTGATGTTATACGCCACTTATTCTGAAGGGTATCGCGACGGCAGCTACGCCGCTCGCTTCACCGGTGCCGTACCGGTGCCTTTGCCGAACTACGATCCGGAATTTGTCACCAATTACGAGATTGGCATGAAATCCAAGTTGCTGGATGGCCGCATGCGTTTAAACGCCACTGCCTTCCTCATGGACTATGAAGACATGCAGATTAATGCTTCCAGTGACCAAGTGGCTTCCGCCTCCACCAAGGAAAACTTGGGTGATGCCACGCTGCAAGGTTTGGAACTGGAGGTGTCGGCGCTGCTCACTGAGCAACTCAGTGTTGGCATTAACGTGGGCTTGCTGGACGACGAAATCGATTCCTTGAGAGGCACCTTGGTCTCTAACACCGTGGTTATCAGCGAAAGTACCGATCTACCCAACACGCCGGATTGGACCTTGTCGCTGATGTTGAAGTACGAAGTGCCACTTAATCAGGGCGGACGTCTGGCATTTCGCGCAGACTACGTCACCAAAGACGAGTACTACAGCCGCGCAGAAAACATCGAAGAGACCTTGTTGGATGACTATACCAACCTCAATCTCAGTGCGAAGTACATCTCCGCCGAGGATAACTGGGAGCTTGGTTTTGGTATGCGCAACGCCACCGACGAGGAGTATTACCAATCTGCGACACCTTTTGGGGCGTTTGGTCTGGCGTTTGGTCAACCGGTGCGCCCACGCACTTGGTATGCCTCGTTCACCTACCGGTTTGGGGATGAGTAGCGCTCTACTAGCCCCTTATGTATCGATAGGTTGATACTGTGCGGGGCAGAAAGGCGGTTTGTTGCCTGGTGAGTGCCGGCTGCCTGCTGATGGCGGGCATCGGCACCGCCGATACATGCCCCGACGCTCCGCCGGGTGAGAAGCAGCTTTTGTGGGGTGACCTGCACGTGCACACGGCCCACTCGCTGGATGCATGGGCTTTCGGCGCCATCGCCACTCCTAGGGAGGCTTATGCGTACGCCCGCGGTGAACCGCTGCGGCTGCTCACCGGGGAAGTCAAAACCATAGACCGGCCGTTAGATTTTATGGCGGTCACCGATCACGCGGAAACCTGGGATCAGATGTATCTTTGCACCGATCCCGGATACGCCGATCAGCCTTATTGCAACAATCTGCGCGCCTTGCACCGGGAGCGGGCTAGCCGCGAAATTTTTAACGACTATCTATTGCCTGTTGTCGGGTCACTCGACCCGCAACCTGCCGGTGTGTGTGAGGACGAAGCGTTTGATTGCCCACAAGCGCGCAAAAAAGCCTGGCAGCGCGTGCAGAACGCCGCCAACAGCGCCAATGATCCGTGCAACTTCACCGCGTTGATCGGCTACGAATGGACCGGCTCACCCGGAGGACGTCATTGGCACCGCAATGTCATTTTTCGCAGCGCCGAGGTCCCGGAGCAGGCTTACGACTTTGTGCGCTTCCCCGAAGTGCAGCAGCTCTGGCACCAGCTAGACACCAATTGCCGTGCGTCGGATGGATGTAACGTGTTAACCATTCCTCACAACATCAATTGGGCGGACGGCGGGCGTACCTTTGCGGTGGAGACGGAAACCGCGGAAGCCTGGGCGGTGCGTGCGCGGTTTGAGCGTCTGGCGGAAATTTTTCAGGAAAAAGGTGCCAGCGAGTGCCTGCCGGAACGTCCGTCAGAGTTAGGTGAAGACTGTAACTTCAACCTGCTGATGCACAACTCGGCGAAAGAACGCCTCAGCGGTCCCGACAAGTCGAGCCCTGCAGAGGCATGGGCGCGGGCCCGCTCCACCTATTACCGTTCGCTACTGGCCCGCGGTCTGGCCGCCTACCAGGCTGGTGCTTCACGCGTGAACCCGCTGATGCTCGGCGCGATTGGTTCCACCGATACCCATTTTGGAACCCCCGGGCGGGTCATGGAGGTCGACTACGATCGCGGTATCTCAACCTTATTGTTAACGGACGAAGAACAGTTGGGCAACACCAGCTATAACCCGGGTGGACTGGTGGCAGTGTGGGCGGAGCAGAACACGCGGGCCGGTGTGTTTGACGCGCTCCACCGACGTGAGGCGTACGCCACCAGCGGCCCTCGCATCTCGCTGCGTTTTGGCGTGGCTGACGGCGGTTATTGCGACGTGGAGCGGGCTGCCATGGCGGTGGTGATGGGTGGCTCTATCCCGGCTTCCCCGGCACTGGCATCCGACCCTCCTTGGTTCGCCATACAGGCGGGGATGGATCAAGCCAAATTGGCCCGTGTGGAGGTGATTAAAGGCGAATACCGCAACGGGCAGGTACATGAAAGGGTGGTGCAGCTTGCCGACTACCCTGACGGGCAAGCGGACGTTTGCCTCACCTGGCAGGACGCGGACTTTCAACCTCAGGCGCCGACGTATTGGTATGTCAGAGTATTGGAGGTACCCACGCCGCGCTGGAGTAAGTTCCTGTGTGAGCGTGCAAAGCTTTGTGAGAAGTATCCGCAAGCGGATCTGATGCAAACGGAACGGGCGTGGTCTTCACCCATTTGGTGGCTGCCTTAGCACCAAGCTAAAACGCCGTGAGATTGGGCTAGGGCGCCGTTAGTTGGTCGGAACTTCCACCTCGATCTGGATGCCGTCAACCATGTCGTGACGATTCGTGGCTTCTTCATTCATCAGCACTTTGCCAGACAGCCTGGTTTTTTTGTCCCCTGTTTGTGCTTCAAACATATCTGGCAGAACCGCAGGGGGTTCCTCCAGTTCATCTGCGCCCTCGTTTTCTATTTCGCTCAACGCTTCGCGTGATAGATCCAGCGGTAATTCCTCTGGCGTATTCCGCTTCGAATCGATCGGGGCGTCAGACGCTCCAGGCTGCGCGGGGGTTTCAGGTCTGGCAGTTGCTGCGGATGCGGCTGGCTCCGTGGCAGCGGGCGTTTGTTGAGGAGGCGTTTCATTGGAGCAGCCGCTCGCGGCAACCAACACCAGGAGCAACCATAGCGCTGCTAATTTATCCCAGGCATTTGACAACGTTGACAGGTTCAGTCTGCGGCCAATGCTAACCCTGAGCCAGGGAAAATGGGGCTCTGCGGATTGCTGTAGAACTGCACAAACACGCGCCCGTTAGGTTCGGGCAGGGCCAGTGCTTTACGTTGGTCGACAAAGTAGGTAATGCGTTCGGCGCGAATACTTTCCTGACCGCGACGAATTTCACTGTTGCCTTCGCCAGTAATGGTGCCATTGCCTACGTCATAACTTAGTCGTTCTGCGGATAGCGTATAACCTGCCTGCAATGAGGTGCCGCCTTCCCCGGCGTCCGTTCTTTGTGGCGATGTGCCAACTTGTTCCAGGCTCACCGACAGCGAACCGGCGCGAAATGTATAGTTGCCTTGTTGCGCCACAACATTGCCGCGCCACATCGCGTGTTCAACGTCCATGCGAATCTCAAATTCATCCGCTTCCACCATGATGGGCAGGTGCAACAGGCCATCGGCATAAACCGGTGTGCGCCAGAGAGCAGCCGTCAGGCAAAGTAGAATTGTTAAAACCCGTACAAGATTCATATCACATCATGTGTTTGCGTTGGATCCATTTTGCACCGCACTGGAAAACTTGTTCAGCAATCGATACAGCGAATCTAGATTGGACGCGCCGAACTGCGCCTCGATGTGCCGGTATAAGGCTTCCGAGTCGGGCGCGACGCGCGCTACTTTACTCGATCCGGCGGCAGTAAGCGAGAAGGTTGCACGGCGTTGATCAACCGGATCCTGCAGGCGAGCTACGTAACCGGTTTGTTCCAGATGTTTCAGGATGCGCGTTAAGCTGGGTGCCAACAAGATGGACCTGTGCGCCAGCGTGGTGGCATCGATATCAGGATAAGCGGACAGCACCCGCAATACGCGCCATTGCTGCTCTGTCAGACCGTGTTTACGCAACATGGGTCTGAAACTGGCCATGGCCGCCTCGCGCGCTTTGAGCAGTTGCAACGGTAGGTTGTGCTCAATGTCCCGCAGCGCGCTCACACAAGTTCCGCTGCGATGTTGTTGTGCAAAATACCAATCCCCGGCACTTCCACTTCCACGCTGTCTTGCGGGCGCAGATATTTTGGCGGATCGAATCGGGCGCCGGCGCCGTTAGGGGTGCCGGTGGCGATGATGTCCCCCGGTTGCAGGCGATAAAACGTGGATAGATAAGCGATGAGGTAGCGGAAATCGAACATCAGGTTGCCGGTGACGTCGTTTTGCCGCTCCTCGCCGTTGACGCGGGTGATGACTTGCAGTTCCCCCATGGGGTCCAATTCGTCGCTGGTTACCATCCATGGTCCGAGCGCGCCGGACTTTTCGAAGTTTTTGCCTTGGGTTACGTTAAATTTGGCGTGGCGCAAATAGTCGCGCACTGAACCCTCGTTCATGATGGTCAGCCCGGCGATGTGGTTATGCGCTTGTCCGGCGGGGATGCGCCGCCCGGACTTGCCGATGACCAAGACTATTTCACCCTCGTAATCCAATTGGTCTGATTCTGGGGGGTCTAAAATGTCCTGTTGGTGGCCGACCAAAGATTCGCGGCTGCGCATAAACACGCTGGGGTATTGCGGCTGCTCACTGTCGTCTTTGTATTCGGCATTGCGGTTGGCGTAGTTCACGCCGATGCAAATGATCTTTTCCGGGTTCGTAATGGTCGGCAGAAAGCCGATGTCGCTAAGCGCATAATCCGCATCCACTTGAGAGGCTTCTGCTGCGAGCGTTTGTAGTTGTTGATGACGGATGGCCTCCCGCAGGTCGGGAAGTTCAGGATGGCGCTTGCCTAAATCCACCACTTGGTCGTTGTGTACCGCACCGAAGCTCATCGCGTCTTGGAATTCAAAGGTTAAAAAGCGCATATCACTGTCCTAATCAAACATGTGGTTGACCGTCACCCATACTCAGGCATACTTAACATGTTAAATGATTTCGGGGGTGGCATGCCACATCAAATCATCGAGTACTCCAGCAACCTAAATAGCGTGCTAGACATCGCAACGCTGGTTGACGCGCTGCACAGCGCCGCTGCAGCGCAAGAAGAACTACCGCTGGCGGGATTGCGTACGCGCGCCTACGTCAGCGAACGTTTTCTGATCGCCGACCGCCATCCGGATAATGCCTTTGTCGCGGTGTATCTGCGGGTCGGTGAGGGGCGTGACCGTGCCACCCTGCAGCGCATTGGCAGCACACTGTCTGAGGTATTGGTAAAGCAGGTGCAGACCATGGCGCCTGATCTTCCCATTGCGTTGTCTTATGAACTGCAAGAAATAGATGCGGGTTTACGTTGGAACACCAACTCCATCCGCGATCATATGCAGGCCAGGTAATCAGATGAAGCAGATTCACCTGTTTAACCCAATCAGCTTAATCCAGAGGAGAATCCTATGAGCGATGAGCTTGCGCAAAACCTGGTAGAAGTGGAACAACAACTGGCGCGTTTTCGCAACGCTACCCTGACACATTTTGTCAATGGCGCAGCGTATGCGGGTGAGTCCGGTGAGAGTTTTACCAACGCAAGCCCCATCGACAATTCCGTGACCGGTTTAGTGGCCGCGGGCAGCGCTGCAGACATCGATGTGGCCTGCCGCGCAGCAGCGGACGCGTTTCCAGCCTGGAGAGCCATGGCGGGTGAGGCGCGCCGTGATCTTTTACACCGTATCGCAGATGCCGTCGAAGCCAACGCCCGCGAGATTGCCTTGGTCGAAAGTTATGACACCGGTCAGGCGCTGCGCTTCATGAGCAAAGCTGCGGTGCGCGGTGCGGAGAATTTCCGTTTTTTCGCCGACCGTGCGCCAGGTGCTCAGGACGGTCTGTCATTACCGGCTGCTGAACACCTGAACTTCAGCCTGCGCCAACCCATCGGCCCGGTGGGGGTCATTACCCCGTGGAATACGCCGTTCATGTTGTCGACCTGGAAAATTGCGCCAGCGCTGGCGGCGGGATGTACCGTCGTGCACAAACCGGCGGAGTGGTCTCCTTACTCAGCAGCCCTGCTGGTGGAAATTATGCATGATGCGGGGTTGCCGGCGGGGGTGATGAACACCGTGCAAGGTTTAGGCGAAGAAGCGGGTAAGGCGCTCACCGAACACCCGGACATTAAGGCAGTCGCCTTTGTGGGGGAATCGGTAACGGGTAGCCACATCATGCGCCAGGGTGCGGCGACCTTAAAACGTGTACATTTTGAGCTTGGCGGTAAAAACCCGGTGGTGGTGTTTGAAGATGCCGATCTAGAACGCGCCTTGGATGCCGTGGTGTTTATGATCTACAGCCTGAATGGTGAGCGCTGTACTTCGTCCAGCCGGTTGTTGATTCAAGGCAGCGTCAAGGAGGAGTTTTTGCAGAAACTCGCGGCTCGCGTAGACCAACTGAAAGTTGGGCATCCGCTTGATCCGGCCACGGAAGTAGGCCCGCTGATCCACCCGCGTCACTTAGATAAGGTGTGCAGCTATTTCGACTTGGCCCGCGAAGAAGGTGCTGCGGTGGCCGTAGGGGGTGGCCGAGCAAGTGTGGCCGCTGGCGCCGTAGAAGGCGGCAACTTCGTCACACCGACCCTGTTCACCGATGCCTCGAACCATATGCGCATTGCCCAAGAAGAGATTTTTGGCCCGGTGTTGACCGCCATCTCTTTTCAGGATGAAGCTGAGGCCGTGGCTCTGGCCAACGGGGTAGACTATGGTTTGGCCGGCTATGTGTGGACTGGCGATTCCGGGCGCGCCATTCGGATGGCGCAGGCTTTGGATGTGGGCATGGTGTGGGTCAATTCTGAAAACAACCGTCACCTGCCAACACCCTTTGGGGGTATGAAGGCCAGTGGCATCGGCCGCGATGGCGGTGACTACAGCTTTGACTTTTATATGGAAACTAAAAACGTCTGTATTGCCGCCGGTACTCATGGCATACCTCAGCTGGGTAACGGCTAAACGCGCCGCCTAGGCGCGCAATGGAGAGCAATGGAGATCAATGGAGAGTAGGCACACACCATGAGCTTGTATCAGGTGCAAAAATTCCTCTATCACTTAAACCGAGACGACCGTGTCAAGGCGCAGTTTCTCGACAGCCGGGAAGTGGCGTTAGCTGCCTACGAATTAGATAACGAAGAACACCAAGCGCTCTTGGACGGTGATATCGGCCTGCTGTATGTATTGGGCGTTAATGGTCAGATCCTGATGCACTTTGCCGCGTTGTTAGGCATAGAGTGGTTTGATTACCTGGACATGATGCGAGAGGGCATCAAGCAACACGGCCCGGTGCGTGCGGGGGTCTATACCATGACCGGTGGCGGGGCGAGTTTTACCGTGGAGGGTCAGCAGCGATGAGCCTGGTTTATGCCGGTGTGCTGTGCCATGGGCCGGGTATCACCGGCCGTGCGCACCTGGTGGACAATACTGCCGCGCGAGACGCTTTGTATGCAGCCTTGGATCGACAGCGTGCTGAGATTCAAGCCAGCGGCGCTGAAGTGCTGATTGTGGTGGCGGCGGAACACTTCGCCAACTTTTTTATGGACAATATGCCAGCCTTTTGTATTGGCTTAGGTGAGAAGCATGAAGGCCCTATTGAAGACCCGGAGTGGCTCGCCATCCCCCGCACCGTCATTCGCGGCCATCCTGAATTGGCGTTGCGTTTGACCAAAGAGGTGATGCAAACTGTTGATGTCGCTTACGCGGAAGAGTGGAAGTGTGACCACGGCATCATGGTACCGCTGCACTTCCTCACGCCGAAATACGACTTGCCGGTCATCCCGGTTAACATTAATTGTCAGGGACCACCCCTGGCGCCGCTGCACCGGGTGTGGGCGTTTGGCGAAGCTCTGCGGCGGGCGTGCGACAGCGTGCCCGAAAAAATTGCCTTGGTCGGTACCGGCGGTATATCCCATTGGCCGGCCACGCCGGATTCCGGCAAGATAAATGAAGCCTGGGACCGGCAATTCCTCGACCGATTGATGCGCCAGGACAAAGCAGCGTTGCTTTCCTATACCGATGAAGAAACCTACCGGGATGGCGGTCAGGGCGGGTTTGAGATTCGCACCTATATAGCAGCGGCGGCTGCGGCTGGGGGCCCGGGAGAGCTGCAGTTTTATACCGCAGAGCTGCCGATTTTTGCGGTGGGTTGCACCGTGGCGCGCTTGCAGGTCGCCTGAAAACTAAGTGCCGCCATGGCGGCATACGCGCCAGAATCTCTGAGCTTTTGAGACTTGTTCAAATTGCCCTGGTTGATCTGCAGTTGCTGGGCGGTCGGCGTTGTCACCGCGAATCGCCCGCCGCCTGTTGGATCATTTCCGACCAGAGCCGGGTGCTGGTGAAGCAGGTGTGAATGAGGTAGCGGAATTGCACAAGAGTGGGCTAACCGAAAGAGAGCAGGATGTGCTGGCGCTCATCGCTAAAGGTCTCACCGTGAGAAAAGTTGCGGAGCTTTTAGACATCATCCCCAACACGGCTGCTGGGTGTGTGAAAACCATATACCGCAAACTCAACATATCCTCCCGCGCGGAAGCCACCTTAGAAGCGAGCCAGCAGGGGTTGATCAGCATGCCTTTGTAAAGCTGCTGCCAGGGATTGCTAGGAGACGGTCCAAACCTATTCGGCTTTACTGCCAAGAAGTTCCTTCAGGCGAAACTTTTGCACCTTGGTGCTGGACATGGGCCATGTTTCGACAAAGTAGACTTCGCGCGGCACTTTAAAACTGGCGAGATCTGCGCGGCAATGTTGGATCAATTCATCAGCACTGACTTCGGCGCCGGGTTTTAACTCGATGAATGCCACGGGCACCTCCCACAGCCGTTTATCCTCGCGCCCGATCACCTGGGCCATCTGCACCGCCGGGTGCCGCGCCAGGTGAGACTCGATTTCGATGGCGGCTACGTTTTCCCCGCCAACCTTCAGCATGTCTTTGATGCGTCCGTGATAGCAGATGGCGCCGTCCTCAGTGAGACTACATAGATCACCGGTGCGCAACCAACCATCGACGAAGGCTTTGGCGTTTTTTTCGGGGCTTTTGTAGTAACCGTCGAACACCGCGTAACCGCGCACCCACAACTCGCCGCGCTCATCTGCCGCCAACACCTCATGGCTATCCGGCTCAACTATTTGCACTTCTATGCCTGGGAACGGTGTACCGCAGGTGTGCAAGCGCGTCTCAAGACCTTCGTCGGGATGGTTAAAGGCGATTACGCCGCCGGCTTCGGTGAGCCCGTAGGCGCCGGTTTGTATCGCCGGGGCAAAAGTATCTTGAAAACGACGCAACATATCGATGGGGGCAACATTGTTGATGCGACGCAGGTTAGACAAATCCGTTGTGGCAAAAGACGGGTGGTTAATCAGGTCGCTGGTGACCGTGGGAAAAGATGGGAACGCCACGCTCACCCGATCTCGTTCCAGCATCTGCAATGCCAAACCAGCCTCCACGTGGGTCATGCTCGACATGGCAGCCCCCGCATCCAGACAGGCGAGAAAGGGCAAGATGGAAGACATATGAAACATCGGCAGCGGCGCCCAGAAAACATCCTCTGGGGTCAGGAAGTATCTTTCCCGGTTCATGTTGACACCGTTACGCACCAGCAGGCCGTGGCTTAACGGGCAGCCTTTGGGATTGGCCGTGGTCCCCGACGTGTACATCATGATGGCGGCATCCGACAACTGGACGTTGACGCGCAATGCGTCGATGACGGTGTTGTCGATGGATGCCCCGGCTGCATCAAATTCACCCTCGGTGATAAACCCAGCAGGGCTGTTGCTGCCGAACATCACCAGATGGCGTAACAAAGGGGCTGCGGCTAGACGCAAATGTTGCGGGTCACGCTGCTCAGCAAGGTCTGTAAAAGCGGTTCCCAGCAGTTCGCCAAAATCTGCATAGTCGGCGATGAGATCTGACGTCACCAACAGTTTGAGATCGGCGTTCTCAACCACATAGGTAAGCTCCGTCGCCTTGTAGCGTGCGTTCATGGGTACCGCTACCGCGCCCAACAACAAGCAGCCCATCAACAGTTCCATGTATTCAGGGCAGTTTGCCATGAGAATACCGACATGATCGCTGGCGCGGATGCCATGGGCATACAGGCTTTTTGCCCGCTGGTAACTGGCTGCGGTGAAAGTTGCGTAGGTGTGGCGCGATGCCGGAAAGATGAGCACGTCCCGCTCACCGTGCTTATCCGTCGTGGTCAGTAGCAGATCGCCGATGGTAGTTGTGTGGATGCGATGGGCTGCAAGGTTGTGCATGGGCTGGCTGTGCCATGGCTAGAGACGATACGAATGTAAAAGACCGGTGCCAGAATGCAATAAGGGCCGGAATGTCTCACGACACGCCGACCCTTTCCTGCAGGCGGTCCACTGGGTTGGCTAAGTTGCGCTCAGCTAGCTGAGGTGACTCGTTAGTCTACCCGGTAGACGCTGCAGTTTGCTCGTTGTAGGACTGCTCCGGTGATCGATAAAGATCAAAGACCGTTAGCCTTTGGGTGAAACACCCATTGGGCTTACGCTACTAAGATCCGCTACCCATCAACCCTAACCGCCCTGATCTGACCGGCGGTTAAGCCGGGGGTGGTCAGGTGAGCAAGCCCTCAAAACTCGCAATAGATATCACTGATCACCTCCTTATAGTTTGCCCGTGTTGGAGTCGATTATGTCTGTTAGCTTGTGATTTGCAAGCGCTTAAGTATGACAATTGTTTAACAATGAATGATCCCTTACTGTGGCCGGCGAATTCGATGAGAGCCACTTTGCAAACAATGGAGCAGATATGCAGTTAGAAGGAAAAGTAGCGGCCATCACCGGCGGCACCGCCGGTATCGGTTTGGGGATCGCCCGGGCGTATCTGGCCGAAGGGGCCACTGTGGCGCTCATGGCGCGTAACCAAGCCAAGGCAGAAGCAGTTCTGGCTGAACTTGATGCGGGGGAACGGTGTATTTTTGTCGGCGGGGACGCCATGGTGCAGGCGGATGTTGAAGGGTTCGTGGATACGGCGGGTGAAAAACTCGGTGCCGTTGATATTCTTGTTAACAACGCCGGCGGCGCGGGCGATCTGCAACCCCTGGTAGAGCTTTCAGATGCAACCTTTGATGAATGTATGAAGTGGAATGTGTACTCCACGTTCTGGGCCACGCGGCGGGCGCTACCAAATATGCTGGCCAATGGCTGGGGGCGAATCATCAACATCTCTTCGGTGGAAGGCAAAATTGGTAAGCCGGTGTTTACCGCCTATTCCACCGCCAAACACGCAATTAACGGCATGACCAAGGCGTTGGCTCAAGAAGTGGGGGCGGCGGCGGTGACGGTGAACGCCATTTGCCCGGGTTTGGTGATCACCGACATCGTCAAAGACAACGGACCGGCCACCGCCGAAGCCATGGGCATCAGCTTCGATGAAATGGTGGAGATGTTTGCCCAGGAAGCAGCCATCAAACGGCCCAATACAGTGGAAGAAGTGGCTGCCATGGCGGTGTTGTTGGCTTCGGAAGCCGGCGGCGGCATCACCGGCGCCATGCTCAACGTAGACGGCGGCACCGCGCCCTATTAAGCACCGGCTGCGGCCGGTCCGGGTGCGATAGCCTCGCTACCTTAAAGGGTTGCTCAAAAGAGCGCGCGCGCTTGTTCGGCGATACGCTGAAATTCATCTAGCTTGTGCATGATTTCATCATGCGCCTCGCTCCAGATGGTCAGGCAGGCGTGCTCAACCCCTTCCCTGGCTAAACTGGCTAACTTTTCAGGGTCCTCCGGCGCGCCCATGATAAAAATACGGATCGACTGTGGGTCTCGGCCATGTCTGGTGAAAGCTTCTTGTAGCGGCTCTATGCGCCCCTGTAAGCTGCCGCGCGCGGTGATTGGCATCCAGCCATCCGCGTACCGCGCGATGGCGTCGTAGGTGCGTGGGCCCATGCCGCCGACAATGATCGGTGGCCCGCCAGGTTGTGCGGGTTTGGGATAGGCCCAACTGGGTTGCAAGCTAAGTTGTTGCCCTTGGTGGCTGGCCACCTCATCACGCCACAAAGCACGCATGATGTTGATGCAATCTTCGGTGCGTTCACGCCGCTGGGTAAAACCCACACCGTGGCTTTCACCTTGCTCAACATTCCAGCCGTAGCCGACGCCGAGCACCACCCGTCCGCCGGTGAGATGGTCCAAAGAAGCGAGTTGTTTGGCCAGCCAAATGGGATCGTGCTGGGGCACCAGGGTGACCGCTGTGCCCAGCAGAATACGTTCCGTGACAGCGCCGGCCATGGACAACGCAACCATCTGATCGTGCAAGTGGCTGTAGTACTCCGGCAGTGGATCGTCCTGGCCGGGCCGTGCACCGGGCCAACGGGTTCGCCGTGAGGTGGGGATGTGGCTGTGCTCCGGCAAAAATATGGAATCAAAACCACGCGCCTCTATTTCACGCGCCAGGGTAACCGGCGGTAGCGCGCGGTCTGTATCAAACAAGGTGATGCCAATTTTCACGATGGATCTTGCGCTGAGTGGGGTACTTTCACCGTAGCAGTTTGCATCAAAGTCGCCGCCTCAGCCTCGCTGATACCCAACTCCAGCAGTATCTCCAAGCTATGTTGACCTTGCGCGGGGGCAGGGGCGAGTTGCGCGTCTACGCCAAGAAAGGCACTGGCGGCGCGGGGGTGACGGATCTGGCCGGTAATGGGGTGCTGGGTTTCTTTGAGCAGACCAGCGGCGCTGACTTGCGGGTCTTGATAGACATCGTGGGGATCCAACACCGGTGCCACCGGCACTTCTGCGTGGCGCAGATGTTGCACCACTTCGTCCACACTGTAGCTCGAGACCATCTCGTCGATTTTGTCCATCCACTCGCGGTTGTATTGGCCGCGACCGGCGAAGGTATGAAAACGTTCGTCGTTGTAATACTCAGGTCCCAGCGCCTCGCACATGGATTGCCAATGGCGATCTGCGCCGGGAGCGATGGCCACCAGGCCGTCTGCGCAGCTATACAGCCGGTAGGAAGCGAGCACGTTGGGCAACTGCTGCACATCATCGTCGAGCAAGGTGCAGTCCATCATCACGTCCGGCCAGACAAAGGCCAGGTTGGCCTCCAGCATGCTGACTTGCACATGGCTGCCACGGCCGCTGGCGCCTCGTTTGATGAGTGCAGCCATAATCGCTTGAGCGTTGGTCATGGCGCCAATTTTGTCGGCAATCATGGCCCGCACCAGGGTAGGTTTGCCGTCCTGTTTTTGGATCCCCGCCCAACCGGTGAGGCCTTGGATGAGCGGATCGTATACCGGCTGGTCGGCGTACGGACCAGTGGGGCCGTAACCCGAAGACGAGCAGTACACGATGTCCGGTTTACGCGCGCTGACCGCGGCGTAGTCAAAACCCAGGCGGTTCATGACGCCGGTACGATAGCCTTCGACAAACACATCGGCGCGCTCGATGAGCGACCACAAAATGTTTTGGCCGGCGTCGGATTTGATGTCCAAGGCGATCGAACGTTTACCCCAGTTGGCGTTGACAAACCAACCGCTCATGCCGTTTTTCTGGCTGCCGTAGTAACGCAAGCCGTCACCGGCGCCGGTGTCTTCAACCTTTATCACCTCAGCCCCGTACGCGGCCAAGATGTGGGTGGCGGCAGGCACGGCGATCATCTGCCCAAGCTCCAGCACACGGATGCCGCTCAGTGGTGCCTCTTCTGGCGCAGGTTTAGCCCCTGACTCGGCCATGCTTGTTCTCCCTATTGACCCACCGAAACGGGTACAATAGCGGGCTTTTCTTCACTCAGATAGACGAGATTTACGATCATGTCAGAAGACGCATATCAGGATTGGCAAGCCCGGGCAGAGAAAGAACTGAGGGGCATGCCGCTGGACGACCTGACCTGGATGAGCCCGGAAGGTATTCCCATCAAACCCTTGTATACCGAAGCTGATTTGGAAGACATTGCCCATGTCTCCACCTTTCCCGGCGCCGCGCCGTTTATGCGCGGGCCGCGTTCCACCATGTACACCAACCGGCCCTGGACCATCCGTCAATATGCCGGTTTTTCCACCGCGGAAGAATCCAACGCGTTTTATCGGCAAAACCTGGCGGCTGGACAAAAAGGGTTGTCCGTGGCTTTCGATTTGGCCACCCACCGCGGCTTTGACTCCGATCATCCGCGGGTGGCGGGTGATGTCGGCATGGCCGGTGTTGCCATCGACTCGGTAGAAGACATGAAGATTCTATTCGACGGCATCCCACTGGATGAAATGTCGGTGTCGATGACCATGAACGGCGCGGTCCTGCCGGTGCTAGCCGGCTACGTGGTGGCGGCGGAAGAGCAAGGCGTGGCGCAGAAGGACCTGGCCGGCACCATTCAGAATGACATCCTCAAAGAATTTATGGTGCGCAATACGTTCATCTATCCGCCGGAGTCCAGCATGCGCATCGTGGCGGACATCATCGGCTACACCGCGGAGCACATGCCGCGCTTCAATTCTATCTCCATTTCCGGCTATCACATGCAGGAAGCCGGCGCCAACGCGGTGCAGGAAGTGGCTTTTACCTTAGCAGACGGTATCGAGTACGTGCGGGCTGCGCTGGCCAAGGGTCAAGAGATCGACAAGTTTGCCCCGCGGCTGTCGTTTTTCTTCTGCATTGGCATGAACTTTTTTATGGAAATTGCCAAGCTGCGAGCGGCGCGTATTCTGTGGCACGAGTTGATGAGCCAATTTAATCCGCAAAACCCCACGTCACTCATGCTGCGCACCCATTGCCAAACCTCAGGGGTATCCCTGCAGGAGCAGGATCCGTACAACAACGTGGTAAGGACCACCATCGAAGCCATGGCGGCGGTGCTTGGCGGCACGCAGAGTTTACACACCAACGCGTTGGATGAAGCGATTGCCCTGCCGACCCCATTTTCGGCGCGCATCGCCCGCAACACGCAAATCATCCTGGCGGAAGAAAGCCAAATTACCCGCACGGTGGACCCGCTCGGCGGCAGCTACTACATCGAAAGCTTAACCAACTCGATCGTTGCGCATGCGCGCAAACTGATTAACGAAGTCGAACAGATGGGAGGCATGACCAAGGCGGTTATCTCGGGCATGCCTAAACAGCGTATCGAAGAGGCCGCGGCCCAGCGCCAGGCGCGCATCGAGCGTGGTGAGGACGTCATCGTGGGTGTGAACAAGTACGAATTGGAGCAAGAAGACAGTGAGCTCGATGTGTTGGCGGTGGACAACGCCAAAGTTCGGGATGCGCAGATTCGGCGCCTTCAAGAAGTACGCACCAGCCGGGATGAAGCCAAAGCCCAAGCGAGCATGGAGGCGTTGACCAAGGCGGCCAGCGAAGGCTCGGGCAACCTGCTCGATTTATCGATTGCAGCCACCCGCAACCGGGTCACCGTTGGCGAATTATCGTTTGCCTTGGAAAAAGTTTTCAATCGACACGAACCCAAGGCGAAGATGACACCCGGCGTCTACCGAGAGAGTTACGGTGACGATCCCGCGTTCAACCGGGTGCAAGACGAGGTTAAAGTATTTACCGATGTGGAAGGGGAAGCCCCCAGCATCTTGGTGGTAAAAATGGGCCAAGACGGTCACGACCGCGGCGCCAAAGTCATCTCCAACGCCTTTGGCGATTTTGGTTTTGAAGTCAGCATGGGGCCTCTGTTCCAAACCCCGACGGAAGCGGCCAAACAAGCCAAGGAGGAAGGAGTCCATGTGGTTGGGGTGTCCAGCCTGGCTGGCGGTCACAAGTCTTTAGTGCCGGAGATGATTGAACAACTCAAAGCAGAAGGCCTCGATGACGTGGTGATTGTTGCCGGTGGTGTCATTCCTCAGCAGGACTACCAGGCGCTCTACGACGCAGGTGTGCACGCCATCTTTGGTCCCGGCAGCAATATTCCCGATGCGGCCAGCCAAGTTTTGCAGTTGATTCCCGGTAAAAACAGATAACCGTTATTGATCAGCCGTTCACTAAGCGCTAATCACCCTTTCAAGACGAGTGTTAAGGAGTAGTAAATGATAGGTCGTTTGAACCATGTGGCCATTGTTGTGCCCGATTTAGCCGCCGCGGCTGATAAATACCGCAGTTCTCTGGGTGCCACGGTGACAGATCCGGTAGACCTGCCGGATCATGGCGTCACGACGGTCTTTGTGGAGCTGCCCAATACCAAAATAGAACTGCTGCATCCGTTCGGTGAAGACTCGCCGGTGCAGAACTTCCTGGATAACAATCCCAGCGGCGGCATGCATCACGTGTGTTACGAGGTGGAAGACATCCACGCCGCCATCAGCCATTTGGTGGAAGAAGGTGCGCGCGTGTTAGGCGATGGCCAGCCTAAAACCGGTGCCCATGGTTTGCCGGTGGTGTTCCTGCATCCCAAAGATTTCTGTGGCACCTTGGTAGAGCTTGAAGAGGTGAAAGCAGCCTAGGCAAAACAAAAAGGGGTTGGCGCTCCGCGCCAACCCCTTCTGCGAGACCTTGATGAGGCGCTGATGAATTACTCAAATTCGACGATGGCCTGATCCACCATCAGTGAGTCGCCTTGTTCGGCCATGACCTTGGCCACCACGCCATCGTTTTCTGCGCGCAAACTGTTTTCCATTTTCATCGCTTCAATCACGGCCAGCTCCTCACCGGCTTTCACTTCGTCCCCTGCGGCCACATTGAGGCGCACCAGCAGGCCTGGCATGGGAGACAAGAGGAATTTGGAAAGGTCAGGCGCTTCTT
This sequence comes from Pseudomonadales bacterium, assembly GCA_028281005.1. Lineage (GTDB taxonomy): Bacteria > Pseudomonadota > Gammaproteobacteria > Pseudomonadales > Azotimanducaceae > UBA4421. Next base: position 31,686 of record JANQKS010000114.1, read on the forward strand.
TTTCCAGCATGTGTTTGGACAGTTCCGCAGCCCGCGGGGTCATCACTACCAGTTCGGTTTCGGCACCGCGGTGGAACGCCTTGTAGCCGGCCTTGTGGGTGTCCAGCTGGAGGTTGACCACGCGACCGTTGATTTCGGCAGTGATGAGTACTTCGCCGGGTTGCCAGTCAGTGCGGATGCGGTACACGTGTTCGGCGTAGGTGACTTCGTAACCGTGTTCGACGGCCTGTACGTTAACCGGGTAGTGTTCGCCGTTGGCCACCACCACCCAATCTGCCTGGGGTTGGCGTTCGAAACGGCGCGTTTGGCCGCTGATCTCAGCCGCTCTTTCTTCCGAACGTACATGGACTACCGCCGTTAAGGCGACTGGTTCCACTGGGTCTGATTGCGGCACATCCGCGGCGTGGAAACCATCGGGATATTCTTCGGCAATGAAGTTGGTGGTAAGGCGCCCCTCTTTAAATCGCGGGTGCATGATCAGCGCGTTTAAGAAGCTGATGTTGTGATTAACCCCGCGGATATAGTAAGCATCCAGGGCATCCGCCATGTGTTCGATGGCTTGTTCGCGATTTTCCCCATAGGTGATCAGTTTGGCGATCATGGGGTCGTAGAACATGGACACTTCGCTGCCTTCTTCGATGCCTGTATCCACGCGTACCGTCGCAGTTTCCTGGGGGGCTACGTAGCGCACCAGGCGGCCAATGGAGGGCAGGAAGTTACGGAACGGATCTTCTGCATAGACCCGCGTTTCCATCGCCCAACCGCTCAGTTTGACATCGTCCTGGCTCAGGCTTAGCGGTTCGTCGTTGGCCACACGAATCATGTGCTCAACCAAGTCTTGGCCGGTGACAAGTTCTGTTACCGGATGTTCAACCTGCAGACGCGTGTTCATCTCCAAAAAGTAGAAGTTTTTGTGGGCATCAACGATAAATTCCACCGTACCCGCGGAGCAGTAATCTACCGCACGTGCCAGGGCAATGGCTTGCTCGCCCATGGCGCGCCGTGTGTCTTCGTCCAGGAATGGCGAGGGTGCTTCTTCAATGACTTTTTGGTGCCGGCGTTGAATGGAACATTCACGCTCACCTAAGTAAACCGCGTTGCCGTGTTTGTCAGCCAGCACCTGTATCTCTATGTGGCGCGGCTCCTCGATAAATCTCTCAGCAAAGACGCGGTCGTCACCGAAGCTGGAGCGTGCTTCATTGGCGGCGCGTTCGAAGCCATCACGGCACTCATCGTCGTTCCATACCACGCGCATGCCTTTGCCACCGCCGCCGGCACTGGCTTTGAGCATCACCGGATAGCCGATGTCTTGGGCGATCTCAACGGCGTGGTCTGGGCCGTCGATGACATCCGTATAGCCGGGGATGGTGTTTACGCCGGCGTCCTGGGCCAACAACTTGGAAGTAATTTTGTCACCCATGCTGGTGATGGCTTTTTCGCCGGGGCCGATGAACGCAATACCGGCGTCGGCCAACGCCTGGCAGAAATCCGCGTTTTCAGACAAGAAGCCGTAGCCGGGATGTACGGCTTCGGCACCGGTGTCTTTGCAGGCCTGCACGATGCGGTCGATGCGTAGGTAGCTCTCCGCCGAAGCAGCCGCACCTATGTGTACGGCTTCATCCGCCATGCGTACATGCAAGGCGTTGGCGTCTGCGTCGGAGTAGACGGCCACGGTGGCTATGCCCATGCGTCGCGCGGTTTTAATCACGCGGCAGGCAATTTCACCGCGATTCGCAATCAAAATCTTATCGAACATATCTAATACCTTGTGAGCCGGCTTCTTCTAGGGTCTAGGGGGGCGGTTAGAGCGGAATGTTGCCGTGTTTGCGCCAGGGGTTTTCCAGCTTCTTGTCGCGCAACATGGCGAAAGAGCGGCACACGTGTTTGCGTGTTTCTTCCGGCATGATGACGTCGTCAATGTAGCCGCGGCTGGCTGCCACAAAGGGGTTGGCGAACAGTTCTTGGTACTCATCGGTGCGGCGCTGAATACCTTCGTTGTCACCGAGTTCTTTACGGAAAATGATCTCAACCGCTCCTTTTGCACCCATCACCGCAATCTCGGCACTGGGCCAAGCCAGGTTAACGTCACCGCGCAGGTGTTTGGATGCCATTACATCGTATGCCCCGCCGTAGGCTTTGCGGGTGATCAGGGTGACCTTGGGCACGGTGCATTCAGCGTAGGCGTACAGCAGTTTGGCACCGTTTTTAATGATGCCGCCATATTCCTGGGCTGTGCCGGGCTGGAAACCGGGCACATCAACGAGGGTGAGTATCGGGATATTAAAGGCATCGCAAAAACGCACAAACCTTGCGCCTTTCTTGGACGAATCGATGTCGAGACAGCCGGCCAGCACCATGGGTTGATTTGCCACTACACCAACCGTAGTGCCCTGCAGGCGAATGAATCCCACTACAATGTTCTGCGCGTATTTCGGCTGTACTTCAAAAAAGTCGCCTTCGTCCGCTACTTTTTCGATCACCTCTTTAATGTCGTATGGCTTGGCCGGATCCGCGGGTACCAAGGTGTTAAGCGAGGGTTCTAGACGTGTAGAAGAATCGTTGGTGGGCCAGCGCGGCGGCTTTTCGCGGTTATTGGCAGGCAAAAAATCGAAGAAGCGGCGGGTGCGCAGGATCGCTTCAACGTCGTTTTCGAAGGACAAATCCGCAACGCCGGATCTACGCGTGTGAACGCTGGCCCCGCCCAACTCTTCAGGGGTCACTATTTCGTGGGTGACAGTTTTCACCACGTCGGGACCAGTGACAAACATATAGGCGGAATCTTCCACCATAAAAATAAAATCTGTCATGGCGGGAGAGTAGACGGCACCCCCAGCGCATGGCCCCATGATGACCGATAGCTGCGGTATGACGCCGGAGGCCATGACGTTGCGTTGGAATATTTCGGCATACCCGCCAAGGGAGGCTACCCCCTCCTGGATGCGGGCGCCGCCGGAGTCGTTTAAGCCAATGACCGGCGCACCCACTTTCATGGCTTGGTCCATGACTTTGCAAATTTTCTCTGCGTGGGCTTCGGATAAAGCACCGCCGAACACGGTGAAATCCTGGCTGAACACAAATACCAGGCGACCGTTGATGGTGCCGTAGCCGGTGACCACGCCATCCCCGGGGATTTTCTGCTCCTGCATGCCGAAATCGGTGGAGCGGTGCTCTACAAATTTATCCCATTCTTCGAAGCTGCCTTCGTCGAGCAGAATGTCGAGGCGCTCACGGGCAGTGAGTTTGCCTTTTAAGTGTTGTTGTTGGATGCGGTGTTCACCACCACCTAATAGGGCTGCTTGTTGTTTTTCTTGCAGCTTGGTGATGTTGTCTTGCATAAATACTCCACTATAGAGGGCCACGCGGGGCGCGAATAATACCGTTTACGCAAGTTGGCGGCTAGCTTGCATGGGTTCGGATCGTAGCCAAGCCTGCAGCCTTCACCTATGCTGCTGGGCTTGGGAACGATCAGGGGATAACACGACGATGAGCCAAGCTTCATCTGCATCAGTAGGCGACACGCAAACTCAATCCACCGACGGCGCCTTGGCGGATGTGCGGGTTTTAGATTTAACGGATGAGCGCGGTATCTACGGCGCCAAATTGTTGGCGGATCTGGGTGCTGATGTGGTGCGGCCTGAGCCGCTTGAAGGAGATCCCTTACGCCAGCGTGGACCGCACCACGAGGTAGCCGGATCCGCAGCTACTTCGCTGTGGTTTGCCTTTTTTGCGTCTAATCGGCGCTTCTTTGCGTTGGATCCCGATGCCACCCAAGGTCTGGCGCAACTGCGGCAATTGGCGCAGCGCGCGCACATTATCCTTACCTGCGACGCTGCGTTTGGCGTAGCGCAGCTTGATCTTGAGCAACTGCAAGATCAGCGTCCCGAACTGGTGGTGATCAACACCTCCTCTTTTGGCCCATCCGGTCCATGGCGCAACTATCTGGCGCCGGATTTAGTGGCGGGAGCCTTGGGGGGTGCGGTGGCAACCACCGGTGATACGGATACCCCACCGTTGAAAGGTTTTGGCGAGCTGAATTTTATGGTCTGCGGCGCTTACGCGGCCATTGCGGCGTTGGCGGCGTTGTTTAGCGCGCGTCAGACCGGCGCAGGCCAGCGCGCGGACGTTTCGGTCCACGAATCCATCGCCTCCTGTCTGGAGCAGGTGTTGATGTTCTATTGGTACGCGGATCGCTTAATGCGCCCGAGCAGGGTATTGCCGCGCCAGGGTGCCACCCATTGGTCCAATGCTTATACCGTGATGCCCGGCAAAAACGGCAGCATCATGGTGACCCCGACGCCGGATTTTGATAACCAGCTGGCGTGGCTGATCGAAGAGGATGCCCACGGCGACCTGATAGAGCCCAAATACATGGATCCGGAAAACTTGCCGCTACGTGTACAACGGACTATGGAACTATTACGCGAATGGGTGGCGGAAAAGGATGTGCAAACTCTGTTTCACGAAGCGCAATCCCGCCATTGCCCTTACGGTTGGGTGTTACCCATCGAACATGTTGCCGATAATCCTCAGCTTGATGCGCGGCAGTGGTATCAGCCGTATCAGATCGGCGCGGCGGAAATCACCAGTCCGGGGGCACCGTATAACTTCACTCATACCCCTTGGCGACTGAAGCCGCACGGGGAATCGGGGGCGGATACCGAGCAGGTGCTGGCGGATATTGGCTGGGGGGCACAGTCGTGACAGAAGCGCCGCGGCCTTTGGATGGATTAAAAGTACTCGATTTCACCCACGTGCTGGCCGGTCCCTTTGCCACACGTGTTTTAGGTGACATGGGCGCGGACGTGGTCAAAATCAATTCGGTCAGCCGCGCTGCGGCGGCCAATGATCCGGCGCACCCGTACTACCTCATGTGGAACAGGAACAAACGGGCGTTAGCGCTGGACATGTCAAATCCGCAAAGCCGGCCTGTGTGTCGAGCGCTGTGTGAGCAGGCGGACGTGGTCATCGACAACTTCTCAGTGGGGGTGCTGGATCGCTGGGGTGTGGGGTACGACATCATCAGTCAAACCAACCCGGGGGTGATCTATGTACAAATGTCCGGCATGGGTGAAGGTGGGCCTTGGTCTAAGTATGTGACCTACGCACCGACCATCCATGCGTTGGCGGGACTAACCCACCTGACCGGCGTACCCGGTCGTGAAGACATCGGCATCGGCTTTTCCTATAACGATCACCAGGCAGGTTTGCACGGCGCGGTAGCGATCCTTGCGGCTCTGGCAGCCCGGCACCGCAGCGGGCGTGGGCAACGGGTGGATGTGTCGCAATTTGAAGTGGGGGTGAATTTTGCCGGCCCGGCGTTGCTGGATCTATTTGCCAACGGCAACTTGGCGCGCCCTTGTGGCAATGACCTGCCCTACGATCAGGCGGCACCACACAACGTGTATCCATGTATTCCTAAATCGCCGGCCGGCTATAAAGGTAATGAGGGTAATGACGGCGTTGAAAATATCGAACAGCAGCGTTGGATAGCCATTGCCTGTATGACCGATGAGCACTGGCAGGCGTTGAAAACAGTGATGGGTTCGCCGCCATGGGCCGATGCGAACCAGTTAGACACCGCGGCGGGTCGGCTCGACAACCAGGCGGAGTTGGATGTCCGGATAGGCGCATGGACGCAAGAGTTTGAAGCCTATGAGTTAATGGCGTTGTGCCAACAAGCCGGTGTACCGGCAGGGGTTGTGCAGGATGGTGTTGATCTGGTGGAAAACGATCCGCAGTTGGCCGCCGCTGGCTTTTTCGAGAAGCTGGAGGATGTCCACGAAAGCTTAGGTCAGACGTGGGTTGACCACTTACCCATCAAGTTTTCGCGCACACCCTGCGAACAATATCAGCGAGTGCGGGCGTTGGGTGAAGACAATGAGGCGGTGTTGGCGGATTGGCTGGCGATGGACGATACCACCATTGCCGCGGCGCAAGACCAGGGGGTATTGCAATGAGCGAGGCAAACACCGAGCAGAACAAGACGCCTAACGTTTTGTTTATCATCACCGATCAACAACGCGCCGATCACCTCGGGTGTATGGGAAACGAGGTGGTGCGCACACCACACATAGACGCTCTGGCGGCACGCAGCACGGTGTTTACCAACGCCTGGGTGTGTAACCCAGTGTGTATGCCGAACCGTTGCTCCATCATGACCGGACGCATGCCCACTGCTCATGGGGTTGTGTTTAATGACCGCACTTTGGATTTAGGCGCCAATACGTTTGTGCGGCGCTTTCGTGCGGCGGGCTACCAAACTGCTTTAATCGGTAAGGCTCACTTCCAACACGGCATGAGTAAAAACGCGGTGGTGCCGTTCCGCGGCGAAAGTGCGGTTGCCTCACCCTATCCGCAGGGTTGGGATCAAATTGAAGACTACGAGCGTTACGTGGAGGCGCTACCCCCCGCGCCGGAAGATTTTTATGGCTTTCAAAAGGCAGAGTTGGCCATAGACCACGGCGCCAGGGTGTCCGGCCACCATCTACAGTGGGCGCTGAACAAAGGGGGTCGTTTAGAAGATTTGTTGGTGGATTACGCAGCAGATGCCCCGGGCGCGCACCGGTCGGATAACTGGTGGCAAATTTATCAGCCACCCTACGCTGAGACGTTACATTCCACAGCGTTTGTGGCGGAGCGCACCCAGGATTTTATCCAGCACGCCAGCGCTAACCAGGCGCCATGGCTGGCGTTCTGCTCTTTTCCAGACCCCCACCATCCGCTCACCCCCCCGGGCGATTGGTTTTTCCGTCATCGGCCTGAAGATATGCCGTTACCGGCAACACGTAACGACAGTTTAGAAGATGCGCCGGAGCATCTGCGGCTGGCGGCAAAGTTACATCCCCGCGATCAGCGTGACTGGGTGACTCCTTGCGGTTTCGGTGATGACGCCTTATTGGGGCAGGCGCTCGCTGCCACCTACGGCATGGTGGAAATGATCGACGATCGTATTGGCCAGATTCTGCAAACCCTCGTCGAGTGTGGCGCAGCAGACAACACAATTGTGGTGTTCACCAGCGATCACGGCGACATGATGGGTGATCACGGGTTGTTTTTGAAAGGATTCATGCACTACCGCGGAACTTTGCAGGTTCCCATGATGATTCACGCCCCCGGCCGGTTTGCGTGCCGCACCAACGCGCTGGCTTCCAGCATTGACCTGGGTCCCACCTTAATGGAGCTGTGTGGGGTCAACGCTTATGACGGCGTCCAAGGGTATTCTCTCGCGCCGATGTTAGGGGATGCTGACGCAGCAGTACGGGACTATGTACTGATTGAAGACGACCTCGCGGATGTCACCGCCAAACTCACTCCAATACCCGCCAAGACACGCACCTTGATTACTCCCACCTACCGCTACACGCGCAATTCAACAGGTGAACAGCAGCTGTTTGATCTGCTCAACGACCCGGACGAGATGCGTGATCTCAAGGCGGTGGATACGGCCAAACGTGCGGAGATGGTGGAGTTGCTGACCGACGCCTTAATCGCCGCGGACGATGCCGCACGGGGGGCGCCGGCTACGGCTACGTTAACCGGCTTGTGAGGGTAGGTGATGGCTGTGGAGGTGCGTCGTGCACAGCGCCGTCACGTTTGACTCAGTTCCCACTTACCAATTTCTTCCACGCTGGCGCGGGGCATAACTGTCGATAGCATACCTCGCCTGGCGGCTTTACACCGACCCCTATTTCTTCAGACAATGCTCATTTCAACAAAAAACAATTGGGGGAGCCATGAACTTTGAATTTGGCGAAGACCAGAACCTCGTGCGCGACCAAGCGCGCGGATTTCTGACCGACAATTGCCCGCCCGCGGTGGTGCGCCGTGTCCTTGAAGGCGACGAACTTTACGCCGCTGACTTATGGCAGCAGATAGTGGAAATGGGATGGACCGCAACGGTGATACCTGAAGAGTATGGCGGTCTGGGAATGTCATATCTTGAGTTGGTGGTGATCGCCGAAGAGCTTGGTCGCGCCTGTGCACCGGTTCCGTTCTCTTCATCCGTATATCTGGCCACCGAGGCCATCCTGGCTGCTGGAACGCAAGCACAGAAAGAAAAATGGCTGCCGAAGCTGGCGGCAGGGGAAGTGATTGGCACTTTGGCCTATGTCGAAGGTGCGGGTGAAACCTCGGCGGCTAGCCTGGGTTGCAGTGTCAGCGACGGCAAACTGAGTGGCAGCAAAGCGGTGGTTGCTGATGCGCAAATTGCCCAGGTCATGATTGTGGCGGCAAAAAGCGACAGCGGCGACGGCGCCTCTCTTTACATTGTGCCCACGGATGCGGGCGTGAGCTGCGAGGCGCTCAACACGCTTGATCCATCGCGTAATCACGCCAACGTGACCTTTGACGGCGCCAGCGCCGAGTTGCTTGGCAATGAAGGGGAAGGCTGGGCGCTGCTTGAAAGTACCCTGAATCGGGCCGCCATCTTGTTTGCCTGGGAACAATTGGGCGGCGCTGAGAGTTGCCTCGAAATGGCCAAAGAGTACGCCATGGGGCGCTATGCTTTTGGCCGGCCTATCGCGTCTTACCAAGCGATCAAACACAAGCTGGCCGATATGTATGTAAAAAACACCCTGGCGCGAGGTAATGTCTACTATGGGGCATGGGCGCTGAACACCGACGCCGACGAACTGCCGTTGGCCGCGGCAACCGCCCGCGTGGGTAGCATTCAGGCCTACTACTACGCGGCTAAAGAAAACATCCAAACCCATGGGGGTATGGGTTATACCTGGGAATTTGACTGCCAGTTCTACTATCGCCGCTCCAAAGTACTGGCATTGGAGATTGGCAGCGAAGCGGTATGGCAAGACAAACTCATCGACGCATCTGCCCACGCGGATGTGGCGTAATTCGGTAGGAGATTAAGCATGGATTTTGAAGATACCAAAGAAGAAGCAGCGTTCCGCGAAGAAGCGCGGACCTGGTTAGAAGCAAACGTCCCCTCTGAAGATGAAATGGCGGGTATGGACGGAATGGCGCGGGCCAAGTTCTGGCAGAAGCGCAAGTACGACGCGGGTTGGGCGTGTATTCGCTGGCCAAAGGAGTTTGGCGGCCGCGACGCCAATGCCATACAACAGGTCATTCTGAATCAGGAAGAAGCCAAAGTAGATGCCCCGGAAACCGGCGTATTCAGTATCGGCCAAGGGATGGCGGCACCCACGTTAATGACCTGGGCAGACGAAGAAGCCAAGCAACGTTTTATACCGCGTCTAGCCAGCGGTGAAGACATCTGGTGCCAGTTGTTCAGCGAACCCGCCGGCGGGTCAGACCTGGCGGCATTGCGCACCAAGGCGGAGAAAGACGGTGATGATTGGATCATCAACGGCCAGAAGATTTGGACCTCTGGTGCACACTACTCCGATTGGGGCATTTTGGTGGTGCGCACCGACCCCAACGTGCCCAAACACAAAGGTCTGTCGTACTTTTATCTGAACATGAAAAGCCCTGGGGTAGAGATCAAACCCATTAAGCAGATCTCCGGTGACGCGAACTTTAACGAGGTGTATTTCACCGACGTACGTATTCCCGACAGCCAGCGGCTTGGCGAAGTAGGGCAGGGTTGGCAAGTGTCCTTGACCACCCTCATGAACGAGCGTGCCAGCATCGGTGCCGGCGGCGGTGGTGTGAAATTCAACACGGTTAAACAAGCCGCGGAATCTGTGCAGATTGACGGCCGGCCAGCCATCGAGGACAAGCAGGTACGCGCCAAACTGGCGGACTGGTATGTGCAGGAAGCTGGCTTGAAGTACACCATCTACCGCACCTTGTCGGCGCTGTCCCGCGGTGAAATTCCAGGTCCGGAAAACTCCATCGGCAAACTGGTGGGTGCCAAGAAAACCCAGGACATGGCATCGTTTGCCATGGACTTGTTGGAACAACAAGGCATCGTACGTGATCGCAAGACCGATGAAGCCTTTGCAGCGCTGTTCCAGGATGCCTACATGTCGGTGCCCGGGTTACGCATCGCCGGCGGCACGGATGAGATCATGGCCAACATTATCGCGGAGCGGGTGTTGGGGCTGCCTCAGGAACCGCGTATGGATAAGGGGATTCCGTTTACGGAAGTGCCGACTGGGTCAAACTAGCAGGAGCAATCGACGCTTGGAAGTAGCCGGCTGGAGGTGGGTTTGTTCCCGATAGTGTCGGAGCGTTTAACGGAGGGCCTGACATCGTGTTCCCCGGAGGGGATGACGAGACGTGGGAGCATGCTCCCACGGTTGCCTGGCCCGAGCGACCTGCAGGTCGCGAGGACACGCCGGGCAAGAGTCTGACGACGGTAGTTGTGAGCACTCCCTAAGGCCCGCTCCGCGAACCGGCCTTGCGTTTCAAGTTGTCGTGGCGTTTAGCTTTTAACCGGCAGATCCACATAGGCGCCATCACGTTGTTCCGCCTTTGCGCTGATGGCCTCCAGGATCTCCTCGTTGTTCATCATGCTGGTGTTCCAGATGCTGATGTAGTCGAGCGCGTCGGCTGTACTGTGGTCCCGCGCATAGTTGATCATGCGTTTTGATCCGTAGACTGCAACCGGTGCCTTGCTGGCGATTTGCGCGGCGATTTGCATCACCCCTTCCAACATGGTCGCCTGATCGGGATACACCTTATTCACTAAACCTACCTGTTGGGCTTCTGTAGCCGGCATCGCTCTGCCGGTATAAGCCAGTTCCCGTACGACACCCTCGGGGATCAGTTTGACCAGACGCGGGAACGTGCCCGCATCCGCGGTGAGCGCAATGTTGATTTCTTGAATGGTAAAAAACGCGTCTTCGGTGGCGTAGCGTATGTCGCAGGCGGTGGAGAGATCCACGCCGCCGCCGATCGCACCACCCTGTATCGCGGCAATCACAGGCAGGCGGCACTCCTCCAAGCAATTGAAGGTCTTTTGCATGTGCAGAATGTGGTTGTACGAGGCCACCGCGCGCTGGTTTTTGTTAGGCCTGTTGCTATTGTCGCTGTTGTTACCGGCGGCGCCTTGAAACATGCTGAGATCCAGGCCGGCGGAAAAGTGGGGCCCGGTAGAAGAAATGACAATGACGCGGGCTTTTGCGTGGCTGTCGATGTCATCGATGATCTGCGGTAGCTCGCGCCAAAAGGCCACATTCATGGCATTGCGCTTTTCCGGCCGGTTTAACACCACGTGTGCGATGTTGTTGGCAAACTCCACGTTGAAACATTCGTAAGACACCTTGATCTCCTTAGGCACTGTAAATCACTGATGTTGCCGTGCATGTTACGGGTGAGGGCTGCACATACAAAGCGCTAGAACTTTGGCATTTGCATGCGTAGCATGGCCGGTTTAGGGAAATTTAGGGTCACCATCGGGTGGTTTGCACCAAGCGCGCGGTGCCTCCCTGTGTTTGGAGTGGGTAAGTAGTTTGGCTGATCAGAACTCTGCAGTAAGCGATGCGCAAGGCACGTCGCGCAAGAAATACGAATCTCCCAGGCAGCTGGAACGTCAGGCCAATATCCTCGCGACGACGCGTGAAATGCTCGCGGAGGTGGGGTATTCCGCCACCACCATGCGCGGTTTGGCGCAGCGTGCAAACGTAGCCCCCGGCACTTTGTACAACCTGTACAAAAGCAAAGACGCCTTGGTGTTTGCCGCGGTTGAAGATCTGTTAAATGAGTTAGCCCAACGCGCGGTACAAACCTCCGAACAAGGTTTGCAGCGTATCTTGGCGCAGGCGGAAGAGTCCGCCGCCTCGATCATGAATGGCCCCCAATATGCCGAGGCCATGACCCGCGCGTTGTTCACTTCCGGACAAGATGACCTTCTCAACAAGCGGCTGTATGCCCGCGGTACCCCAAACTTAGAAGGCCAGGTGCGTAAGGCCATGGAGTCGGGGGAACTGCGTGCAGACACCGAGGCGTTGGTGTTGGCGAAACAGCTCACGGCGTCTACCTGGGGCATCATCATGGCGTGGGTGATGGGCGCGGTCCCTTTGCAGGATTTTCGAACCGAGTTGCTTAGAGCACACTTGATGATTCTGCTTGCCGCCGCCACCAGCAGCGGGAAAACGTACTTAGAAGACTACGAGGCCGGTCTGTAGTGCAACAGATAGCACCGATTGAGGTAGGCCTGCCGGTCATCGATTTGCAACGTATGTTGTCTTTTTACTGCGAAGTGTTGGGTTGCGAGGAGGTGCGGCGGGCGGATATTCCAGCAGACCTCAGCCGGGCGATCAAAACCTCAGCCTCAGGCTATATCAACGTATGGTTGCGCACACCCAACGGCGAGGTGATAAAACTGGTCAGTCCGCCCCAAGCACCACATCGAGCGGAACGCCTTGAGCAATCCAGTGAGCGTACGGGGTTTGCCTACCTGACGTTTTACTGCAGCAACCTCGAGGCGGTGTTGGCTACAGCGGAATCCCAAGGTGCCGTTGTACGCTCGGACCGTGCACTACTGTCCGGTGATATTGGCTTGAAGATGGTTTTCTTCGAAGACCCGGAAGGCAACGTCATCGAGCTGGTCGAACCGGTGGCGGATCCACGCAGCTAACCTTCTAGCCCATCTAACCCATCTCGGTTAGCTGCCGGTAAAGTTACCCGGGCGGCGTTCGGCTACTGCTTTAACACCTTCTTTGTGATCGCTTGTGCGCTGCAGATGCCACTGCTCAAACCCTTCGATGTCGGTGGCTTTCTGTACTTCATCGGCGATGTTGCCGCGTATTTGCTTGCGTAGCGAAATGAGTGCCAACGGTGCGTTCTCGGCGATTTCTTTGGCGTAGCTGATGGCCGCTTGGCGCACTTCTGCTTGTGGTACCAGCCGGTCCACAATCCCCAACGCATGCGCTTCTTCGCCGCCAATGCGTTTACCGGTGTAAAACAGGTCAGTCGCCGCGCGTTCACCGATCAGCCGGGGCAGTGTGTGGGTCAAACCAAACCCAGGGGTGAAGCCAAGCTTTACAAAATTGGCAGTGAAACGTGCCTCGGGGCAGGCCACGCGAAAATCTGGCATCACCGCCAAGCCGAAACCGCCTCCAACGGCAGCCCCCTGCACGGCGGCTATCACAATCTTCTTGTTGCGAAACAGCCGCACCGCCTCACGATACAGCGGATTGCCGTCTTCCGCGGTGCGTTGGCCGCGCTCTTCTTGGCCCTCGCGAGAACCGAAGTTGGCACCGGCACAGAAGTGTTTACCTTCGGCAGCAAGCACGATGACACGGCAGCTGGGGTTTTCATCTAGCGCTTCGAACGCATCCGCCAAATTGCCGATGAGATCCTGGTCAAAAAAGTTGTTGGGTCCGCGTTGAATTTCCGCCAGTGCTACAAAGTCACCGGCATCGCTGATGTGTACGTCGCCAAATTGCTGGTCCATGTTCCCCCCTTAAAGTACGAAGACGTCAAAGCACCACTTTAACATGGCGCGCATCAATATGGCGCCCGTCCACCTTTGAGGCAATTGCTGAGGCGGAGGCTAACAAAGCAAGCGCGCGCGATAGGGCATACAATTCAGGTTTACACGATATGTGACTAAAAGGGTGTTTAACGCATGACGGAATTGGCTGAAGTGCAGCAAGCGTTGGCCGCGCACTGGCAAGATCGTTCCCCCAAGGAGATTGCCAATCAACTCTCCGCCCCGCTGTTTGGTACTGCCGGGGAATGGGATTTACCTAAGGGTGTGGAACCCAAGCGCGAGTTGTTATATCTCGCGGTAGGTATACCGGATGCCGAGTCTTTACCCAAGCAGGCGCTGTCGGATGCCGCCGCCGCCGTGCTCGACAAACCGGGTGATCTGGCGCTGCGTTATGGATTTGGTTTAGGCCCCGAAGCTTTACGCAGCTGGTTGGCGCAACGCCGTTCGCAGTTGGAAGGTTTTGCGGTCGACGCCGATTGGTTTCAGATGACCAATGGTTCTTCCGGCGCCATTGATCTGATCGTGCGTTCGCTCATCGATCCGGGAGACGTCATCATTTCAGAAAACCCCACTTACATGGGGACGCTGCACAATTTTCGCGGTGTCCGCGCGGATGTTCGTTATGTGCCGGTGGACGATGAGGGTCTGAATACAGACGCATTGGCTGATTTGCTGGCGCAGCTGCACGGAGAGGGCAAACGGATCAAGCTGATCTACACAATATCCGCGTTTCAAAACCCGACCGGAGTCACCCTGAGTGCAGCCCGGCGCGTACGTTTGTTGGAACTGGCTTGTCAGTACGATGCCGTAGTGCTCGACGATGAAGCTTATCGGGAGTTGTGGTTTGAACAACCGCCGCCTCAGTCTTTGTCCGCCATGGCACAAGGCTACGGGGTCATTACGGTGGGCTCGTTTTCGAAAACCGTGGCCACCGGCATACGTATCGGTTGGATACATGCGCGGCCGGAGATCCTGGCGTTGTTTGGCCGCATGCGGTTTGCCATGGGGCAGAACCAGTTTGGTTTGCGTGCGTTTGGGGAGTTTCTCAACCGCGACGAATATGAGCCGCACCTCGAGCAGGTCCGCGCGTTGTATCAGCGCAAGCGCGATCTGCTGCACGAAGCCTTGTTGCAGGCCGGTTTGGCCCAATATCTCGATTGGCAGCCACCTGGCGGTGGTTTTTATATTTGGGCAAAGTTGAAGCCGGGTTTGGAACTGCAGGCGTTGTGGCGTACCGCAGTGGAGGAAGGCATAGCGGTGAACAACGGCGCCGGCTTTAGCCCCGGTGGGGCTGAAGAAGCGGACTGCATCCGCATTGCGTATGCCTGGACGTCTGCAGATCAGTTTGCCGAAGCGGCCAGGCGCTTGCGCCTGGCTTGTGATCGCGTCGCGGCGGGAGACACAACGCCGCAGGTGGGTTAGCCGGCGGATTCTTCGCTAGGTTTCTTGGTCTTCCACTTTTGCAGCACTTCCTGGATTAGCTTATTGCCTTCAGGGTCTACTGGGATACCGTTGTGCACCGCTCGGGCGTTGGCATGACCCAATTGCTGCAGCGACATGGCAGACTGGATTGAGGTCCAGAAACCTTGCGCATCCTGAGTTTGATTCACCGACTGTTTGGCGAGCTTTAGGCCCATCATCGGCCGCTTGGCGATACGCTCCGCCATATCTAAGGCAAACGGCGCCAGCTCATCCCGACTGACGACGTGATTCACCATGCCTAGAGTTTTGGCTTCTCCCGCGGTGATCACCTCACCGGTGAACAACATCTCCTTGGCTTTGCGTACACCTACTTCCCAGGGGTGGGCAAAATATTCCACCGCGTTGACACCAAACGCCACTACGGGGTCGGTAAACTTGGCATCTTCACTGGCGATAATGATGTCGCAGGGCCACGCCAACATCAGGCCCCCGGCGATACACCAGCCTTGTACTTCGCAGATCGTGGGTTTGGGGATATTGCGCCAGCGCCAGCAAAAGCCCAGGAAAAATTCTTGTTCGAGATTCCAGTGGCCTTCTTGACCCGGCGCGCCGAAATCCTTCCAGGTGGTGGAAGGCACGTATTCTTTCATGTTCAGGTTGCCGACGTCGGCATGGCCGCTGGAGAAGTCATTGCCTTCGGCGGCCAGCATAATCACTTTCACCTCTTTGTCGTGGGCGGCCATGTCAAAGGCGGCGTTTAGTTCGGCCAGCAACTCGAACGTTTGCGCGTTCTTTTTGTCCGGGCGGTTGAGAATAATCCGCGCGATATTGTCTGCCGGTTTTTCGTATTTAACGGTGGCGAATTCTGTGCTCACGGTGGCCTCCCCCTAGATTGAACCGTTCATTCTATTCTATTCATTCTATGGCCTTGTGCGCACGCCTGTCAGCCCAACGCTGGGAATTCTTTTTTCAATATCTCACTGACCTCTGCGATGGTGTCCAGGCACATTTCTTCCGACGGTCCGCGCGGTGCGAGATTCAACGTGTGCGCACCCAGCTCGACGTAAGGCATGAGGAATTCGGCGATCTCGGCGGCACTGCCGTATGGGCTGTAACGCTCAAACTTCTCAAACGGCACCTGATAAAACTCTTCCATGCCCGCCGCTACATAAGACCTGGCTTCGGCTTTGTTGGCACCGGTGCCGACCCACAGCTGCAAACCATGCTGCCATTCATCCGCTGCACGGCCGTGTTGTGCGGCGATGTCGTTAATTTGCTCGATGACGGCGGCATAACGTTGGGCGGAAGACCAAATCCCCAACCAGCCGTCGCCTTCCAGGGCCGCACGTTTGATGGCTCCATCCGCCCGGCCGCCGACCACCAAGGGAATGTGGGGTTTTGGCGCCGGTTTTATGAGTGCGTCTTCAAACTCAAAAAAGTCGCAGCTGTAACTACTGGGTGTGCCTTGCATGAGTGCTTTTAAAGCCCGCATACAATGGGTGGTGTGTACCCCGCGTCGTGCAGGGTCGACGCCGCAAATCTCCATCTCATGACGGTCTTCACCACCGACGCCAATACCCAAGATGATGCGCCCCGGTGCGGATTGACTCAATGAAGACAACTGGCGGGCTACGGTGACCGGGTGGCGCAAAGCCAACAAATAGACACCCACTAGCACCGTCATGTTGGGGGCCATGGTGGTGAGCGTGGCGGCATTAATTAAGCCGTCCATACCCATGCCGGTGTGGAAGCTGATGTGATCGGCAATAAAGAAGTGGTCGATGGCGTTGTCCGCCGCCCGTTTTACCAGAGCTTGGCGGGTGGCCATGTCGCCGGACAACATTTCCGGTGAACCCACCGTGCCTATCATGAGTTTTGACATGTTGGTGACTCGATCTGCAATCAGGTTTTAACTTTGAGCCGTTTGGCGAGGTGGCCAAACGGGTGAGTGCTGTGCGCTACATCATAACGATAGTAAGGTATGGCTGCCGCTGATCATTGAGATGGGCAAAGATGCTTGCGGTGATCGCGACAAGTGTTTTGAGCACGAGACGAGGAGAACACATTGGATATCAATAACAAGATAGCGGTGATTGCCGGTGGTGCGTCGGGTTTGGGAGAAGCCACGGATATTGCTCAGGTGGCGCAGTTCATCATTGAAAACGACTATGTAAACGGCGAAGTGGTACGTACGGACGGCGGCATACGCATGCAGCCCAAATAGTCGGCGGGCGTTGTTAGGTCAAAGGCTGCACGAGCTTAGGCGCGCAGCAGTTGCCTGCGGGTCAGCAGGATGAGGCCAACCGCCGCCAAGGTCAGGTAAGCCACTATCGGTAACAGGGTTTGCAAGCTCAGCCACTGAGCAGCAACGGCGATGGGGAGTGTCATAAGCTGCGCAAATCCCATGTTTAACTGGAAGATGCTCATGATGCGCCCGCGCACTTCGTTCGGTACCAGCTGTTGAATGAGAATGGTGCTATTGACCATGGCCAGGGTCATGCCGGCTCCAATCCCGAGATTACCCAACACCGCGTTCCATACCGAAGGGTGCGCAACAAAAACCACAAAGGAGCCGCAATATAACAAAGCGCCCAATGCGATGAGGCGACCGCGGCGTTCGATGTTGGGAAACACCATTAGCGCTACCGCTGCGAGCAGCGCGCCTAAACCCCAGGCCATCACCACGTACCCCATGGTCCTGATCTCGACGCCGACTACGGTGGTGATCCATGTTGGACCGAGATTGGCCGTGCTGGGAAAGCCGAGGCTCATCATGGTCACCAGCAGCAGAATCACCCACAGCACGACGGTATGTTGGCGTGCATACGCCAGCCCAAAGCGAACGTCGTTGACCGTTTCGCGCATGCCGTAGCTGCGCTGTCGCGCGGTGTGCTGGCTGTCCTTAGGTGCGTAGCGCATCAGCATGAGCAGAAATACCGCAATCAAGTGGCCGCTACCGCTGACGAGGTAGGCGTAGCCAAACCCCAGCGCGTCGATGACAAAACCTGCGCTGAACATGGCGACCGGCATGGCAAGCTGAGCGGCGACTTGGTTCATCGACATGCCGCTGGCAGTGAGTTTAGGCCCTAAGATGTCCGGCACAATCGCCAGGCGCGTGGGTGCGTCCACCGCTTGCAGCCCGGCGCTTAAAAACGTCAGCAGGAAAAACAGCACAAAACCAAACACACCGCTGATGCCGGACAGCATAAGCAGGGCTATGGCTGTGGTGGAAAACACAAGTAGCACCTGGGTGACGATGAGCAGTTTACGTCGGTCGAAGCGGTCTGCCAGAGCACCACCGTATAAACCAAAAGTGACGGCTCCCACGCCGCGGCTGGCGCCGATTAAGGCCACTAAGATCAACCAGACATTTTCCGGCGCATAAGCCTGTACCCACAAAATCTGCGTCAGGAATTGCAGCGGCCCAAGCATCTGCCCAATGGCAAAGCCACTGAGCAGATAACGAAAATCACGGTTGCCAAGGGGGCCTTTGAACAACTCTCAAGCGCTCTCAAGGCACTGGCGCGTGTGCTGGAACGGCGGCCTAGACGATCTTGGAGTCGCCTTTACCCCAATAGCGATCTTTTAACAGGCGCTTGTATAGCTTGCCGGTGGGCAACCGCGGCAACTCGTCTTCAAAGTCGATGGAGCGCGGGCATTTAAAGTGCGCAATGTGTTCGCGCGTGTACTCCAATAGCTCGTGCTCCAAGTCGGTGGAGGGCTGCAGACCTTCCGCCAACTGCACCACGGCTTTCACTTCTTCACCCATCTCCTGGTTTGGCACGCCGACCACCGCCACGTCGGCAATTTTCGGGTGCATAACCATGGCGTCTTCAATCTCCTGGGGATAAATATTCACGCCGCCGGAGATGATCATGAAGGTGGCGCGGTCGGTGAGGAACAGGTAACCGTCCTCGTCGACGTAGCCGACGTCGCCGAGTGCTGTCCAATTGGGGTGTTTTGGATGCTGCGTGTCCTTGGTTTTCTGCTCATCGTTGTGGTAGCTGAACGCCATTTCGGGCAATTCAAAGTAGACAATGCCTTCCTGTCCCGTGGGCAGTTCATTACCGTCTTCATCGCAGATGTGCAGCACACCTAAGATGGCCTGACCCACAGTCCCCGGCTTGGTGCGCCAAGCTTGTGGGGTGATGTGGGTAAATCCGTTCAGCTCGGTACCGGCGTAGTATTCATAGATAATGTCACCCCACCAGTTGAGCATTTCTTTTTTCACTTTACGCGGGCAAGGCGCTGCGGCATGAATGGCCACCTGCAAGGAGCTGAGGTCAAACTGGTTACGGTCTATGTCCAGCTTCAACATGCGCGAAAACATGGTCGGCACCCATTGGCTGTGGGTGACGTTAAAGTTTTCGATCGCGCGTAATGCTTCCTGCGCATCAAACTTCGGCATCATCGCCACGGTGCCGCCGCAGGCCAAGGTCGCCGTGCAAAACCCGATGGGGGCCGAGTGGTACAGCGGTGCAGGGGAAAGATAGATCGTATTTTCGTTCCATCCCCATAACATCTGTTGCAGGCCGCCCAGCGCACTCTGTGGTGCGCTGATGTGATGGTCGGGTAGGGGGCGTTTGATACCTTTCGGTCGCCCGGTGGTGCCGGAGCTGTAGAGCATCATGCCGCCGGCAGGCTCTTCCGCCAGCGGTTCGGCCGGGTAGACGGCAATGGCTTCGTCATAATCATCGTACCCCGCCAGATTATTGTCCATGCTTAACCACGTGTGGCAGTTAGGTGCATAGGTATGTAAGCCGAGCGCCTCTTGCATGGTCGATGCGGTAATGAGCGCTTGTGCTTCACAATCATTGACGATGTAGCCCGCTTCCTCGCCGGTGAGATAACGGTTGATGGTGGTGATGTACAACCCTGAGCGCAATGCCGCCCACACTACCTCAAAGTAACGAATGTCGTTATCCATGAAGATCGCAATGTGGTCACCGTGGCGTAAGCCTTTGTCCCACAACAATTGCGCCAATTGATTGCTGCGATTGTTGAGCTGTGCATAGGTTTGTTCCGCGCCGGTCAGCGTATTGATGACGGCCGGTTTGTCGGGATGAACTTGAGCCCAGTGACCTGGATACATAATGACTGCTTCCGCTGTGTTCGTGAGAGGGTTAGTCGCGTTACTTAACGGTGCACTTGCCGTTGTTGATGGAGATGACGTCCCGCTCTTTGATGCGAACGCGGAAACTGATGACGTTGCCGTCTTCCCACATTTCGATCACCTGGGTCTCACCCGGAAACACGGGTGAAGAGAAGCGCACGTCAAAACCGGTCATGCGGGTCTGGTCGTAATCCAACATGCTTTTTAACACGCCATGACAGGCGATGCCGTAGGAGCACAGGCCGTGCAGTATGGGGATGTCAAAACCGGCTTTTTTGGCAAATTCCGGATCGCGGTGCAGCGGATTGCGGTCGCCGCATAACGCATACACCATGGCTTGATCGATTCGGCCGGGCATTTCGCACACGGCGTCCGGTGCGCGCTCGGGTAATACATGAGGTTCCGGCGCGCCGTCTGCCTGGCCGCCGAAGCCGCCATCGCCGCGACAAAACAGCGTGGAGCTGACGGTATACAGGGGTGCGCCGTCGGCTAACTTAACATTGGTTTCGTTCACGATCAGGGCGCCTTTGCCTTCACCTTTGTCATACACACCTTTGGTGCCATTGCTGATCAAAGTCTCTGCCGCAGGTGGTAGGGGCTGGTGGACGGTGAGGCGCTGTTCGCCGTGTAGCATCAAAGCGAAGTTGATTTTGCTCATGAGTGGTTGGCGCTCGCCGCTAGGGCGACGGCTGGGTTTGGTCAGCACCGTGGCCGCGGTTGGCACCACCCGTTGGCCGACGGTTTCACACGTGTACTCCAACTCTTTCATGTCGTACGGGTCGCGGCTCATGCCGATGGCGACGGCGTATAGCAGCGAGTCGCGGTCGGTATAACTGCCGGGAATCTCTTCGGGTGTATGGGCCAGTTCTTCTTCTACATCTGCCAGGGTAAAAGGCATGATGAATCCTCCCTCTCGTTTATGTGTGTTGTGGGCCTAAGATACTTGAGCTTGCGCCGTCTTGCATGGGTATATCCAAAAACTCTGGGTAATTGTCTAGGGAGCCTATGCATAAGTCTCAAAAGCTCAGAGGCGCTGGCGCGTGGGCTGGCAAGGCAGCGCTCGCGGGAAATGTAGGCACCTTTTCAAGAGTGCCAACGCAGCCCAGCGCACGCGCCAGTGCCTCCCAGCGGGCGTGCCATACGGCGCC
>JANQKS010000058.1 GCA_028281005.1 Pseudomonadales bacterium
GGCGCCGTATGGCACGCCCGCTGGGAGGCACTGGCGCGTGCGCTGGGCTGCGTTGGCACTCTTGAAAAGGTGCCTACATTTCCCGCGAGCGCTGCCTTGTCAGCCCACGCGCCAGTGCCTCTGAGCTTTCGAGACTTATTCAGAGGCGCCCTAGCCACCACTTTCGGTTGCGGACAAGCCGCTCAGGAACAGAGTCAGTCAAGCACAGCAGCACCGGATAGTCAGGCTGCAGCAGGGGCTGATGCTGGTTCAGACACCGGCGCCGCCCGCACCCTGGAGTGAGCCTGCGGACGCCTCAGCTTTCGGGCCTTCGGCGCTGCAGCCCGCACGCGGTAGTTTGAGTTTATTTACTTCGTGGGCGCCGGATCCTGATCCCGGCACCAGCGAAGACTATTTATTCCTCAACGTATGGACACCGGCGCTCGATGACCGCAAACGCCCGGTGATGGTCTGGCTACACGGCGGTGGGTTTACCACCGGATCCGGGTCTGCCCAGGCCTACGATGGTGTACGGCTGGCCAAGCGTGGCGACGTGGTGGTGGTGACTGTCAATCATCGCCTGAATGTGTTTGGTTATCGGTATTTGGATGAATACGGCGATGAATTTGCCGGTTCTGCCAATGCCGGCATGTTGGATTTGGTCGCATCGCTGGAATGGGTGCGCGACAACATCGCCGAGTTTGGAGGGGACCCAGACAACG
This sequence comes from Pseudomonadales bacterium, assembly GCA_028281005.1. Taxonomy (GTDB): domain Bacteria; phylum Pseudomonadota; class Gammaproteobacteria; order Pseudomonadales; family Azotimanducaceae; genus UBA4421. The sequence continues at coordinate 702 of JANQKS010000058.1, forward strand.
TGCTGATTTTTGGTGAGTCTGGCGGTGGCTGGAAAGTGAGCACGCTGATGAGCATGCAGGCAGCCACCGGGCTGTTTCACCGCGTGGTAGTGCAAAGTGGCCCGGGCCTGACGCTGATGGAGACGGAAACCGCCAGTGCTGCCACCGCGGCCTTGTTGGCTGAGTTAGGGTTAGATGCGGACAGTGTTGGTGAGCTGCGCACCCTTCCCGCCGAAACCATCGCCGCTGCTGCCACCAAACTAGCCGGCGAAGGCGTATCGATAGGCAATAGACCGGTAGTAGATGGCGTACACAACTTGCGCCACCCGTTCACCCCAGCTGCTCCCGAGCAGTCCAAAGAGGTCCCGCTGTTGATTGGCAGTACCAGAACGGAAATGTCGATGTTGGCTGGCGCATTTAATCGCGAGCTGTTTGATCTCACTTGGGAGACCTTGCCCGCCGCGCTGGAACAAGGTATTCCAGGGGTGGACGGCCAAGCCGTCGTTGACGGTTACCGTCAATTACATCCGGACATCGATGCAGTGAACTTGTTTTTTGAAGCGCTCACCGACACCGGTGCGTTTGGTCGTGGCAGTTTTACCTTGGCGGACCGCAAAGCGGAGCAGGGCGGCGCTGAGGTGTATCAGTACTACTTCAGTTGGCCAAGTCCGGTAGAAGGCGGCATATGGTCTGCCACGTATGCCTTAGACATCGGCTTCGTGTTCGACAACGTGGCAAAGTCTGAGTCGATGAGCGGTACCGGGGAGCGTCAACAGGCGTTGGCGGATGTTATGTCCGAGGCATGGCTGGCCTTTGCCCGCAGTGGCGACCCCAACCATGCCGGATTACCTGAGTGGCCGGCATACGATATCCAGAACCGCGCCACCATGGTGTTTGATGATGTCTCCAAGGTGGTAAACGACCCCCGCGGTCGTGAACGCGCCATCATCGACGCTGCCATGTAACGAACGTAACAAATGTAGCGAAGAAAGCAGTGGACGAGGTTATTCAAAGCGCGCAGTGCAGCAGCGCGCGCCACTCCAGCGGCTATTTACATGCCGGTGATCCCAACGCGCCTCTTGTCGTGTTTGTGCACGGGTGGCCCGAGCTGTCATTAAGCTGGCGCCATCAGTTGCCGCTTGTTGCAGAGCTTGGCTACTTTGCCGTGGCGCCGGACATGCGCGGCTATGGCCGCTCCAGTGTCTATACCTCCCATCAGGCGTATGCCTTGCAGGCAGCAGTCGAAGACATGCTCGAGTTGCTGACTTACTTAGATAAAAGTGAAGCCATTTGGGTCGGGCATGACTGGGGCAGTCCGGTGGTGTGGAGCCTGCGGCGTCACCATCCTGATGCCTGCCGTGCTGTGGCCAGTATGTGTGTGCCTTTGGATACATTGGAGCGGGGTTGGGATGGCTTCCTGCCACGTATCGACCGCGCGGTGTATCCGGAAGAGCACTTCCCCGCGGGTCAATGGGAATACATGCGCTTCTACGAAGAGCATTTCGACCAGGCGACCGCGCTGTTTGATTCCGCTCCGGACCGCGTCATCAAAGCTTTGTTTCGCGCTGGTAGCGCGGATGCTGTGGGTCAGCCTTCAGTTACCGCCTTTGTGCGCCGCGACAACGGTTGGTTTGGCGGGGCCGGTGAAGTCCCGGATGTGCCCATCGACAGCCAGGTCATCACACGCGAAGACCACGCCGCCTATGCCACTTATCTTCAGCAGAACAGTTTTTTCGGACCAGACAGCTGGTACATGAATCATGCGCAAAACGCGGCATACAGTGCACCTGTACCGCTAGGCCGTGTCAATCTACCGGTGCTGTTTTTGCACGGCAGATACGACACTACCTGTGAAACCATGCGCTCGAGCCTGGCCCAGCCGATGCGTGCTGCTTGCACGCAGTTGACCGAACACGTCGTGGACAGTGGGCACTGGATGGCCCAGGAGCAGCCCGCCGCAGTGAACGAACATTTGGCCACGTGGCTGCGTCATCTAGCGGCGTAACACCTAGTTGTCTGTCATCAAGGGCCGGGACATTGGTGTGTTTCGCATCAGCCGGGTAAACTCTGCCGCGTTTTTCTAGGCAGTGAGCTCATCTTTGACCACGGATTTGACCACGGAGTTTTTGGGCAAGGCGATCAGCGGCCCGTTCACCATTCCATCAGGCATTGTCGCGACGGCCGTACCTATCATCGAGTATGTGTTTCGGCACATCGCCCAGGTCGGGGTGATGACCACCAAGAGTATTGGCTTGGAACCCCGTCTTGGTTACCGCGAGCCCGTGCTCAGCCAATACGCGCCGGGGTGTTTTGTGAACGCGGTGGGTTTAACAAATCCTGGCGCTGAAGCTTCGGCGCGATTGTTTGAGGCGTTGGATGTGCCGGCTGACCGTTTTCTGCTGGTCTCGATTTTTGGCGGCAGCGTTGAGGAGTTTGTTACCGTGGCGCAGATGCTGGCGCCTCATGCTGATGGCATCGAGCTGAATCTGTCCTGTCCCCACGCTAAGGGGTATGGCATGGCGATGGGGCAGGATCCGCAGTTGGTGCAAGAGATCACTGCCGCGGTGAAAGCGGCGGTAGATGTGCCCGTTGTACCAAAACTCACGCCCAACGCCGAAGACATCGGCGCCATTGCCAAAGCCGCGGTGGCCGGCGGCGCGGATGCCCTGTGCGCCATCAATACGGTAGGGCCCGGGTATCACAGTGCGCATGGAAAGCCCGTGCTCAGCAACGAGCTCGGCGGCATGTCGGGCAAAGGGGTATTACCTATCGGGTTGAAATGTGTACGGGAAATTGCGGCCTGTACCGATGTGCCGATAATTGGCTGCGGCGGTATCAGCAGCGCGGACGACGTGCGCGCTTACGCCGCCGCAGGTGCCTCCGTATTTGGTGTGGGTTCAGCCCTGGTGGGGATGACTTCGGCAGAGATGGTGTCCTACTTCGACGTGTTGGAATGGGACATTGCCCAACACAACAACGCCGCCGAAGGTCTGGTCTACTATGACGAAGATATGAGCTTTGACGCGGTGACCTTGGTGAGTAACAACAAAGTGGTGGATGACATCGCCATTCTCACCTTCGACCGCGCCATCGATGTCGAACCCGGCGAGTTTGTCTTTCTGTGGGTGCCTGGGGTGGGCGAAAAACCTTTTTCGGCACTGACCGACGACCCGTTTTCCTTGGTGGTCATTGATGTGGGGGAATTTACCCATCAGCTGATGTCGCTACCGGTAGGGACCGAAGCTTATGTCCGCGGACCACATGGCATACCGGCGCGGCCACCCGCGGGCTCTAAGATTGTGGCGGTGGCGGGCGGCACAGGGCTTGCGGCGGTGTATCAACTGGTGCGGGATTTTGGCAACGCAGATGTTTTTTTAGGTGCCCGCACTGCTGAACGTTTGTATTTCAAACAAGAGTGTGCGTCAGCGGCGCGCCTGCACATCGCCACGGATGACGGCAGTGAAGGTTATCACGGCGTGGTAACGGAGCTGCTCGATCAGTATTTGGCCGGCCTCAGTGCGGCGGAGTTGGGGGCATTGCTGTTCTACAACTGCGGTCCGGAACCCATGGTGCATGCCGCCGAAGCGGTGCAGCGCAAATACTGTCAGCCGCAGCAGATCTACAGCGCCATCGACTATCTCACCAAATGCGGCGTGGGTATCTGCGGGGCTTGTGCGGCGCCGGATGGACGGCGCTTGTGTGTAGACGGCCCTTTTTTGTCCGCTCAAGCGGCACTGTCGTACGAGGCGGCGCAATCGTCAGCCGGGTGAGGTGTCCGCTGCTGAGTTGCTCCGCTCACGCCTCCTGCCAAAGCACCCCTCGTTCGAGATAGTCTTGCAGCTTGCTGTCGTCATAACCTAGCTCGCGGAGAAGCTCGCCGTTGTGCTGTCCGCCCCGTGGGGACGGTTTCAACATCTGCCGTTTGCCGTCAAACATGACCATGGCGCCATGGCGTCGGTAAGACCCCCATTGTGGATGTTCAGCTGCCGCGCTGAGTTGCATGGCCTGGGCTTGTTCGTCTTCCAGCCAGAAAGTACTCGGCGGTGCACTGTCGGCACGCACACAGGCAACTCCGGCGGTCACCAGCAAGTTTTGCCAGTAGCTTCCAAGTTCACGGGCAAACAGGTTGGTTAAGGCAGATTCAAGTTCGCTATCGTTGGCTTGCAGCGCCGCAAGAGAAGGGGCGGCATGGCCCGCGCCGGTTAATGCCTCGATAAACGCGCCGCGTTCGCGGTCGTTCAGCAGGGCTAAAAACACCCATTGTTCAGCGGCGCAAGGATACAAGCGGTAGCTGGGGGACAACCCATGGAGACCCGCGTCGGGCAGCGCGCGTTCTGCTTTGCCGGGGTAACGCAGGAAATCGTCGCTGTTGGCGTAGGCGTTGGCGCCGAACATGTCGACAAATATTTGCTGACCCTTGCCGGTGCGTTGTCGCGCCACTAACCCCAACATCACCGCGCTGGCCACCACCAGGCCGGTATTGGGGTCTGGATTCAACTCGTTGGCGCGCATAAGGCGGCTGGTCCATAGTTTGAGGCCGTCAAAATCCTGCAGCTCATTTGGCAATTGACCCCCCATTTGATACATCACGCCGCCCATCGCCGCGCCGGGTATGGGGTGGGTGCTGGGTCGCAGAGCGCTGGGGCCATCTGGTCCGTAGCCGTTGCTTTGTAGGTAAACGATGTCGTGGTTGATGGCGCTGATTTGTTCGTAGCCAATGCCTAAACGTTCCGGCACTCCCGGCCGGTAGTTGTGGATGAGCGCGTCGGCGTCCCGGCACAAATCCAGCACCAGCTGACGGCCTTCGTCACTTTTGAGATTAACGCTGATGCTGCGCTTGCCGACGTTGACCCGTGCCGAACCCAGGCCCGCCAGCATACTGCGAAAGGGGTCGCCGCCAATCTGCTCAACCTTAATGACATCCGCACCCATGTCCGCCAAAAAAGAGGCGCCGATGGGCGCGGCGATGATGGTGGCCAACTCCACCACCTTAACCCCGGCCAGCGGTAAATGTTGTTCACCAGCAGAGTTAGCCTGGCTGGGTGCGGGTCGCGGTGTTTCTAGCCACGTCTCAGCTAGGTGCTCTGTTGGGGTGTGTCCAGGTTGTGCGGGTGTGGCGGACATGCGGGCCAGAGGCCCCAGCTGCACCCCGCCATCACGTTCGATAACGTGGCCATTGGCGATAATGTCGGGGTCGTCCAGTGCTTCTTGCGTACTTTGGTAAATCCCGCCGACCACGCCGCCATCGCTGATCAACTTAGCCATCCACTCTGCGGCGCTACGCTCTTGAATCCGCTGCAGCATCCGTTCACGGAAGGCTTCGTGTTTGTCCCGGTCACGCAGCAGCAGTTGCTTGTTGTCGAAGTCTTTGTCCGCAACGATGTCGATAAGGTCGGTGTTGATGAGAAAGTTATCAAACAGATGCGGTAACAAGTTACCGAACTGCATCCAGCGCCCGTCACCGGCCTGCGCCGGGTGATAGTAGAGCGTCGGCAACGGCGGCTCTGGGCTAGGCGGTCCAAACGCGGCTTTGAGATCTGCAAAGTGTTCCTGTAGCTGATGCCCCAACATGGCGCCCATCTCATAAGGCATCATGCCCTGCAACAGACTGGTTTCCACCAACCGGCCAACACCACTAGTGCCGCGCTCGAGAATGGCCGCCAAAATACCGGCAACGGCAGACTGGGCGCTGGCATGCACGCCGACCTGGACTGCAGAAAATACCGGCCCCGGCCGGTCAGCGACACCGGCAAACAGCTGCATGCGCCCGCTGTAGGCGGCCACCACGTGTTCGTATGCGGGCACATTGGCCATGGGCCCGCGGTTGCCGAAACCGCTCAGATGGCAATACACCAGGTGCGGGTGGGCAGCATGCATGTTGTCGAAGTCGAGTTTTTTGCGCTGCAGCGCGCTACCGCGCCAGTTGGTGATGAAAACATCGGCGGCTGCCGCTAACTGCTGTAGTTTTATATGGTCTGTGTCGTTTGTGAGATCTAACGCGAGTGTTTGTTTACCGCGTTGCCACATCGGCTGCGCGGGTAAATCCGTTAAGCCATCCGCCTGCGTGGTCGGTGGGGTGACCACCAGTACTTGCGCACCAAAGTCCGCCAGGATCATCGTAGCCATACCCCCGGCGGGACCGCGGGTTAAATCTAGGACGCGTAAGCCGTCTAGCGCGTGTGTCATTTCCTCTCCGTCTGTGCGAGCAGCGCCTGTGCCCTGCTAAACTAGTGTCCTGAGTTAGAAGTTAGTTGAATTATTAGATGCTGTAGCTGTCTAATGTACCATCGATTGTGAAGGTGCGGAGTAACGATGAGTCGAGGCA
>JANQKS010000070.1 GCA_028281005.1 Pseudomonadales bacterium
TACCTACACGCTGCCGGGCAGTGCCATCGTCACTTACACTTACGATGCGGTGGGTAATCGTACGAGTGAGACTCAATCTGGTGTGACGCAAACGCACTCGTACGGTACGACAGACAATCGACTGATCAATCAAGCCGGTGCTGTAGTCGGCCACGATGGCGCAGGCAATATCATCAGTGACCAGTCTGGCGTCAGGACGTTTACTTACAATCATCACAATCGCTTGACCAGTGTTGTGGATAATTCAGTGACAGCCGGCACCTATACCTATAACGGCCTGGGACAGCGGGTGCGGAAAGTTGCTGGTAGCAGTGATACGGACTACGTATACGATCTGAGTGGACAGCTTATTGGTGAGTATGCCAATGGGACACTGATCAGAGAATACATCTACCTGGATGGTGTGCCCCTTGCGCAAGTAGATGCCAGTCAATTAATTTACTTACATGCGGATCATCTCGGCACGCCGAGAGTGGGTACCGATACTAACGCAACGATTGTATGGCGGTGGGACAGTGATCCGTTTGGAGAAGCTGCACCAGACGAAGACCCAGATGGAGACATGAACAATGTCACAGTTAACCTACGGTTCCCTGGGCAGTATGTGGATATGGAAAGTGGGCATTACTACAACTACTTCAGAACGTACGATCCGAGCATAGGCAGATATACACAGAGTGATCCGATTGGATTGGAGGGCGGACTTAATACCTACGCCTACGTTGGGGGGAACCCGCTTCGCTTTGTCGATCCTTATGGTCTATGTATTTTGGGTGGATCGCTGGTTAGTTGTGTCGAGCCATATAGGGATCGTGCTCGGCAATCCGGAGCGTCCGCGGGGGCGGCTGCGGGAGCCGTTGCGGGAGGCGTCTTAGCTGGTGGATTGTGTTCGCCATCAGGACCTGGTGCATTGGTTTGCACGGCTGGCGGGGTTGTAGGCGGTGGCCTAGCGGGCGCGGCGGTAGGGGATGCGCTTGGTAATTTAACAGGTACTGTTGGTGGCGCGATTGCTTGTAGTATCGGTGGGGAGGATCAAGCCGAAAAAGAAGCTCGGTGCGATCATCAATACTACGAAGTCGACATCCCGGTGTGTAGGGCCATAGCAAGAACTCGAGGAAGCCAAGCCGCGGAACGATGTTATGCAACAGCCGCTGCTAGATATGCCGCATGCCTGAACGATGACCCGATTCCTGATTTGGATACTTACAACAATTAGCTATGGAAGTTTGGGTTGAAATAGCAGGCTTTGTTCGTGATAAAGAAGATTTGACGCCATTTTCACTAATAGTTGAAATGCCTGTTAAAACGAAGGGGTACGAGGAGTTCTCCTGCACGGTTCGAGCGCCAGCCTTACTGGAGAACGAGAAGCAAATATTTGGTGCTACTGAGGAACAAGCGCAGGAGTTGGCTGCCGAGTTTGTTCGTTCTCTGCTAAAGCGTATTGAATTGGTTGACAAAGATGGCAATCTACTCCCGCTGGTTATTCCACGGATTGCTTGAAGTGCGCTGATACGAATTTGGTATCCCCATGACATTGTGCCAAACGCTTGCGTTTACCCGCGACCATCTACGTCTTCATGGATCTGTTGAAGGCTCGATGTAACAAGTAAGGGCACACACACGTCGTAGTCATTCAGCAAGATGCTGGATTCGTTGCTGACCATATCGATCAGCTTGCCATCGAACCCCCACTTTGTCATGGCGGGTTTTACAATCTGTGTGGCTGTGGAGGCGATATGCGCGAGCTAGCGCCGCTTAGAGGTTTTGTTGGGGGTTGCGCGGTGTCCCCCACGGAGTAAGCACTTTAAACGCCTCTATGGGGCTCCAGCTGGCTCAGTGACGGTCGGCACCTATACCTACAACGCGCTGGGGCAGCGGGTGCGGAAAGTTGCTGGTAGCAGTGATACGGACTACGTCTACGATCTGAGTGGACAGCTTATTGGTGAGTATGCCAACGGGACATTGATCAGAGAGTACATCTACATGGATGGTGTCCCCCTTGCGCAAGTAGATGCCAGTCGATTAATTTACTTACATGCGGATCATCTCGGCACGCCGAGAGTGGGTACGGATACTAACGCGACGATTGTATGGCGATGGGACAGCGATCCGTTTGGTTCAGCAGCGCCGAATGAAGATCCGGATGGAGACATGAACAATGTCACAGTCAATCTGCGATTCCCTGGGCAGTATGCAGATATGGAAAGCGGGCATCATTACAACTACTTCAGATCCTACGACCCATCCATTGGAAGATACACCCAGTCTGATCCGATTGGGTTATCGGGTGGGTTGAACCGCTATACCTATGTTTACGACAACCCGGTTAACTTTTTTGATCCATATGGTTTAAGGGTACGGGTACGTTGTGTAAATGTCGTTGGATTTGCAAAGCACTGTTATGTGGAAGTGGAACCCGATAACGGTGACGATCGTACTTCTTGGGTATTGCACGGAGATGCAAGAGACCATCGCAGTCAAGCTGGCTGGATAGTCCAAGACGACGGATTCGATACTGGCGGGGCGGAGGGTGAATGGAACGAATCCTGCGGCGTTGACGATTGCGTTGAAGAAGCAGTTCGGGAGTATCCAAACGGTTCTGTTTATCGATTCTTCCGAGGACCAAACAGCAATACCTTTGCTGCCTACGTAGCTGCCAAATGCGGATTAAAAAAGGCTCGAGGATGGGCACCAGGGTGGCGGGCTAATCCGCCCGCGCAACAGGAAGGGCCGCAGTATCCACCAGGTAGTCAACCCTACTCTGTGGGGCATGCGAGAAGGTGAGAGCGTCGATGTTCTTGTTGTTACTCACGCTTCTCTATGTATCGGGTTGTTCACACTCCAGGGCTGCACCGTGGGTCGAAGAATTGAGATTGCAATTGCAGTGCGGGATGACACTGGGAGAAGTCTCCGCGAAAAGTCCTATTACGCCGGAGCACCTGAAACAAGAGGACGGCAGAGATGTCTATCTTGTTCAATCTTCAAGCTTCTCAAATAGAACCGATCTGCTGCTCTATTTTCACGATTCGGGCTTAGAAGCTACAAGAATTGGTTTGGGCGTCCCCCTGTCTACGGAAATCGAATACGATGAGATAAAAAATCTCTGTGGAACATAAGGGAGATTACAACTACTTCAGGACTTATGACCCGAGCATAGGGAGATACACCCAAAGCGATCCGATTGGGTTAGCGGGCGGACTCAACACTTACGCATACGTTGAGTCCAACCCCGTTCTGTTTACTGACTTGTTGGGGTTGGCGTCGGATTCCTTTACAAAGGCGGTAGCAAGCACAGCGGCAAGCGGAGACACAAGGGCACTAAAGAATCTTCTGCAAGCTGCACCCAGAGCGCAAAAAGACGCGATCAAACGAGCACTTGATGAACTAAACAGTAGTGCAGACGACTTTATCGCGCAGAATTGCGAGGGATCGGTTCGTGGGGAGTTTCCAGGCCAATTCCTGAACAAGTCGCTTGCAGAGATAAGGAAGGCGGCACGATCTGGTGATCGACTGGCTCGGAAAGCTGACAAACTACTCAAAGACGGTCGTTTTAGGAAGTAGGTCGAAATGTTTTACTCGGTTTCAGTGTTTTTACGAAATCAGAGATCGGACGGGCAACGTGCTACTTTTGAAGAGCAGATTTTGCTAATCGAAGCAGACTCAGAGGAACAAGCAAAGGAGAAAGCGAGTTCGCTCTGTAAGCAAGATTGCACCTCATATCGTGCTGCTGATGGGGTAGAAGTCACGACAACAATTGAGGGTATCGAACGGGCTTTCGTGATTACCGATCCTTTGCAGGATGGATCCGAAATCTTCTCAAGATTTCTCAGCTATGATGAAGCCATCAGTATTCTACGAACAAAGCTTTGAGTATAAGCCAAAAGTGCATCGGGGATTGTAACAAGTATACAACGATGACATCGGGGATCTGCGAGCTTAAGTGACTAATCGTGTGCAAGGTGAATTCCAAGTCACAGCGAAATCGGAATATGAAACAAGCCTCGGTAAAGCGATTGCAACCCAAAGTAGCTGAGGTCGTCGGATTTTCTCAATCCAAACTGGTCGGATATGGGTAGGCAGAGGGTGGCTTCCAGCCGTGCATATTCTGTGGGTTTGGAATCCGCAACTAACTGGAAGTGCTGGGGCCCGCGCTGTAACCCGCAGTTTACGTGGGTCCGCCAATCGGGTCTGGACGCTGGGGGTCAAGTGGTCGCAGCAGCGGGACTGCCCGTTAAATCCTGCCGTCCCGACCAAAAATATCTATTTAAATCAGTGGGTTAGGCACCGATGGGTGCCCGTTTGATTCCTATTCCTGGTCGACTCGTAGGATATAGGTAGGGTTTGAAGTTGTCAGAATCCTACCAGTTTGGATGCTCAGGTTGGCATCCTAGTTGTTCTGTCCCACCTAGCTCAGATCGAATCATCGGGGCATAGAAGCGTCACAACCCCATAGCTGACAGTGGAAAAACCTATGGTGTACGACGCATCTGGCTTGAGATCTGTATTTCCCCTACATCAACCACCAGTACCACGCGCTAAATTGTAACCTCACGGTCGTAATCGGCACTGCCAGCTGGCGGTGCAGCAGGCGTATGCGCAGCATCAGTTGATCACGCAATGCGCCTGCTCGGGCACTACAGTGTTTTCAATGTGTCCGAGGCTATCGATTTCAACACGCACGACGTCTCCAGCTTTCAGAAACTGCGGCGGCTTCATGGCGCCGCCGACTCCGGACGGTGTACCCATGAACAGCACATCTCCGGGATCTAAAGTAAACGCCTGACTCAGATGCGCGATGGCATCATAACAGTCAAAAATAAGGTGTCTGGTGTTCGAGGACTGCCGTAGCTCGCCGTTAACGTAGCTGCGAATGTCGAGCTGATGTGGATCACCCAGTTCGTCCGGAGTCACCAGCCAGGGCCCGATAGGTCCGTGGGTGTCGAAGGACTTGCCGATCTGCATGGTCTGGACGCGTAGTTGCCAGTCCCGAACACTGACGTCGTTGCCTACACAGTAACCGCCAATCACTTCATGGGCTCGCTCCCGGGGCACGTGTTTGCAGCGTCTGCCAATGATCACACACAGCTCGGCTTCGTAGTCGAGATAGGTGGATACTTTTGGGAGCACAATATCGGCATAGGGACCATTCACACAGTTGTGCTGCTTGTTAAACCAGAGCTGGTGCTCTGGCCGCTGCATGCCGCTTTCTTCGACGTGATCAGCGTAGTTGAGCCCGATGGCGAGCATCTTTCCGGGTCGAGGGATTGGCGGTAATAACGTCACAGCGTCTAGGGGTATGGCATTTATAGCTGCTGCACCAATCTGCGTCGCCTGGGCAAGCGCCGGCCCCCCAGCATGGAGCAGTGCGGCCAGGTTTGCCGGTAACTGCGTGTCCCCATTGATAGGGACGATGCCATCGTCGCGGACCACGCCGATTGTTGGTTGTCCTTGGCCGGGCTGTTCGAGATAGGTTGCGAGCTTCACGGGTCATCCTCCGTTCGTTAGTTAAGCAACGCATGCGGGTACTGTTGTGCCTGCACCCTTATGGTTGGCCTTGCGGGCCCCAGTGCACACCCAGCAATTGTTCCAGCGGTGCCTTGTGCGAGCCGAACTGGGCATTCACCAAGTCGCCATCGGTAAAATGTTCCAGGGTAAACCCAGCAGGGTCCTTCCAGTAATCGAACACCTGACTGCCCAGCAGATGTTTGCCCACGCCCCAGCGGTGTTCGTAGCCTTGTTGCTGCAGGCGGTCGTGGCCGATCATCAGCGTGTCCCAGTCGGCAACCTCGAAGGCTGCGTGGTTGAATTCCGGTGTGCCGGTGCCGACCAGAAACAGTGTGTGATGATCCACGTACTTAGCGCCGCGATCACAGCGCAAAAACGCACCCAAGGCATTGTCTTCGCTGCCAACAAAAACTTCATCGCTGGTGATCAGACCCAAGCGCGATTTGTACCAGTTTTCGCTGACCCGGAAGTCCGCAACGTTCAAAACGCAGTGCCCGAGGCGTTTCACCAGCTGCGGCTGTTGTGTCAATTCCACCCGGGTGCCCAGGCGACCACGCACACCGCCCATATTAAAGGGGGAGCGACTCGGTTCCGGCAAGGGCTCAAGGGGCGCAAGTCCCCACTGCAGCCGAACGGCGCGCCCGTCCGGGTCCGTCATCTCCAGGTGCCAGCCGCCGCCGGGCTCAATGCTCTCGACGATGTCGAGGCCGTCAATGGCTGCGACGCGTTCCAGAGCGCCGCGATCCGGCGCGTGAAAGTCCAGTCCGAGAAATGCCGGATCACCTTCTTCAGCCAGGTAACACCAGCCAGCGGTATCCGTGCCGCGGGCGTAGAGGTGTTGGTTGTGCTGTTCCACCAGCAGCCCGAAGTCCGTAAGAAACTGTCGCTGCTTTGCCAGGTCGGGTACGGCGAAGCGAACACAGGCGAGGTCGATGGCATTAGTCATGGTCAGATCTCTCGGGCGATGGCCCGGGCGATGCCCCGGACCTGTTTGCGGGTACTCGCCATCGAGAGTGATCCCGTAGTGTACCGGTTGCCGATTGCGGCGAGTCGGGATGGCGAGGTCGTTTGTGCATGCACCCAGCTCAAGTCGCGCATTGAAATGTGTGCTCGTTGAACGGCGTCAGACGATCGATTGCTGCGGCGCCCATCTCAGGCAGCCAACGGAATTGTGAAACGGTCACCGCGTCCCTGGATACGTCTATCAAGCTGAATCCGTTCTCTTCTACCGGCTCGTAGAAGTTCTCACCACCTAGCGTTCTTGACGTCTCGGCTCGCTGACCTCGCCCCCCTGAGGACGGCCAACCTATTCCAGCGGCACCGGGTGTGCCGGCAAGCACGGTTACGACTGTCCGACTGCCGAGAGATCTATCGGCCACCTCTGTGATCTGTCCTAGCGCAGTTGCGTGGATGTCCCCGCTGAGCACCATGGGAAGACCACGTCGTCTTTCAGCAATAGCGGACAGCCAGCGATCGTGCTGCGCCTTCCAACCGGCCGACCAGTACGGCTTTGCAGTCTTAACAGTCAGTTGGCCCGGCCGATCCAGCGAGCTTGTGTCTGGGTACCACTCTGCCCACTTACCAACAGTCCATTGCATGGGTGCGGAAGGAACGTTCAGGACTTGTGCTGCGTCGGATTTGTGCTGCCGGTTTAACAACCAGGACTCCGCGGCTTCCGGAAGGAAGCGGCCATTCGGGCCGAGGCTGAGGAAACGACGACAGTCCGCAAAGGCGACCTCGAGCAGATTCCCAAACCGCATTCGTCCAAAGTGACGACCCACCCTCTCGGACTTCAAAAAGCCTGGCACCTCAGGCGCATCGAGGAACTCTGGATAGTAGAGCCGTTGCGTCGCGGCGGCGGCTTCGCGCATGAACCTATCGACCGGGAAAGTCTTCAACGATTCGGAAGCGTAGTCGTTCTCAAAGTAGTCGTGGTCATCTTGAACGAAGTAAGCGGGTGTTGATCGAAGCAGGTTGCCATACACGGCGGGTATCTGACTTTCCGCCAGCTTTTTCAAGCGCGCTTCGTTCGTTCCTCCCAGCAACGTCTGATCGCGGTCCAACAGGCCGACTTGTTGTTGTGCTAGCGGAGACCGCCCCATTAGGGCGCTGGTTCGGCTACGAAGGTCCCAATAAACGTGATCGCCAATTGCCACCACCGCATCTGGATTGAATGCCAGCGCGCGGCGTAGCAGGTGGCTTCGGGCAGTTGAGTGGACAAACAGAGGAGAATCGTCGCGGATGTCTCTCAAAACGTCAGCACCACCCATACACGTAAACGCCAATAGGCGCACGGATGTTGTAGATTGATCCGGAGCTGGAAATGTACGCAGTGGCCACGAATCCGTCAGACCGACACCATTGGCATCCATGATCCTAAGCTCGTATTCGGTGCCTGCCTTCAATAGGCCGTGAGCGAGAGAATCGAATATGACGTGGCTTTGATCGCTATCGGTGAAGACTCCGGGCACGCTGGTGTGTCCGATCTTGAGTTGAGGTGCGTCACCCATTGGATGGCTGAAGATCACCTTCAAGCGAAGCCGGTCGTGCGTGGCTGAGGGGAGAATCATGTGGACCGGACCCGCCCACCAGGGATCCTTCCAACCAGCCCAACCAGCCCAACCAGCACTGAGTTGCCTGTTGGCAAAGGTATTCCAGCCAAAGGTACCGGCGCCTGTGGCCACTGCTAGACTGCCCGCAGTGAGAATTGTGCGTCTTTTCACCTCGCTGTCCCCATGCGGTCCTAGGCGGAGAAGTCCTTCTCGTCCGTTTCGCCTAGCGGTAAGGCCAAGCCTACCCGGGCTCGGCTGAACGGACCTCCGGCGGCTAAGTTGTCGAGCACCACGCGAGCCATGTCTTCATAGGTCACTACCATCTCCGGCATTCGGGCTTGGAAGGCCGCGGCAACGCTTTCCGCGTCTCTAACCTCCGAGCCTTGATCCGCCTCAAGCGACTCGGACACATCCACAGGCCAGGCGTTGACGGAAACCCGCAGCGCTTTTCTAGGTGCGTCCGCATTTGCGGGATTCATCGGGCCCGGGCAGATCATGGACCAGTCGAGCGCGGTTCGTTGGAGCCGTTCGTAGTTCGTTTTGTGGGCCGCAAAAACCGGCGGCATGTTCGGCAGGTCTACGGTCAAGCCACCACCGGGTGCATCGAGCACTGCAGCGCCACCGAATACCCAGAGCCGACCACCGTTGCCGAGCGCCGATTCTGCAGCATCGACTACGGTTTCTATAAGTGTGAGGAATGACTCCCCATCGAAGACACTTCCAGCGGCATTAATGACTGCCTCTTGATCGGTCATCGCCGCAATGAGGTCGTCGCGGTTCGTGGCATTACCTTCGATGACGATCAAGCCATCGGGGAGTTCTCCACTGTGTTGCTCGACTAACTTGTCGCGGCTACGAACCAGCACGCTCACTTGGTGCCCATCGGCTAAAGCCATATCGGCTATGCGGCGACCAGAGTTGCCGGTGGCGCCGATTATGAGCAGTTTCAAATTATCCTCCTGGGTAGCGTCATGGTTGTCTGTCCGCAAAAAGTAGCTTCCTCAGAGTTTTGCTAGCAATTCTGAGAGTCGTACACCACCGGAAATGATCGGTCATCCTCCGGATACTCACCCGGTTCAACAGCGGGAGGGATTGGAATTGGCAACAGAAACAGATCACTACGAGGCATCCACTGCACGTCATTACCGAAGTACCGGATTGACAGGCCGATGCGCGTCTGGTCGCCGAAGTTTTCGCTCGCGCCGTGGACTACCAATGGATGGTGACAAACTACATCACCTGGAGCCATGTCCCAGGACAGCATCCTGACGCTCGATCGAATTGCCGGATCGTTGTAGTCCGGACACCTCTCAAGGGACGCGTCACCGAAACTCTCGTCCAAATCCGGCGTCTCGGGGCGGTATCGTTTGCCGTTGGTGTGGGAGCCGGCCACGTACTGCAGTCCGCTGGATTCCGCGTCAGACGGTGTCAGCGCAACCCACATGGAGATGATGTCACCACCTTCGAAGGGCCAGAAGGTAAGATCATGATGCCACTTCGTGGTCTCCGACTTACCAGGCGTCTTCACAAAGAGCTGGTCGTAAAAAAACCGAACACGATCAGCCCGCATCAGCTGTCCAGCCACGGCTCCTAATGCAGATTTCTCTGCAAAAGCGCGGAAGTGTTCGTCCGTCTTACCCATATACAGCGACGTGAAGAACCGGCCACCACCCTCAGCGCGTCGATCCATGTCTTTGATCGCTCCTTCTGAGCGTTCCATGAAGGCCAGTACCGCATCGTGCATTGCCTGCACATCGTTCTGCCCTATAACACCTCGCAGGCAAACAACTCCATCACGCTGATAGGCGTCGATGTCGGCTGGGCTCACCTGGTAGTGTTCGTTACTGGCTCTTTCTTTAATCATCAATGTTCTCCTTCTATCAAGCAGGTGCGCACTTAACCCGCCTCCGAGTTGACAATGCGCAGACTCGATGTTTTCTTCAGGAGTAGGTCATAGACGCTCTCCACGTCGATACCACCGTTGTCTCCCACCAACTCAAGCACTGCACTTCCCATTCGGACCAAGGCAATCAGGTCCGCGACTGCTTCCAGCTCCAGATCAGAGGCCAAAAGACCGGCGGCTTGGGACCGCAGCAACACCTTTCGATGCAGCGCAGCAGTGCTGCGCAGTCGATCCAGTCCGAGATGCTTAGCTTCCGTATCGCCGCGCGCACCAATCAAAGCCTCCACCATCATCGCATCGCTCTTGCGCGGCCACCCATCCGCCACGATTTGGTTGAGTTCTCTTAGAGTTTTCGGAAGCGTGTTTGCCTGCTCTGCCTCGTCCAACGCCCGGTCGATAGACGTCTGTGGTCGGGCTTCTAGAAGTGCCGCAAAGATCTCGGCTTTACCTCGAAAACGATTGTAGATTGCACCCGTCGACAATCCGGCCTCCGCAGCAATGTCCTGCATCCGGGTTGCACGGTAGCCATCGCGCAGAAACACCTTGCTCGCCGCCTGCAACAACGCCGCATGGATTTCGTCCTGGGCCATTGGTTTGCGCTTTATCCGCTCATCACTCATTGTTTTGTCCCGTTAACCGGTCCCAGATTCCGTGTAACACCTCTGGCTCTAGCGCAGAGTCTCCGCACGCGGCAATGACTCCATCCGGGCGCATGATCCGCCAAGCTGGCAGGTCAGGCGCACCCAGAGGGCGGTGTACTATCGGTATTGATCGCTCTTTAGCGGTGGAGATCAGCGCTGCCGGATCATAATTGTTGGTCGTGATAGTGAAGTGCGGACCGTAGGCATCGAACAGAACACCCTGGTCGTCGACTATATGGGTTGCGCGCTGACCTGGTTCCGACGTCGTTGGTGTTTTCACCCAGTCCTCAGGGCCTCGCAAACGGGGTGTGCTGGTTTCGCTACAGATGACCGGGCTATGCCCGTAGTCAAATCCAAGCTCAAGCCCTGGTTTGTTGAATTCAAGCGCCCGATCCTCCAAAAGAATTTTTCCGGCTGCTTTTCTAGCTTCCACGCCGATCTGCGTCTCATCCAACATGTCCATGGGCAGCGATGGCAACGACAAACGCTGTCCAGTTATCTCAAAACCGGAATCGCTAACGGTCATTCCCTGGTAACGCAAAACCTCTTCAGCACACACCATCCGTTCCGACTCGTAAGACTCCAGCAAGCCCTCATTGGCCCAGCCTTGATAGACTGCACCCAGCTTCCACCCGATGTTGCACGCATCCTCGATTCCGAGGTTCATGCCCATCCCACCGAAGGGTGTCACAACGTGAGCCGCGTCACCGATGAGCAGTGCATCACCACTTCGGTAGCTTGTGGCCAACCCCATTCTCGCCCTCCATGGAAAACGGGCTATTGGTTCGATGGGCCCGACAAAATCAGTCAGGTAATCGTCGATGGTTCGCTCGCCAAGAGCCCGGGCGGGCACGTGTGCCCGCCAGATCTCCGCACCGTCAATGGTCACGATGGTTGCCGGGTGTGGCGGCAGGAACCAATACTGCACACCCCTGCCAGGTAAACGTTCAGACAGATTGGGGCACCGGAAGAGGAGGGACTCGACCGGTTCCGGCAACTCAGTTCCGATCAGCTCGATGCCGAGTTGGTCACGGGTTTCACTAGACGCACCTTCGGCCACTAGCAGGTAATCACCATCTACCGCGAACGCATCGCCAGACTTGGTGTTCCCGCCAATCGATACCGAAGATTCCTTCACGGTTCGTGTCTCAATCTCCGCCCCGTGCAGCAGAGTTATCTCCGGGCAGGAACCGGCTTTGGCCAGCAACACAGGATCCAGAAACGGGCGCGGACACCAGAGGGTGGACTCCGGAGTGCGAGCCGCTTCAGCTGTCTCGTCCGCCACAAAGGACATCCTGGCGACGGGCTCGAAGTGCGGACCCGCTATAAAAAATATGTCCTCTGGGTAGGGTCGAGGAAATCCAGAATGCCTCACGTCATCTGCAATGCCCCACTGACGGAATATCTCCATAGTTCGAGGCGTGAGATGGTTGGCTGTTGGATAGACAGGTTGCTCTCGGGTGCGGCGCTCAACAATCACTGACTTCACTCCCCAGCGGGCCAGCTCGATTGCGGCACTTAATCCTGATGGTCCGGCACCTGCGATGACGACCTGTGTCTCAATCCTCTTCATGGTTGAGTTTGTCGCTTCGATGTCAAATATGCGGTCAAGGTACAAGAATAATCATTATTCGTCTACAATTGTATAGCAAAACACCGCGCCACCAGCGCAAGTCGTGGGAAGGGTCGAGAAGGAGAGGACAAAGTGGAGGAAACGACGGGGCCGAAGGCGCGTTACACAACCGGTGTGCTCGCTGCGTTTTCTTCCCCCGCATTTGGTTTGGCGGCACTCGGGTTGCCGATCGTCGCGATACTGCCGCCTTTATACGCAGAGCTGGGGATGGGCTTGAGCGTTGTCGGCGCAGTCTTCATGACAGCACGATTCTTCGATGTGTTCACCGATCCTGTCTTCGGCGTACTGGGCGACAAAGTGCAAACCCGCTGGGGAAGGCGCAAACCCGCCATAGCAGCCGGGCTACCTGTACTTTGCCTGGGTGTGTTTCTACTGTTTATGCCTTCGCCACCCATCACCGAAGCAAAGCTTCTCACTGCGCTGCTGACTCTTTACGCAGGTTGGACGCTTGTCAGCCTCGCACATACTGCCTGGGCGAGCGAGCTGTCCGGCGACTACGACCAACGGTCTCGAATCATGGGTAGCCTGCAGGTTTTCGGGCTGATCGGCGTCGTAACTATTCTGCTGATACCTGCCGTCGCAGATGTCGTTCTGGACAACACAGGGATGGAACTCCGCACGTCCATAATGGGCTGGACGCTCCTGGCTTCACTGCCTCTTTTTACCGCCGTAGCGTTGATCGTCGCGCCTGAACCCCGAATTGTGCCTACTCCGAGACTGAACTGGCGGGAAGCATGGAGGTCCCTGGTAGCCAATCGAGTGCTGCGACGTCTCCTACTGGCTGATCTGCTTGTCGGTGCACAGGGTGGCATCAACGGTTCTGTACATTTTTTCTTTGTCGGCCACGTATTGTTGTTGCCGGAGTCAGCGAGCATCTTTCTTGTGGTGATCTTTCTAGCTGGCCTGGTGTGCGTTCCATTGTTCGTGAAGCTTTCCAGCCGATTCGGAAAACACAGAACGCTCTGCTTCTGCGCTTTTCAATCCTCTCTGGCCACTGCTAGCTTTTTCGTACTCCCGGCGGGATCCTTTTGGATCGCCGCCTTCGCCTATCTGATGGTGGGAGTGACGTTCGGTGCGAAAGACCTGCTGATGAGGTCCATCATGGCGGATGTGATCGATCTGGACCGGGTTGAAGTGGGTGCGGAAAGGAGCGCCCTCTACTACTCTATGTTGACTTTAACCAACAAGGCCGGTGCAGCGTTGGCGGTTGGCATGATATACCCCGTTCTCGACTGGGTCGGATTTGATCCAGCAGGTGTGAACGATGCGGCCACACTTGATGGTGTGAGAATCGTCGTTGCAGCCACACCGACCCTAGTCTTTCTGGCAATGGCGGTCATCATGTGGAATTTCCCTATCGATCGAAAGCGACAACAGCAACTGAGAGCCACGATTGAAGCGAGAATCGACATCAAACCGGACTAACAAGTTTGTTCACAGTCGCAAAACTACGCAGCAGCTACAAGGTCTTGCTCACGACCTCTGGAGGTGTCGCCCCAGGCGGATCGGTGAGGGGTTCGAGGCCGGTCTGCTATACCTGCTTCTCCCAGCTCATCAAAGCGCTTTTTCCAGCGATAGAAAGCTGTACGTGAGATCCCGAAGTGTCGACATGTGCTAGCGACCTGCGCGGTTCGCCTTCGGCCCAATGCAGGACCTTCAATCGCCAGGCTAGGAGCCTTGCTTGCGCTGCCTTTGTCATATGCTCTACCCTAAAAGTGGTTTTTAGAAAAGAGTTGCGTGTGTCACGCATCTATTGGGATTTCGCATCTAAGACCAGGTGCCGTCGGACTATCCTGAAGTCGCGGAACATCTGGTGCGGGTTGGGCATTGATTCCCTGAGCCTTAATCCTGACCGCGTCATGCCGACAACGCTGGCCGTTGTCGAGTTAGAGAATAAACTGGACGCTGAACATTGAGTTACCAGTTAATGCGCAGCGACATCTCCCAGACGTCCGCATCGAAGTGTTCGATATCGTCTTCCGCATAGTCGATATTGCGATAACCGAAATCCAGGATGTAGTCCTGCGGCAAGGTGACAGAGACCCCTGCTCGAATGTCATCCCTTTCGACGTCAAAACTGCCGTCGTTGTCATACGCGCGAAAGCTGCCCTGCAGCCGCCATCTGTCATCGAGCGCGTAGGAGAGCGTTGCATCCCAGAAGCTGGAATTCGCTTCGTAGCGGATGAGAAACAGATCCTGGCGGAACGCGAGTATGTCACCCTGCACCACCTGGTCGATTTCATGCTCGATATCGACCAGCGCAACGCCGGCGCTCGCCTGCAGCCGTTCGCCCGCATACGCAACACGGACATCAACCTGGTCCGTGGTCGACTCCCAGCCTGAGTTGTCGTTCTCAAAGTCCGTGCGGCTCAAAATAGCAGTCAGGCTGACGCCGTTGTCGAAGCGATAACTGCCACGCAGCCTGTATCTCTGCGAGTCCGTGGAGGAGGCCAGCGTATACGGGTCATCTATGCGTCGTTCTTCCGCGCTCAGGGTAAGCCGCGCCCGCGGATTGGGCTGATAGTTGGCCTGCAGGTAGTAACCGTTGGCATCGGTGTCTTCGTCGCTCGCTAAACTGGCGCCGCTAGCAGTCTCAATAAAATCCACCTCGCGCTTCTCCATATGCCAGCCGAGGGTCAGCCGCAGATCATCAATTGCCTCAACTGTCGCCGTGAGATCCACTCCCAGATTGTCGATCTCCCAGCTACTGGCGGTTCTAACACCGTCAAAAAAGAGATCACCGTCCTGGGCGGTAGCGTAACGCCGCAGTTTCGCGTCCAGGCGCCAGCGTTTGGTCAGCGTGTAGCCCGCGCTGACATCGACGAGCGCGGTGTCCCGGTCGATGGCGCCGGCACCGCCTTCCGCCCGCGCAAACGGGGCACCTGTAAAATCGAGGCCCTGGGAGGATTCGTCCACGTTAATGTCCAGCTCCAAGTCAATGTCGCGGACAGCAACGGCCAGCTCCAGCTTGTCCGTCGGCCGCGCCAGCACATTGAGGGCATGTTCCCGTGCGTCACTGTCATAAGGTTGGCGCAGCAGAAAGAAATCCAATTCCGTCGGTTCGGCGGGTTCGCTGCCTAGAGAGAAGCCCGGCAGCAACCAGCGCATATCGTTCTCGTGGTGCTGCCAGCTTTCGCTGACCACCACCGTCACCCGATCCCAGGCGTACTCGAACCCGACTGTCGCCTCGCGGAAGCGTTCGTCGACAGGCTGCTCCATCTCGAACTCTTCACGCTCCACGTCAACCACCGTAGTGCTGTCACCCTCTTTGTCATAGCGGTGAAAGTCGAGGGTCAGGGACGAACGCTTGGACAGATCCAACGCCAGCGTCGCTTGTTCCCGCGTCCGCTCGAAATCGAATTGGTGGAAATCGCCGCCGGTTGAGCTTTCGACACTGGCATCCTTAGGCCGTATGAGGATGTCTTCATAAAAATAATCGGACTGCTGGCGCTGATAAGAGAAGCGATACTTGTCGTATTTGCGCACCTCGGCGGCCATCCGCTCGAAAGGCTCGCCGCCAATACCGTAGGCCTCCAAGTTTACCAGATCCGGTGTGTTGCCGGTTCTTTCCTCGGGGCTGAAGCGCGCCTGCAGGCCGAAAACGCGGGCGCCGTCATCCAGATTGACGTACTGCTTGTACTTCGCCTCGTCGCCTTGCACGTCTGTCTCGCGAGCACCCACTTCGATGTGACCGCTGAAGCCGTCAGCTGCAACCGCCGTCTCGGCCAGCGTGGAAAGCATCAGGACCGTGCACAGTTGCCGCAACATGCCCGCCCCCCCTTTGCTCATCAGCGAAGAAAATTGCGGTCGAGGTTCGACCCGTGAATGGTCACGTGGCAGTTGGTGCACACAGTGTCCGTGCCGAAACGCGGTGCACCCGCCGGCGCAAATCCCACATGAAACTGCGGTACGGCGGCATGGCAGGTGTAGCACAAAGCCCCGTTGTCCTGATGCGTCAGCATGTGCCGATTGGGACTGCCATGCGGCACATGACAAGCCTCACAACCATCCACCCGGCTGGCACCGTGCTCAAATACAAACGGCCCGGCTTTGTCAGCGTGGCAATCGCGACAGATTTCCTGCTGAAATCCGCCAAGGCGCATGCCCTGGCCGACATCATGAGCATCGTGGCAGGACAAGCAGGATACCGCACCTTGGGCCAATCGATGCCCTTCGTTGAAGCTGAACTGGGTAAAGATCTCCTGATGACAGCTGTAGCAGGCGGCCGATGCGTCATCCACATCGCGGAACTCCGAGGGCAACGGCGCCTTTTGCGGCACTTTGTGCACGCTATGACAACTTAAACAGGATAGCCCTGCTTGGCTATGCACACTGCTGCCCTGATGGGTTTCTTGGTGGCAGGATGCACAGACGGCATTGACCTCCGTCGACGAGTCATCGCGAAACGCACGGATGTGTGCGGGATCGGTGGGTGCGGTGGGATGGGCTACGCCTTCGCCATGACATGCGGCGCATGAGGCATCTGTCAGGCCGCCATCCACCAGCGCCCGCCCATGCGGGGTATCGGCGAAACGCTGCACCACATCTGCATGACAGGCGGTGCAGGGCACCGCTGATTCGCCGAAGGCGTGTGCCCATTGTGTCAGTAACAACAGCACCAGGAAAGCAGCTGCAAGACCCTTGCTCATATTGGAATGATCCAAGGTTAAGGTTGTTCCTACTATCCGGGTAAACCCTTATTCGGACTGTTCGAGTACACCCACTCGGTACTGCGGCAAAAGCGCGTCTGCGGCGGGACTGTGAGGGCGGCCGTAGCCTTTGGTACGATATTGTTGGGTTGCATCTTTGCCGCACCAATCTGTCATCACCACCGGCGGGGCTGGATGCCGAGGTATGTAAGTAGTGAAGTCGTAGACCACACCTTCGATGGCCATCCAGCAGTCATCAGTGCCAGCATGACGGGCGAGCTCTGCAGGGCTAATGCTAATGACCCGTTGTTCGGTGACGCTGTCAGCCACGCCATCCGTGGCGAGCACGGCATAGGCCCAGATCGACACTACACTGGACCAGAAAGCCGCAAAGCAAATCAGCATAAAACGCTTCATAACAGATTAAACTCCTCCATATGGATGTGACGGCGCGACACGCCCTCACCGGTCAAAATTGTCTCAGCCAGGTTGAGCAGGCCCGATGGACCGCAGACGTAGCATACACGCTGCCTGTAATCGGCAGTGCAGCCTTCCAGAAAAGACGCGCTGAGCGCTCCCTGCTCGGCAAAATAGTGCGGATGAACCACAAAGCCTGGCTGGCGGGCCGCGATGTGCTCGAGCTCGGCCAGATAGTAGGCTCTGCTAGTATCGTTGGCGCAGTAGACGAGGTGCACGTCGACGCTTGCCGATTGAGCTGTAAAGGCCCGGGCAACGGACACAAAAGGTGTGATACCGATACCGCCACCGATCCATAACGCAGCGCCTTCATGCTGCGGCGGCACAAACCGACCGTAGGGGCCCTCTACAGTAGCTAAGGTGCCTTCTTTGACCTGCATGAGTGCGGCGCTGGCATCCCCCAGCTCCTTTATGGCGATGCGCAGATCAGGTTCATGCGGGGCGCTGACCAACGAGTAAGGATGTTCCTCACCCCGGCCAACCGGTAGGCTGGGATCAAGCGGCGTGAAGTAGACAAATTGGCCCGGGTCGTACTCTAGCGGCGGTCCCTCCAGGGTAATTTCTACCACCCGTGGCGCCAGTGCGTTAACCCGCGAGATGCGGTATTGACGTCGGGACAGCCATCTGGACAGCAGCAGCCGCCACAGGAAAGCGGCAGCGGTGACGGCGGCGAGCACCCCCCAGACCCAGCCCGCGGCTGCAGGTTTGAGCAGCCCGGCCAAGGCCAATGCATGCAACAATGCCAGTATCAACACCGCCCCGGAGAAACGATGCAGCAGCTTCCAACGCTGATAATGGGGTGCTCCGAAGAAGGAAAATGAAGGCGCCAGGAATAGCATCATGAACAGCAGCGCGGCCCATCCCGACCAGACGGTCCAGGCGTCAAGCGACGGCAACAGGGTGGCCAGCACAGCCTGCGGGCCAGCGGGGACGTTGGCCAACGCGAGCAGAGGCGGATGCATCAGCAGCAAAACGAAACTGAAGGCCCCGAGCCAGTGGTGCATTCGCCACAGCGACAATAATCCGCCGAGTGCAAGATCAAAACGCGGCAGGCGTGCGGACAACGCCATCGCCAGTAGAAACCAGGCGAAACCAACCAGGCCGGCTGCACGGCCTAACCATCGCAGCCACGCAGCCGCGTCAGCCGGCGCACCTGCGTACAAATCCGCCGCCACAACGGCCAGCGGCCACGCGACCAGGGTGAATGTAACCAACCGTACCAGCGTAAACATGTGCCCTCAGGAGAATTTCAGGCGCGAGATACTAACACTCGCCGTGAACGGAGAGTCATAACGCAGCATTCCCTCCACGGCGTCAGCAATGGCCTCGAGGCACCCATCCGCATCCGTAGTCGCTTACTTCGCGCTTTCCAAAAGTCCCATATCTCGAACACCGGGTGGGCCACCAAACTCCCGCAGGAGCATGGTGTGGATTTTCAACACTTTCTCTAGCGTGAGGAATGCAACAGTGTCAGGCGGCGATTGACCCTCACTTGGCAAGCAGTTCTCCCAACTTGCGATTGGCGTCAATGGACTTGGCCAATGCAACGATAGAAACAGAGGTTCAACCTCTGGAAACAGTTCCGGGTTCAGCCACATGTGAATATGTGCAGGCGTCACCGCCAAAGTGAGCGCGATCAATAGGTTACCTGCAAGTTGTCTTGTGCCTGGGAGTATCAGCATGGCGGCGAACAGAACCTCTAGGGCGCCACTGAGATACACGATCTCCAAATGCCAGGGTAGATATGGCGGCATAAACCAGATAAAGACGATCGTTAGGCCAAGATAACTTGCTGCTTTCTTCATCCTTCAACCCTATGAACAAGTAGTGGTTATGTCTAATAACTCTCTTGTTAGAGACTGACGATCATCTGTGGTTGCTGGATCCAGGCGGATAGCGGCGGCGTTGTATGCATCCGTTGCATATGATGCATGTATGGCCAAACCGTTCTTCTACTACTCCTCTATGAACGCGGGTAAATCCACCGCGTTGCTGCAAGCCAACTACAACTATCGCGAACGTGGCATGACCACGCTTGTGCTGGCACCGCAATTGGACAGTCGCTATGGTGTCGGCAAGGTGACCTCGAGGATTGGCCTGGAAATCCCCGCCACCACTATCACCCCAGACGCAGACCTGCTAAAACTGATCGCGCAGAGACCTGCTGAAGAATCCATCGACTGCGTACTTGTTGATGAAGCCTAGTTTCTCAGCAAAACTCAGGTGTATCGGCTCGGCGAGGTCGTCGACACACTTGCCATTCCGGTGTTGACCGTTGGCATCCGCACAGACTTTCAGGGTGAACCTTTTCCGGGTAGCCAGTACCTGCTCGCATGGGCTGATACGTTGAGCGAAATCAAGGCCATTTGCTTTTGCGGTAAAAAGGGCCACGATGATCATTCGCTTGGACGCCGAGGGAAACGCTGTCAGTCAGGGGTCACAGGTAGAGGTCGGCGGTAACGATCGTTATGTATCGATGTGCCGTAAACACTTCAAAGAGAACTTCTATCGCAAAAGTCTGATACCGCAACACCACTTACCCTTCGAAGTTCCTGAAGCTGACTGATGCGCTTTAAAGACATAGTGTGTCGGTGAACGCATGCGCCGAGACTTTCTTGCGCGGGTATCGTTATCATGCAATCTAGGCTCCTACATCCGCTCGTGATAAAACACTATCCAGCCTATCCCGTTGTTCATATTTAGGTACAAGCCAGTGAAAAATCTATCAACACTTTTGTGTGTCCCCGTCTTGTTTGTCCTCACGATGTTTGGCTGTGCCGAGGGGGCGGCACAAGGTCAAACCAATCCCGCCCGACAAGTGTCCACCAACGCGGAATTGGTGGTGGCAGGCGGCTGTTTCTGGTGTGTCGAGGCAGATTTCGAAAAACTGCCTGCAGTCGGCGATGTGTTAGCGGGATATGCAGGTGGGCAAAGCCAATTTCCCACTTACCAAAATCACGCCGATCATTTAGAAGTGGTGCAGATTCCCTACGACGCGCAAGCCGTGAGCTATCGTGAACTGGTTGATTACTTATTGCGCCATATCGATCCGCTGGATGACGCAGGGCAGTTTTGTGATCGCGGCCATAGCTACACCACAGCCATTTTTTACAGCAATTCCGAGGAACTCGAGGCCGCCAATGCTGCGATTGCGGAGGCAGAAGCGGTCCTCGGTCAACCGGTTGTGACCGCAGTCATTGAGCTAGACAAGTTTTGGCTTGCGGAGGACTACCATCAGGACTACTACAAGAAAAATCCGCTGCGCTATAAGTACTACCGCAACGGCTGTGGCAGAGATCAACGTGTGGCGCAGGTGTGGGGCGAGTAGCACACGCCACAGTGATGTGCTTGTGCGTTAGGGGCTACAAATGTCGCTGCAGGAAGGCTGCCCCTTGATGCACGGCTGAACGGTTTAGCAAAAACATCGAAACATGGCCGTGATAGGGCACCGTGTAGAGCTCAGCATGTACACCTGCGTCGTCCAATCTGGCTTTCAAGGCGTGTGCCTGTTCAACCTCAACCAATTGATCAAAGCCGCCGTGATAAAGAAAAAATGGTGGTGATGCCGGTGTGACGTGGGAGATGGGTGAGGCGGCAACCCATTTCTCGCGATTCTCTTTGATCCCTTCGCCAATAAACTGGTTCACCAACGAGCTTTTTGGCCATCGAGTCAAATCCGCAGGGGTACCGCCCGCGACGATGGCTTTCAGTCGATGGGGCCGATGACTGGCATCCCATTGTGGATCACTACCAGTTTCAAGCACTGCCAGCAGACTAACCAGATGTGCACCGGCGGAATACCCGAATGCACCGATCCGTTCAGGATCAATGTTCAGGGTTGATGCATTGCTGACTAGCCAGTCCAGTGCCTGGCGTAAATCCAGCAGCGGTGCCGGATAGAGGTAGTCAGGGGCCAGGCGATAAGCCACGTTAACTGCCACAAAACCTCGAGAGGCCAGCGCTTTGCATATCCGCTGCATGTCTGCCGGTGAACGTCTTGCCCAACCTCCACCATGCACCACCAGCACGGCAGGTGCATTGTTTAATCCCATAGGTTGATACACCGACGCGGTGAGTGCTTGTGGCCAATCTGCGGGCGTATAGGTTTGCGCAGGGAGTTTCTGGTACTCCCATGCTCCAGGTTGTTGCTTAGCGGGCTCCCCCTCGAACCCACTGTGGTTTGCGCAACCAGAGAAGATGATTGTAGTCATAACTAATAGGTTCCGAAGCATAAAGACTCGACTTCTGTTTTTCTGGTGTATTTCTCTGCAATTCAAACACGGATGCTAACCGTTCCTGTCGGCGTCACTATACGTTCACTCCGATCATGTTAAACAAAAAGTAAGCCGGCCAAGTCACAATTGCACCAAGTGCCAAGAGGGTGACATGGCAACGCCAAATAAGGCTCCGCCATCCGGGCGCGTTTGCGGGTTTGCGGTGCGGCCCAGTTTCCAGCCTATCGCGGTTTGGGTATCGGTACGGATCTGATGTGGCGCGCAGAGAACCAGGCTGAGGCGGCGGGGCTGACAAAACTGAGTCTTATAGTGTTCGAGCAAAACCGGGGTGCGACCGCTCTGTATCAACGGCTGGCTTATCACGAGGTTGCGCTCGAACAGGTGGTGCCGCATCCAGTGCTTCACTACACGGGGGATGCGTTGTTGATGGTTAAATCCCTCTAGAAGAGAGCTGCGCTAGATTAAGTTAGGCCGTAACCACTTTTCAGCCTCATCGGCCGACATCCCCTTACGCTTGGCATAGTCTGCAACCTGGTCCATGCCGATTTTGCCAAGGCCAAAGTAGCGCGCCTCTGGGTGGGCGAAGTACCAACCGCTCACCGATGCTGCGGGCGCCATGGCGAAGTTGTCAGTTAAGCAACTGCCAATGTTTGCTTCGACATCTAGAAGCTCCCATAAGGTGCCTTTCTCTGTGTGTTCGGGGCAGGCGGGATACCCGGGCGCTGGTCGTATGCCCTGATACGCTTCTTTGATTAAAGCTTCATTGCTGAGTTCTTCTGACGGTGCGTAACCCCAATAGGTTTTGCGAATTTTTTCATGCAGCAATTCGGCAAAGGCCTCGGCAAAACGATCCGCCAGCGCTTTGACCATAATTGCGTTGTAGTCATCATGACTAGACTCGAATGTGTCAGCCATTGTCTCTGCGCCGAAACAACTCACGGCGAATGCACCCATGTAATCGCTAACACCGGAAGCTTTCGGCGCGACAAAATCTGCCAGCGATCGATAGGGATTGGTTGCTGGACGATCCGCCTGTTGTCTCAGGTGATGAAGCGTTGCCAGGGGCTGACTGCGGCTTTCGTCGGCATAGATTTCTGTGCTGTCGTTAGCAATTCCATTAGCAGGGAACAACCCAAAAACGGCAGAACACTGGAAGCTCTTCTGCTCTACAATACTGCGCAACAACGCCTGGGCGTCGTTGTAGAGTGCGGTGGCCTCATCACCCACGACGTCGTCGTCTAAAATGTTTGGGTACTTACCGGCCAGCTGCCAAGATTTGAAGAAAGGCGTCCAGTCGAATCGCTCGATGATTTCGCTCAGCGGATAGTCGTGCAGGACGTGCACTCCGATCTGGTTAGGCGTGACGCTCCGATAGCTCTGCCAATCGAACTCAACCGCGTTTGCGCGGGCTAGACTGAGCGGTGAGACTGTTTTGTTCGCCCGGCGTTTGGCATTGTTTTCGCGTACTTTGGTGTATTCGCAACGCACGTCTTCGGCGAAGCGGTCCCTGCCATCCCCAGCCAACGCGGTCGCAACAGGGACCGATTTTGAGGCATCGAGAACGTGCACGACCGCCCCCGTGTACTCCGGCTCTATTTTCACTGCGGTATGCACTTTTGAGGTAGTTGCACCGCCAATGAGCAGCGGGACATCCATGTTACGCTCGTGCATCATCTGCGCAACCGTCACCATCTCATCCAACGAAGGGGTGATGAGCCCAGACAGTCCAATGATATCTGCGTTGACGGCTTGTGCTTCGTCGAGAATTTTTTCTGGCGGAACCATCACCCCTAGATCAATGACTTTGAAGTTGTTGCAGGAAAGGACGACGCCAACGATGTTCTTGCCGATATCGTGAACATCGCCTTTCACGGTGGCCATGATAATGGTGCCGTTGTTTTGTGATTGGTTGCCGGAGGCCTTTTTCTCTTCCTCAATATAAGGCAGTAGATAAGCCACCGCCTTTTTCATCACGCGGGCGCTTTTCACAACCTGTGGCAAGAACATTTTTCCGGCACCAAACAAATCACCGACCACGTTCATGCCTACCATCAGGGGGCCTTCGATCACCTCAATGGTTTTGTCGGTATGCTGCCGCGCTTCTTCTGCGTCTTGCTCAACGAATTCCGCTATCCCTTTGACCAGAGCGTGAGTGATGCGTTCTTGAAGATCACCCTCTCGCCATTTGAGCTTGTCTGTTTCCTTGGCGCCCGCTGCTTGGTCTTTGACTTGCTCGGCAAAATCGATCAGACGTTCGGCTGCATCCTCGCGTCTATTTAAGACGACGTCTTCAACACGCTCTAACAGGTCTTTGGGTATGTCATCGTAGACGGTGAGCATTCCGGCGTTCACGATGCCCATATCCATGCCGTGGTTGATCGCGTGATAGAGGAACACAGAATGCATCGCTTCGCGCACAACGTTGTTGCCGCGGAAAGAGAACGACACGTTAGAAACCCCTCCGGACACTTTGGCCCCGGGTAGGTTACCTTTGATCCATTGCGTGGCGTTGAAGAAGTCGACCGCATAGTGATCGTGTTCAGGAATACCGGTGGCGATGGGGAAGATGTTGGGATCAAAGACAATATCTTGGGGCGGAAAGCCTATGCCCACCAACAATTCATAAGAACGTTTGCAGATATCAATGCGTCTTTGATAGGTGTCCGCTTGGCCTTGTTCATCAAACGCCATAACCACCACTGCGGCGCCGTACATCAAGATCTTTCTGGCGTGCTGTATAAACTCTTCTTCTCCTTCTTTTAAGGAGATGGAGTTAACGATGGCTTTACCTTGAACGCATTGCAGTCCCGCTTCTATGATTTCGAATTTGGAAGAGTCGATCATAAAAGGCACGCGGGCGATGGAAGGCTCTGCGCTCAGCAGATTCAAATAGCGACGCATAGCCGCAACGCCATCGAGCATGGCGTCATCCATATTGATGTCTATGATCTGCGCACCGTCCTCGACCTGGACGCGTGATATCTCCACGGCCTCTTCGTAGTTTTCTTCACCGATCAGGCGCGCAAATTTACGCGAACCAGTGACGTTGGCGCGCTCTCCGACATTCACGAAGCCAGTACTGTCGCTCAATATGAGCGGCTCCAGACCGCTCAATATCATGTCGGGGATAGATCCACTGGACATCAGGCTGCTTGGTCTTTGTCGTTCAGTTTGCGCGGCGGATATCTGTCGGCCAACTGTCGTAAAGCAGCCATGTGTGCCGGTGTCGACCCACAGCAACCTCCAAGAATATTGATGTGACCACCCGCAACAAATGGCTCCAATTCGGCAACCATCTCTTCAGGGGTTTGGTCGTACTCACCAAACTCGTTCGGCAAACCTGCGTTCGGGTGTGCCGTGGTCAGCAGGGTTGAAACCTTATCAAGGCGCTTAATGTAGGGAAGCATATCTCGAGCGCCGGTGGAGCAATTCAAGCCGATACTGAACAGTTGGCCATGCATCATGGAGACATAGAAGGCTTCTATGGTTTGTCCGGATAGAGTGCGTCCGCTTGCGTCCGTGATCGTGCCGGAAACCATCAGTGGGGCTGTTCTACCCTGCATCTGCATGGCTTCTTTCGCTCCAAAAATAGCGGCTTTGGCGTTCAGCGTGTCGAACACCGTCTCGATCATGAGAAGATCTGCGCCACCTTCGAGTAGGGCACTGCATGCCTGTTTGTAGGCGGTTCTCAAATCGTCAAAACTTACCAGACGTTTGCCAGGATCTTCCACGTCGGGAGATATTGAAGCAGTGCGGTTGGTTGGACCCAGTGAACCAATCACATAACGCGGCTGATCCGGCGTCCTGTCTGACCATTCATCTGCTGCCCGGCGGGCACACCGCGCAGCGTGAAAGTTGATGTCATATACATGGTCTTCCAATTGATAGTCTGCTTGAGCAATGGTTGTGCCATTAAACGAGTTGGTCGTCGCAAAATCTGAGCCGGCTTCAAAATAGTCGCTGTGGATACCCTCGATAATCTCTGGACGGGTGATCGACAGCAGGTCATTGTCACCTTTGAGTGGCAGTGGGTGATTGTGAAAGTGATCACCGCGAAAATCATCTTCGACTAAATTGTGGCGCTGAATCATGGTACCCATAGCACCATCGAGCAACATAATGCGTTTGGAAAGCGTTTCCGTAAGCTGTTTCGAGATGTCGCTTGACATATTTTTTAACCCTTATCTTTTTAAAATCAATGACTTAGACAAGATTTCTGAGAAATGCTAGTGCTTTTTTCAGCGCCGTGCCATTCCTTGGGCGAGCGGTCCGGCCTGCTACTACTGACAGCGCACTTTAGATGCTGCGTGTATGAAAAAAACTGGTTTATTTTCATTGGTAGATGAGTATCGCTCATGTAGAGACCTTTTCCGACCACACCGGTTGAGCGGTTGACTCGCACGTCGGCCAACTTGGTGTGCGCTGGGATCTATGAAGCGCTCCTAGCAGTTTAGGACCGTTCAGACCAGCTCTCACCGAACACGTCTTTGCCTTCCAGCGCCAGCGCCTTGGACAGCCCCAATATCGCGGCTTTGGCGGCGGAGTAGTGTGAAAAACCTGCAGCGGCATACAACCCGAACGGTGAGGAAGTGAACAGCAAGCGGCCAAAACCGGCCTCTAACATATGTGGCCACGCGGCATAGGTACATTGATAGCTACCCTCGATATGGACGTCGAGCATGCGGCGCCACAGCTCCGGCGTCATGTCTGCAAACGGTGTGGCGTAGGCGATGCCCGCGTCGTTGAGCAGCACGTCCACGCGCCAGTGCCTCTGAGCTTTTGAGACTTATGCAGAGGCTCCCTAATTCACCACCACTTTTGCGCCACGGCGAGCAAACTCATGAGCGTACGCCCGGCCGATGCCGTTACCGGCGCCGGTGACAATAACAACGCGATTCTCAAAGATTAGGTTTCCGCTCACAAAATCCTCAAGGTGCCAATGGGAGTGTCGGGAGATTATAGAGAGATTATAGGGGTTCCCCGTCTATCGTCGTATACTGGGCAAGCGTCATTCGACGCGGGAAAACCGGGGATTATTGGGGGTTATTGAATGTTACGTTTGTTTTGTTTAAGTGTGCTTCTGGTTTGCGCAGCACCCCTGTTGGCCGCACCGGCACAGTCGCTTAACATTGTTTTAACAAACGATGATGGGTTTGAAACAGCAAACGTGCAGGCCCTGTATAGCGCCCTGCGCAAAGCTGGCCATGACGTGATCTTATCCGCCCCTTATGCGGGTCAAAGTGGTACGGGCGGGATGATCCCTTTTCTGCGTCCCATCGGCCCCACGGCCGAAGATTCGCCCGGCGGTGCGTTGAAAAAGGGCTCTGCTGGAGTGGGTGAAACCGGGCTTGGGCCGCAGCAGTTTTATGTCGATGCCTCACCGGCGGCGGCGTTGTTGTATGGCGTTGATATTCAGGCGCAGCGGATCTGGGGCCAATTTCCAGACCTTGTTGTTTCCGGGCCCAACGAAGGTAATAACCTGGGCATCCTCACCCCGCATTCCGGTACCCT
Source organism: Pseudomonadales bacterium (assembly GCA_028281005.1). Classification (GTDB taxonomy): domain Bacteria; phylum Pseudomonadota; class Gammaproteobacteria; order Pseudomonadales; family Azotimanducaceae; genus UBA4421. The sequence goes on from JANQKS010000070.1 coordinate 27,107, forward strand.
AGGCGCGACGGTAACGGCACTTAACAAAGGCCTGCCCGCCATTGCGGTGAGTGCGGACAACGGCGATGCGCAGCAGGCGGCCGTGGTAGCAGATCTCATGGTGGTGCTCATTCAAGCGCTTAATCGCGACGGTCGTGTAAATTTGCCTGTGGGTGTGGGCTTAAATGTTAACACCCCGCCGATCGACACCACCCGTTCCAGCATCGCTGACTTCACCTTTCAGTTCACCCAACTGGGCAATAGCAGCAACGTCGGTCTACAGTTTGTTGAAGACCTAAGCAAAAGTGCCATCGCGCAAAGTGCGGGTATTCCCGAGGACCTGGGCCTGCCTGGCGTGGATGTTGCGATACCCGCATCCAGTGCGGGTTATCCGCAAGACAGTGAAGCCACTGGTGAAGCACGCGTGCTTAAGCCGCTCACGGTCACGGTGAGCCCGATACAAGGGACGTATGCGGCGGACCAACAAGTGGCCAAAGAGGTCGAAGTATTGCTACAGGCTTTGTTCGATCACGGTGGTACCAACCGACAAGATTAGGCCGCGAGCACTTTCCCTTCCTCGGCAGAGCGATGCGAACGGTTCTATTTGTTTGAGTGCTAACCAGCGTGTGGATCAGCGACTCGCGGCCACAGCGCGGCGTCTACATGCTTGTGGGGAAGGTTGGCGTAATCCATGGAACCTGTACCTTCCGCTGCCGCGTAGAGTACGTCTCTCGCGATAGGGCCAAAACCCGCATGAAAGTGCTGGGTGGACTTAACAATTAGGGTTTTGACGTTCATCGGGTCTAACCCAACTGCGGCGAAACAATCAGGGTGGAAGGCTTGCACGCGATAGTTGTTACATACCACATCGATGGCGTTGTCATCGTCATCTGCATCCCCGATGCGCAACCATGCCATGTCTCCCAGGGGTACAACAGCACCGCCGAAAGGTTGTTTACCTTTGTGCTTTAAACCCATAACAGTCACCGTTGTATCCACGGGTGCTCCGGACATCGGTCCCAGTTTGCCGCCGATCCGCATAGGTAAACTCGCACCCAGCCCTGCTTCAAAAGCCAAATCAACAGCGCCAGGATCCCATAGGGGTGAAATGGCGTAGCCGCCAACACCGCGGTCGATCAGCGCCTGCAACAAGAAGGTCGAGTCACCCGCCGCGCCGATGCCGGTATTGTCCGCGGTGTCGCCAATGACAAACGGCGCATCTCCCGGTGGTGCTTGTAACGTATGTGCTATCGCGGCGGCGGGCGTGACAAATGGCGCTAAAAGGTCATCACGATGGTCCCATACCCAGTTGCCGAGCTCAGCTGCGGTTTGCCGCGCAAGGGATTCATCGTTGTCTGTGACAACAACCACGCGGGTGCCAAGTTCTGGCGTATCACCCCAAGGAAACCCGTGTGCTAAGGATACCGATAGGACACCAGGTTCCTGCTCCAGCGCTTGCATACGTTTGACCAAACTAATCATCGGTTCACGTGTGGTTGGATAGATCCCCAGCATTTTGCAATCGTACATGGCCATCGTTGGGCGCAAACCGTCCTCTAGCATTTGCTCTGCAATGTCGAACAGCTCATGCGAACGCTCCACTACGTCGATGTGCGGATACTCTTTGTAATAGACCAGGACATCAGCCGCGTCGAGTTTGCATTGGGTCTGGTGCCCGTGCAGGTCTAGTTCGGCGAGTAGGGGGATGTCAGGACCAATACGCTCACGGATGCGGCGCAGCAGATCCCCTTCGGCGTCCAGGTAGCCATCCGCAATCATCGCGCCGTGTAAGTTGAGCAAAACGGCGTCCACGGGCAGGGCACGATCAAGATCTGCTAAGATTTCGTCTCGCAAAGTTTCATACGCCGTTTTAGTGGTGGTGCCAGCAGGGGTTGCAAAAGCGGCGAGTCCTTCCGCCACTGTCCACCCACGTTCTTGCGCTAAACGCTTCCACTCCACGAGGGGTAATGCAAATAAGCCAGGGTGTTCGCCGTGGTCACCGTTTCTGACCAACATCGAGCGGCTAAACAGGTCTAACCCCGTGGGGATGGGGGAGAAAGAATTTGTTTCGGTACCAAGGCAGGCGGTAAAAAGCTTGCGGGCCATATGCATCCCTAGTTTTCCACTGGTGGGTCGAACGCCCTTGAGAAAAACAAGGCGTTTAGAAACAATTTGTTTGTACCGTACCAATAGCCGCGGAAATTTGGATTGTCGGCAAACAAGATGACACTGCCGCGACCTGACCTTTCTGCGATTAGAGCCGGGGTGCCAGCTAAGGCATCACGGTTTTCATCTGAGACATACCCCGAATAGATCGGCTCGTCAGTATAGGCGATGACGGTGCCAAACGGATTTTCCGTGGCATCCATTGGTGTTTTGGTGTTCTTATGCAGGAAGATTGACCGGTCCTGATAGCCGAATCCTAGAGGGTGCGAATTGTCGAGGTCGGCTGCGAAGATCGCGCCGCCGATGACGTGCTCTGCTTCGTGGGTTGACTTGTCTTGATACGGCAGTCGCGCGCTTTCGTCAGGTGCTGCGTCTTCAGGTTCTAGTTCATTTTTCTCGCCCTGAACAATTGCCTCGAGGTCATGCGGATCGACCCAATCGATGGTGTTTGCGCGTAACCACGGCACCGCCTTGCGCATGCCAATCACGGTGCCGCCTTCAGCGACCCAGGTGCGCAGGCGCCCGGCCCACTCCGGCGCAAAGTTTTCGTAATCACCGGATGGGAAGATCATGTGTGTGTAGCGGTTCCAGTCAATGTCGACCAGCTTGTCACGTGGACGCAAAGTCAGGGGCATATTCATGCGCGCGTCGGCAAGGTGCCAAATCTCACCGGCGTCATAAAGATCGACTGTGTTACCGATGACAAGGAGGGCGTTGACGGGTTCAATCGGCCGTGTGGACGGCCCGCCGACATTGAGGTCAACTGGTCCGGTTGTGCTGCGTCCGGTAGTCATCGCATGCACCCTGATGCCGTCCTCGGCGGCGATACTCTGCATCAGTTTATGAATGTCGCTTGGCCGCCGTTCCTGCCGGTCTAGTGGGACAACAATGCTGCCTCGTGCGAGGTTGTGCTCACCGCGGGTGGTGGCCACGTTGAGTGGCCGGGTTGCAACTCGTGCTAGCAGTTCGTTTTCCAGTACACGTTGCAGGGCTCGCGGGGCAAAGTAAGGCTCCCATTCGAAAACGTAGGCATAAGTGGATACATCGGGTGGCTCAGCCACGGGCATGGGCGGTGCAAACGCTTCACCGATCAGCGTGCTTCGAAATTCCCGACCGGACAACGCGGTATAGTCCAGGCCGAAGGCGGGCGGCAACGTCCAGGTCGACACATCGTAGAAGGTGGAGTCTTCAAACTCGGTGAGGGTTTCAAAAAGGCTTCGAATCAAACGAAACTGCGTCTGGGAGACCGGCACGATGAGGGAGTCGCCGGAGTCGAATTGCACCCCGTTTGCAGCAATGTCACGGGACAGGCGATAAGTTTTGATGCGGTGGTCATTCAATAAGTCGGCAAAAAAGTGCAGCCGCGCTGGATCATCCGCAGCAGACACTACCCAAGCCTTGGTTTTGCTGTTGTTCGCTTCTTCCAGGGCGTTGGCATAAAACTCGCGCTGATAGGTGAGGTAGGGTTGCCGTAAGTCGACGGCCCCTTCGATACTTGCGACGCTGGTCCGGTAGTGTTTGCGGATGTTTTCGCGGTAGGTACGCAAACCATTTCGGGTTTCTATCTCTCGCCCCAACGTGGCGGATGCTTCATACAAGACGCCGACCCCGCCATTTAGCAGCGGAAACGTTGAACCCTTGCCGACATAGAAGTTATCAAAGCCTTCGCCGTGGTAATAAAGACGGCCTTCGCTGTCGAGGAAATCTTGCGAGGTTCTGACTGTCTTCGCCAATAGTTCCTCTGCACGTTCGGGGACCAGTGGATTGGTTCGGGTCGAAACGCCCGGGTGAAAGTAGTAGGTGTTGGCCGGCCCCATTTCGTGGTAATCCACCGTCAGATTTGGGCGCCACTCGTGCCACTTGCGCATCCAAGCGCGTGACTCGGGTTGGGTGAGTAGCAGCCACTGGCGATTTAAGTCAAAAAAATAGTGATTGGTGCGCGAAAAACGCCAGTCCAGCAGATGCTCCATATGTGCAGGATCGGCGATACGGCGCTTACCGCCATAAGCATCCACCCAGGCTATCCTCTGCGCGTTTCCATCCGGATTGAATACTGCGGTCACCAGCACCACAGAATCTGCCAACACACGTTCGATGGAATCACCGTGTGCGGCCGCCAGGTGGTAGATGAATGGCAACGATGCATCCATTGCACTGGCTTCGGCACCATGTACCCCGTAGTTCACCCACGTCACCACTGGCATGTCTTTACTATCGATCTGCGTGCCGCCCGGCTCAGACAGCGCAACATGTTGCGTGCGTATCTCTTCAAGGCGTGCGTGATTGCCTGGCGATGTTGCGACCACAAACAGAATTGGGCGTCGTTCGTGTGAATAGCCGATGGTTTCAACGCTCAAGCGATCGCTGAGTTCGGCTACTCGTTGGATGTAGCCAACCAATTGATGATGGCGAACTGGCTCGTCTCCAAGCTTAAAGCCGAGGAACGCCTCTGGTGTCGGAATGGTTTCGTCAAATGAGACATCCGGCGCGTACATGTCGATATCGGCAGCGCGCACGTCGAGCGTCAGCGTGGTGTGGGGTTGTGCATGTGTCACGCTGCCACAAGTCATAAGGATGGCGACTAAAGCCGTGAGCATTTGGAATCGCATCGTCGGAATCTCCCGGTACCGCGCAGGCAGGTTGTTTGTGTTTTTGTGAAAGACGAGTCTAACGCAGTCAACGCCACATGTTCGGGACACTAAGCTAAGATGAAGATTGAATTTGCCAACGGAGGCAGTGATGCAATTTCTTATTCCACGCCTGATCCTTATTGCCATGGGTTTGTCCGTCGTCAATTTCGCTGCCTGTGGCAGCGATCCACAACAGCAGGCAAGCTCACAAGCGCCGGAAGTCGCCACCGAAACTATCGCTGAACACATGAATGAACACTTCATTCAGGCGAAGCAAATTGAAGCGGCAATTATTCGCGGTGAACTGCAAGACAGCAAAGCAGCCGCTCAATGGATGGCGGAACATCAACCTGTAGAGGGTTTACCGCAAGGTTGGGAACCTTATGTCGCTGCTATGCAGGGTGCAGCACAAGCGGTCGTCGAAGCGCAGAACATTGAAACGGCCGCGGCTAACCTGGCCGCCATGGCAAAAGCCTGCGGTGATTGCCACGCGGCGATGGGTGCGCAAATTCAGCCAGCACCAGCAACGCCGCCGCCAGCTGATACAGGTACGGTGTCTCACATGATTGCCCACCTGTGGGCGGCGGAACGAATGTGGGAAGGTTTGACCACACCCTCGGACGAAGCTTGGGTAAACGGGGTTGAAATGCTGGCAAGCGCCCCGTTGCACACCGATGACTTAACAGAGCATGCGGAAATGCGGGGTGATCTAGAGACGATGGAACACCGGGTGCATAATCTCGCGACCCAAGGTCGCGAAATCGTAGGCTTAGACGCCCGCGCCGAGCTTTACGGCCGCTTCCTCGCAACTTGCGGGTCCTGCCACCAGACGCTGGGCCAGGGTGGCCCGCAGTAGTTTACTCCCTTTACTCCCCGCTGGCCCCAACCCGACCTTCCAGCAGGTCTTGCTCAAGAATCCGCGCACCACGCATGATATTGCCTAAGGCATAGTTGCCTTCGTGGCAGGCGTATTCGTAAACCTTGTCCGTACTGGCTTGCCACACATATTCACCCGTCCACGGCTCGGTCCAGTGGCCGGGATCGTCGACGGTAAAGTTATACAGCAGGTTGCCGTCTTCCATCGGCGTCAGCCGTTCGGTGACGTACATCTCCTCGGTACCCCCCATATAGCCCAAGGAATTGGGGAAAAAATTGGTGGTTTCGATCACCAACGTGTCGCCGTCCCAACGGCCGATGGAGTCACCCAGCCAGGAACGCATGTGTGACGGCAGGTGTTCGCCATTCATGCGCACGATGCGGGCATCGTGAATCATCTCGATGAGGATCATGACCGTGTCCTCCGTCTGGATGACCCGCTTAAAGTTGTTGTAGAGGCTCGGAATGGAGGGAACAGCGCCGCTAAAGCTAGCCAGACAGCGTTCCGCGTTATTGCGCTGCTCCATATTGTCGTAGGGCCCGGGTCCTTCCTGATCTACCCACCAGGCCACCCCTTCGTTTTTACGCACAACCCCGCCAATGAGCGCCGCCATGGTTTGTTGGCCGCGTGGGGTATAGGAAGGCAGTTGACCGTTGGGTGGGTCGATGATGACCGAGGTACGGAACTTGCCGTCGATGGCAAACACTTCATCGCCGCGGTCGATCCAAAAGGCGTTGTAGCCACCGACGTTGCCAGCCGCCCCGCCCGATCCATCACCGCCAGCAGGCGGGGCGCCGCGGTTTGGGTCGCTGGCTGCCGCTGCGGCTTCATTCATGGCGCGCGCCGTCGCGGTAATCCTCTCGGCTTCTTCCTTAGTGAGGTAACGGTTGTCCCCAAACTCTTCGGGGCGCGTGAGCGGCGTTAATGTGGCGCCGTCGTAAGTACCCGACAGGTCAGGATGACCCGCTTCGGTGCGTGGGAACTCCGCCAATGCTGATATAGAAAAGATAGACGTCAGAATGGCGACAGATACTGCGATATATAGGTGTTTGGTGGTCATGGTCACGCTCCCGTTAACGACTACCACTCTATATACATTTGTTTGTTCGTGCAGCGCAAATTGTTTCATGAGTCTTTTGCGCCATGAAGCTGGATCGCTGCGAGTGGTGGGTTCTTGACAAAGCCTTGTAACGAGACGACTTTAGGTCAGTGGAGGCGGCACGGAGGAACCGAGGAACGTTATGCCAGTCCCTAAGGAATTTACACGCGCAGCCGTTGCGGCTGCGTCGGAAGACATTGATGCGCCTTACCGAACGTTTGTGACCTCCACGGAGCCGTATCATTCCCTCATGCAGGCCAATCCGTGGCTTAGGCCACCGAAGCGGGGGGAGCCGTTAACCTGGGGTGAAGGTAAGTACTACGACACGACAGTGGCGCGCAAGCATCCTTATTGGAAAGACAAACAGTTACCCACTCCGACCAAGGACATCCATCAACTCAGGCGTGATTTCCACCAGTGGGGCTACTGCCTCATTGACGAGGCCACTTCACCGGAACAGACAAAGATCCTACACGACAGAGTCAGCGACCAAGCCGCCGCAGAACGGGAGCTTGGCATCGCCTATTTGATGGAAGCGCAGCAACACGTGTGGGCCCTGGTGAATAAAGGCGAGGTGTTTGTGCGCTGCATGTCTCACGACCCTTCCGCGGTGCAGGCGGGCCCCCTCATCGAACAGCTGCTGGATGAAGCGCTTGGCCCAGGGTGGACACATCTCAGCTTCATTTCCAACGTGTCTTATCCGGGGTGCCACCCCCAGGGGATGCACCTCGACCAGAGTCTAGCCGCACCTTACCTCATGCTTGAAGCGCCGTTGTTGGTGAACACCATTTACATCCTGCAGGATGTCAACGAAGCCAATGGCGGCACGTTAATCATTCCGGGTTCACACAAGCTGTACGTGGAAGGTGGCGGCAAGTTTGGTGAAGTGCCGCCGGCAATTAATCTCGAAGCCCCGGCGGGGACCATCATGTTGAAAGACGGCCGCGTGTTACACGGTGGTGCGGCAAACCGTTCTGATGAGCTGCGCTACATCATTACCAATTCCGTGGTACGTCCCTTCATTCGCCAGCAGGAATCCTTTCATCTCACGATACGGCCGGATGTTTTGAAGCATGCCAGTGACAAGTTCCTGTGGCGGTGCGGATTTCAAGCCACGTCGACCCGGAGCATGGTGGAAGGCTACGGCTATTTCGGCAACGGCAGGGTAGGAGATCCTAACGGATCTATTGTGCAGGCACGCATTGCCATGGATGAAGGGCGTTATCAGCGGGTGGGTGAGCTATCCATGGCAGATCTTGACGGCCAATTAGAGGCGCTGACGCTTGCGCAGATTCAGAATGAGCACGAAACCACCAGGGATTATGCACGTGCTACCGGACAAAGAATCAACGAGGAGCAATGAGAACTAGAGTCAGAGATATCTGATTCTCATATCAAGTCGGCCGATACCAAATCGGCGAAGACCAGGCGCGTTCCTGATGGATCGCTGGTAAGTCTGGGTTCGGCTCAATACCCAGCCGTATCGCGTCCCACGTTGACCAGCGGCAGCTCGGATTTTCCAGTACCCTCACGTAATAGAAGGCGTGTTCTTCGGCTTTGAACTCAGGATCTACCCAGTTGGTCATCAGCGACACCGCACCTTTGTCTCGGCTGACGCTGCAGTTTGTCAGGTTTACTTGAGCGCCGTTGTTCGGGCAGCGATGGTTGTCTGAGCTTGGTACCAGACCGTCTGAACAGGCCACGTCGTAGATTTTTTCTTGTGCCTCGCCATCTTCTACCCAGCCTTTGATGATTTGCGCACGTTGCAACCAACCTGCATGTGGGTCTCGGGCTGCCCACACCATAAAACGTGGTGAATTTGATCGTTTGCTATCGAGTGTGCCACCCATGGGTACCCCTTTTGCGTAACCAGCGGCGACGGGGTCGTCTAGCTCAGCGATATCGTCGGGCAAATCTCCCGCAAACAGGCGTACTCGAATTCTGGGCCCGGAAGTGGCAAAGGTTTCGCGCCGTCTCATGGCGTCGAAGAGGGCATCACGGGTATTTTCATCCGCCCAAACACCGGCCAGGCCGCCGGTGCCGTGTGTGGCCTGACGCGGCGTCCAAAAATCTTCCCAAGATTTGTCTGCGTCCGTGTAGTTGGGGTAAGCAGAACCTCGGGCAACGGGTGTGTTCCGTCCGCCGGTGAAATAGCGATCTTCTTCGAAAGGTGCTGCGGACAAATGGGTGTCGCTGGCCCCAATGACACCCAGCTGATACGGATTAAATCCGTTAGCGTCCTGCATCTTCAATCCCATCTTTAATGCATCACGGTAGTAGCCGCCCTTGAAGACAGAAATGGGGTTGGTGTTTTCCGTGCGGTTTAAGTAGTACTGCACAATCTGAAAGTTGGCCCATTCGTCGTTGGGGGAAAGGGAAGGGTGGGTCTCAGAGGTGCCTTTCTGCTGGCTGATCTCAGCGATTGGCTCATTGCGCATGCGTTTTTCCGCAAACTCGCGATCAATCGGTTCGCCGTAAAACGTGGCGGTTTGAAACGCCAGGCCGTCGCTCTGGTTCATGTTGTGGGGGATGGCCAAGGCATCGATCCCTTCCGCGCGCAAGCCGTCCAACCAGTTCCACAGATCTTCAGGGTTCATGGAGTCACCTGAACTGAATGGCCGGCTCGGTACCCTGCTGCCTTTAAACACCACGTTGCGGTGCAAGTGCCGGTTACCGGGCGTAGGTGTGTATTCGTAGCCGATGAAGGTTGTAAATTTACCCGGGTTGTTGTGCCGTTCGGCTGCATCAATGATCTTCTTCCAGGCGTACTTCCATATGGAAGGGCCCATATACACTGGATTACCCCGCTCAAGCGCCTGGAGTTTTCTCACCGTTCTGTCTAGGGGGCTGCCCGCGGGCACCAATTCCTGCGCGTCCGGATGGCCGAAGTACGGCGCCTGCGGATCGAGTTGGGCGGCAAACACGCCGAGATACTTGGCATGGTCGCTGACCATGAGAAAATCTAACGGCGCGCCGGTGATGCGCAGCTTCGACCCATCGGGATGATCTATCGCTTCTCCTTTGGCATACCGATAAGCATCGTCAGGTGTGGTGCGAACATTACCCATAAATGCATCGAAGGAGTACATCGTGTGAATGTGGGTATCTCCGAAGTAAGCACTACGCTGAGGAGTTTCAGCGGCCGCGCCTGTGGTCGCCAACAAGAATGCTAACGTCGCAGTGTAAAGGCTGTAGCGGTTCGTGAGTTGCATAAAGTCATCTCCGGCCAGCGTAGATAAAGACTTTGGTCTGAATTGCCGGGTATGTCCACAAGCAAAACCAGCGCAACGCTTGGCTCTGTTTCTTTTTCTTTTTCTTTCTCATTCTTTTGCGAGAGTAGACAATGGCGTTTCGAATTTAGTGACGCATGGCCGAGATGATTCGTCACCGCAATTTGTTTTTCCTTTCACTGCTGTTGCTAGCGCCAACCCTGTTGGCTGCCCAGGCGGAGGGTGGGGTTTCGAGCTTTCGGCACGGATGTCCTGGAGCGTACGCTCGCTGCACGTGAGATCAGATTTGCCGAGGCCGTCGCACAGCGGCCCCTAAAAGTATTTGCCGGATACGGTGGCTCTGAGCAGACGGCCCCTTATCTCACCCAATACATTGAGCGCGGAGTAGCTCTTCTCAATCGGTTGCAATTGAGTGACCCCGAACAACTGTCCATCTTCCGCAACTTTGAACGGGAAACTCACGGCTCCGTGTTTGCGCACACTTTTTTCGAGCGGATTTCGTGAGCTATTTGGGACCGGGATCAGTTTTGTCGAAGCGGTAACGCAGTTGACCTCGGATCGATGGCTTGGACTACAACGAACTAGCGTACCCCGTCAGCCTGGAGCGTTATCCTTCACTGGTGCGATCGCCGAAGTGACGCTCGGATTTTTCGTAGCGTTCCTGTGCTTCCAGGCACATGGTGGCGATAGGTCGTGCCTCGAGCCGGCTGAAACCAATTTCTTCGCCGGTTTCCTCGCAGTAGCCGTAGGTACCTTGGGCAATTCTTTCCAAGGCAGAATCGATTTTCCGAATCAGCTTGCGTTCCCTGTCACGGGTTTTGAGCTCTAGTCCAAACTCGGCTTCTTGGGTGGCGCGGTCATTGGAATCAGGAAAGGTGCCGGCTTCGTCTTGTAGATGATGTATTGTGCGGTCGACCTCCTCCATGAGCTCAAGCTTCCAGTTCTCAAGGATGGTGCGGAAATGCTCGAGCTGACCTTCACTCATATATGCTTCGTTCTTTTTGGGTTTATAAGGCGCCACGCCGTAAATTAGGTCGGACGGAGTGGCTTTGGCAGTGGTTGCCGCCTTCTTGCGCGCGCGTGTTCTGGCATTGCCATCTGACGCCTTGGTGTTTTTCGTGACCTTGGACTTGTCTTTGGCAGGCGCCTTGCTTTTTGTCTTGGTCGCACTTTTTTTGCGAGAGCCTTGGGTGGGTACTGACATCTAATTCTCCTCGGTTTTCACAATCGCAGCGATATTAGCGGATAGCCACGCGGATGCAGCAAAAAGCTGGAGCCAATCTGCACTGGAACTCACTCCAGACGTGAACACACTGGCGATCCAGCACAGGCTTGCCACGGTTTGTCCGAGCCGTTCCGCGCGGAACAAGTTACCTCGGACTCGTTGCCAGAAGTGCGGGCTGCCTTCTTTGTGATGGCTCGCGGTTAGCATACACATTCCTCCCCACAACAGGATAGGTCGTCTAAATACATACCCCATGCGCGATAAGTCTCTAACCCAATCGCGTCTAAGCCTAATGAGCTGGCTATGGCTTTAGCGACAACGGCGAAGCGTTGTCGAAACTTGTAGATGAAACAGAACACGTGCTGATCGTGGCGTACAGAAGGCCCGCACAGAAACAATCCTGGTGTCAGCGTGGATTCATCATTTGCATTGAGCAGCGGGAAGCCGTCGTCTCGTAATTCAAACAGATTAGCCACCAGCATGTGGCTACCTTCGAACCCACCCGCCCATAAAGGCGGCACATCAGTATAAAAAACAGCGCCGTCCCATGCGGTGACCGTGTAGCGATTGCCGGTGACCGTCACCGAGGTGATTGGGGTGTTTGGATATAGTTCCACCAATTCGAAAAACCAATCTTCACGCATACGTTCAAGGCTAAACGGCGACAACGCGATACTTGGATCGGAGCTGGTGTTCTCCCACGGACAAGTGCTGTCGAAAACCCGCACGCGTTTGTCGTGATAAGCCAGATGGTAAGCCGCATCCACGCCGCTTTCATAGCCGCCGATGATGATGAAATCGTCTCCTTCCAGGTCTTCATAGCGAGGGATGGTGGCAGTGTGGCGGCATAACTCACTGCCGGGAAAGCCTAGTCGCTGTGGGTATTGAAATTCACCCGCCGCCCAGATGACGTGTTTTGTGTTGATGTCCCCAATTGAGGTCTGCAGGCGATAAGCACCTTCTTCCCGGGTCACGCGCGTCACGTCGATTTGTTCGCGTACCGGTACTTCAAAATACCTCGCGACAATTCCCAAATGCCTGGCGAACTCTTCACCGGTTGGATGTTCAATCTCCATCATGAATCCTGGAGATGTACCAATGGCAACAGAGTTTAAATCCAGCATACCGAAAGAATTTGTAGGAAAGGATGGCGTTATAAAACGGGTTTCAGCGGGCCAGGCATTAAAGGATGCGCCAACGTGGTGACGTTCCAGGACAACAAAGTTCTCAATGCCAGCACTTTGCAGGGCGATGGCTACACCTACGCCAGCGGCGCCGGCACCCACTACTACCACATCGTAGGTGTCTAAGGTGTTTTTGCTGTTCACGGTGCTTGTCGTACAAAAAGATTACGTTATAACATAACGTTAAAACGCCGCAAGAGGAATCGGCCCGGTGACAGAAGAGTCGATAAACCCCGAAGTCTTTCCTGAAAACAACAGGGGTGATTACAGCGCGGTCCAGCAGGTAGCGTACGCACGAGACATCTGTGATGCTCGCGGAGTGAGGCTCACCCACATCAGGCAGCAGGTATTGGCGTTGCTTTGGGAAAACAAACACCCCAGCGGTGCCTATGAGCTCATCGAGGCGCTAGAACTGCAAGGTGCGCGTCCTATCGCCCCGCCCACAGTTTATCGAGCGCTAGACTTCCTCATCGAGCAAGGGTTTGCCTGTAAAATAGAAAGTCGCAATGCGTTTGTTCCGTGCGCGTCACCCGAGCGATTTAACGAGCACATTTTCCTCATCTGCGACGATTGTGAGGCGTGGCTTGAACTGGAAGATCCGCAGCTTGAGCAGCAGCTTGCCGACGAGGCGACACACGCGGGGTTCAAGCCAAGCCGAAGGGTAGTTGAAGTGTTGGGGACGTGCGCAAAATGTTTGTTAACGCAGGAGGTTTGAGACGTGCCTTTATATGATGCGGAAGGTGTCCGTGCGCTGGTTGGACGCGATGCCAACGGCGAACATACGCTCGATCTGCGGGGTGATTCCCTGCTGGATGCCCAGGCAGCCATTACTCAACTGTTAGAAGAATGGCGGGTGGAACAGCCAACCAGCGTGGTGGTGCGGATTGATCCCGCTACGGCAACCAGTGGCGAGACCCTGTTCCTGCCGATTGGCCGGCAACTGCTACAGGCGCGTAAGCGGGGCTTGATTACTCATATGCATACCCTCCCGGAAGCAGATGGTGGTGGCTTCTTCATCTCGTTGCCGGGCCGCTCTGAACAGGGCAAGCCAGAGTAACCAGGCGTATTAGGGCCCTTGTTCCAGCTGCACGCTCACCACTCGATCGCCATGTGCCGTGCCTAGATAAAGCTGGTTGCCTACCTTAAGCGCAACGGTTGCGTATCCCATGGGCGGGCCGTCATGATTGATGACGACGTTGGGTTCGACGTTGGATTCGAACGTGTCGGCGTCCGCAGACACCACCTGAAAAGGCAGCAGGCAGGGGCCTTCCGTCACCTGTGTGCAGGCTTGACTGATCGCTTCATGCTGGTGAGAAGCGATCCATAAGGTGCCGCTGGCATCCACGCTGACGTTGTCAGGTTGGCGGAGCGCAAACTCGCCCACCCGCTGGCCCGTTTCGAGATTCACTGCAAAAGTTTTGTTGCCGAAATAAACATTGACGTAGAGCATGGTGTTGTCGGGGTTGAGCGCCAAGCCGTTCGGCATCAGCGCATCCGTTTCAGCGACACGGCTGAAGCCTGCGGCAGGCGTCCAAGCCCATACCCAGCCGGTGGGTTGCCCGCCGGTGAGCATCGCGACAACTTCTTCAAAACCGGCCGATTTGTTCCACATATGTGTGACGTAGAAACCTCCATCGCTACGTGCGGCCACGTCATTGATAAACGGGTCTTCCGGCGGCAGCGCACAGCCGCGCCAGGTCAGGTCACCAGTTGCTTCGACCGCAAAAAACTCCACGGACTCCCGTTTGCCGTGGTTGACGACTAGCAGCGCCACGGCACCGTCATCCCGGGTCGTGAGATCTATGCCGTGGGGGCTCAATGCGGCGACATCGGGGGCAGGGCAGTCGGGCTCACCCCAGTTTGTATCGCTCGCAGACCAATTGATCGAAAGCGTTTCGCGTTGGCCGGTGGTGGTGTTGAGCAGCGAGAGCTCACCTGGAGCGTCGGCCATAAACTCACCCATTTCGCTGACAATCAGTAAATCGGTGCCTGGGATCTGCACCAGATCTTCCGGGTTTTGAAATCCGCAGTGGGGTGTCATGCCATCCATCGGCTCGCAGCTTAGCAGTTCGGGGGCGTTGACCGGTTGCGGGAACTGGGATTGTGCGGCAAGGGCTGCACGTTCAGCTGCGTTAATCGGCTCAGATGTTCCCTCATCGGTGGCCCCTGCAGACTCGGGTGTACGCCCAGTGTCCATGGTTTCTGAGGCGTCAGGCGGCTGACGCTCACCGCTGCAACTCAGCATGAAACAAGCGCACACCAGTAGAGCTAACTTGCGCATATCACTCCCCATGATTTGGTCTTTTGACACTAAAGCATCAAGTCACCTAAAAACGCAAGTGATGGCCAACTTCAACACAGACGTGCTCGATTCAAGTCACTGATGCTGTCACAATCTTGAGCAAAATTCAGATGAGGGTTTAAATCATGTCAGGACCAATCAGCGTGTACTTCGTTTGTGGCGGTAAGTACCACGATATGGACTTTGTGCGCTTGGAAATGCTGAAGCTGTTTGCCGAAGACCAGCGCTTCCGCGTGAATGTCGGCGAAGACTACTCAAAGATAGATGAAATCACCGCAGCGGATATTCTGGTCACCTATACGGTGGATGTGGTCCCCACGGACGAAGAAACCGAGCGGCTGGAAGCGTGGTTGAAATCCGGGCACAAATGGTTCGCTTTGCACGCCACCAATTCAATTCTCGAATTTACCGACAAAGGGGTGGATTGTCCGCGCCGCGCACCCAAATTTATGAACATGTTAGGGAGCCAATTTACCGGGCATCCGGAAATTGATTACTACCCAGTCACTGTAGAACCTGGCAAAGAGGATCATCCTCTTGTAGCCGGTATCGATCCGATGCTGGTTGAAGATGAACTGTATGTGTCAGAGTTTTATGACGATGTCGAAGTGCTGCTCAAGACTCGTTGGGGGGGCGATTGCGCGGGCTTTGTTGAAACACCGGTGGAAGAGCGTGATCACCCCATTATGTACCTGCGTCCGTATGGCGAAGGAAAAGTGCTGTTTTTGACGCTTGGCCATGCACGGTCAAAATACGACATGCAGCCAATGGTGGAGGTATATCCGAAAATGGAGCGCGGCGCCTGGACCGTCCCGGATTTCTACGAGCTCCTGCGCCGCGGCCTCAGGTGGAGCACTGGGGAACTCGCGGCATAGCCTGAGTTCCCAGGGCTTGGACTCATGATCGAGCTTGTGCCGAACTGATAATTGGGTTGGGCTGAATCAAAGGAAGTGCGTGCCGCCATCAACCATGATGGTTTGGCCGGACACAAACTTGCTCGCATCGCTTGCTAAGAAGAGCAGCATTGTTCACCAGTGCATCGATACGCCCGAAGCGCTCAAGCGTTGCCGCAGCCATGGCTTCGCAGGAAGCAGTGTCTCCGACATCGAGGTGAATGTTTAACGCCTTACCCCCGTTGCGCTCTATTTCTTTCACGGTGTCAGCGCAATCGCGCACATCGCCTGCCACCACGTCTGCGCCATGTTTTGCGAGATGGATTGCATAAGCTTGTCCCAGACCTCGGGCGGCACCCGTGACGATTGCCACTTTGCCACTCATATCTGTCATGCCTTGCTCCTCTAACTGCTAATTTTGTAATTGTGGAAAGCTGAGCCTTGGTCTGCTGGCGTGTTGGCGATAGCGTTAACCTGATTACCAGGGTGACTTGATGCGATATAGGGCGCGGGAGGTTTCTCCGGTGATGTACAGATGGCCTTCCGAATCCGTCGCTATGCCGTTAAACACCTGAGAGGGCGGTTGGCCTGGTGTCGCCATTGAACCAGCCGGGAATTCAGCCAATACACGGCGGTTGCCTTTGGCATCCACCGCCACCACGCGAGACGCTTCTGCTTCGACAACTACAATGGCGTCATCGGTGACTAGGAAACCTTCGGGCGCCTCTAGTCCGCTCGCAACAACGCCGGCTTCGGATAACGCCGTACCGGAACTTGCAATTTTAAGGATCTGACCGAGAGATCGATCACTCACAAAAAGATCATCGTTGTGGACCGCCAACCCGCTAGGGGCAGGGAGATCAGTTGCGAGACGTATCGGCTCGCCTGAGCCGTACAGCGAGACGCTGCCTGTGCCGTGTTCTGTAATGGCCACGCCCGCCGCATAGCTGACAGCCGCTACCGGTCCAGCCAGATCTGGAAAGTGTGCGACTCGCTGCTGTGCATTCGGATCCCACACCCGCACGTCACCGTCAAACCACGAAGTTAGAATCAGATTGTTGCCATCAGCCGCCAGGTTAATGGCGCCGCCCATTTCACCCACGCCAACAACGTTTCGTTGTGCGGTGAGTGTTTCTCCGCTGGTACGATCGAAGCTGCGTATGGCGTGTATGTCCGCCACCCACACAGCATCGCCGATCACAGCGATGCCGCCGGGGTGCGCCATACCTCCGGGCTGCAAAGTCGTGAGTGATCCGTCGGCATTAACACGCTTAATAAATCCGTCTGCATAACTTGATACAAACAATGTGTCGTTGGCATCAAAAGCAAAGTTGTCGAGCCCGGTTCCGAGAGTGGTAACAACTTCGTTCCCATCATCCTCGCCATCGCCGACACGTAGGACCGTCCCAGCGCCGGTGTCCAACACGTAGAGGTTACCCTGGCTATCGAACTTCACTGCAGCCGGTGTGGCGAAGCCGTCTGCCTCCACGCGTCTTTCTCCGCTGTCGACATCAAGGCTAATCACCTCGCCCGCAAACCAACGCGGGCCATACAAGCGGTCATCAGGCCCCCAGTCCATGCCATTGAGACCACAACCGGGTCCTAAGTCATCAGCGATCATGCGTGGTTCTTTAACACCCGCTGGGTCGAGCTCGTAGACGTTGACACCCAAGAAACACTGCGACACAAACAATCTGTCGTCGTCGGAAAAGGTAATTGGATTGGGCCCGGGTGGCAGTTGTGCGGCGACCACTTTGTCCCCGGCAGCAGTAAAACCGGCCACTTCACCGGTGAGGATTGATGTCCAGAAATAAGCGCCGTCTGAGGCAAAAGCCACATCGTCTGGACCGATGACCCCATCCTCACTGGTGAGCCGCTGTGCAACTTCTCCCGTCTCCGGATTAAGGACGGTTATGTCGGAGCCCATGACAGAAGTCACATACAGGAGACCGTCGGGGCCAAAGTGTATGCCGTTTGCCCCGGCGATGTTTGCGCCGCTTGCCAGTACTTCGAGCCTCTGTGTTTGGCTCTCTGGAGTTTGGGGCGATGGCGATGTCTCCGATGGGTTTGAACTGATATTCGATGGGTCGCCACAACCCGCCAGTAGGCATGCAGCAAGCAATAACGTATAGCGCATAGTTTTACCTCCCCCTTTAAAACCTTAGATAAGTAGCGCGCCCCTGAACTGAATCAAGGAATGGGTAAATAACCCCCCGCCACGCCTTTGGTAAATACGCTCACCGCATCGTGCGGGTGCAGGCTTTCCATATGTTCGACCCGCACCCAATAGTCGGTGTAGCGCGTATGTTGCTCCAGTGCGGCTTTGACTCGGCGCCCGGCGTCTTCACAGAACATCAGGTTGGCGGCGTTGCGTCGAGCAAATTCCTGCTCGTCTTCACGTTTGACGGCCGTTTGCACTGCGGTTTGAAGGATGTGTTCGATCTGATCAATCAGGCTTAAGATCGGGAACTCGACTATGCCTGGCTCCAGGCGGGTAAGGATGTGGACTTCGCTACGTTGCGAGTGTGGTGTGGCGGCGATACCTTCCTCTGTTCCTAGCCAGGCCTTGACGTCTTCCGCTCGGACGGTCGTCTGGCCGGCAAAATCTCTATCAAACTGGGTTTGAATGATTTGTCTTGCCAGCGCGGCTGAGCACGGGCATGTCGACGAATACTGCACCGTCACACCCAACTCAATGTGTAGTTCACCGTCAATAAACGTGCCCTTGAGATGTACAGGGTAATTGTTCCAACCCGCGTTGTCCGACAACAACGCGGGGCGCCGTAAGAGGTGATCAAAATCAAATTGAATGAACGCCCGCGAACTTAGATCGCTGTGGGAATCAAGCATGTCGCCCAGCATTTTGGTCATGACTGCAGGCGTCAGCGCATGTGCACTGGCGCTGGCATCCAGGATGAGATAGAGGCGAGACATGTGGATACCTTTTGCCTGTGGATCCTCAAGATCGACGTATATCTGCGCTCTCGCGGGCACGGCGTGGACCTCACCCTCGTCAGACACGCGGATGGGTACATGTACGTTGCTCATTCCTACCCAGTCCAGGGTGCCTTGTGGGTGCAAATGTTCGTGTGAGGCAATATCAGGGAGATTTGTTGCCCCGGCGAGTGAAGTGGTCATGTCAGCGCGTAAACTCCTAAAGCGGCGGCGATAAACTAAGTGATATGTTATTACTTAACGTGGCTGGCGCCAACGAGCGGCGTACTCCGCTCGCTGGCCTCCTTGCTGGCCCCCTTGCTGGCTACGAAGCTCAACGTAAGTGGCTGACGTCTGCTTCGACGTGGTTGATGAAGGCGTCAATGGACATGACCCCTAAATCTTCGCCGCGCTGCGTGCGCACGGCCAATTCTCTGTTCGCGACTTCCCGATCGCCCACCACCAATAAATAGGGGATGGCCTGTAGGGTGTGTTCGCGAATCTTAAAACCAACTTTTTCATTACGCAGATCAGAGATCACGCGAAGACCGGCAGATTTCAACTGTTCTTCCACTGCGTTTACATAGGCGTCTTGTTTGTCGGTGATGGTCATGACCGCTGCCTGCACGGGCGCTAACCATACCGGGAATTTGCCGACGTAATGCTCAATTAAGATGCCGATGAAACGTTCCAGCGAGCCGAATAAGGCCCGGTGTAGCATCACAGGGCGCTTGTCCCGGCTGCCGCTTTCATCCACGTAAGAAATATCAAAACGCTCCGGCAGGTTCATGTCCACCTGCAAAGTGCCGCATTGCCAGTCTCGGCCAATGGCGTCGCGCAATACAAACTCCAGTTTGGGCCCGTAAAACGCACCTTCGCCCGGATACAGGACATACTCCAGACCCATGACGTCCAGCGCATTGCTGAGTGCACCTTCGAGTTTGTCCCACACGGCGTCGCTGCCGATGCGTTTTTCCGGCCGGGTGGACAGTTTGATGACCACGTCTTCAAAACCAAAGTCTTTGTAGATGTCCAAAACCAGGGCGACCACGTCGATACACTCCTGCTCCATCTGCTCTTCGGTGCAATAGATGTGTGCGTCGTCCTGAGTGAAGTGACGCACCCGCATCAAACCGTGCAGCGCGCCGGAGGGTTCGTAACGGTGGACTTTGCCAAATTCAGCCATGCGCAACGGCAGGTCACGATAGCTTTTCAGGCCTTGCGCAAACATGGAGACTGAGCCGGGACAGTTCATGGGTTTTAACGCAAACACACGCGCATCTTCGGTTTGAGTTGAAAACATGTTTTCGCGGTAGTTGAACCAATGCCCGGATGTTTCCCATAAGCTACGATCCATCACATCCGGTGTATTCACTTCGACGTAACCGGCCTCTTCCTGCCGCTTGCGCATGTATTCCAGCAGCTGCAGGAATAGGGTCCATCCCTTTGGATGCCAAAACACGGAACCTGGGGCTTCATCACTGAAGTGGAACAGATCAAGTTGCCGGCCGAGTTTGCGGTGATCGCGTTTTTCGGCCTCTTCCAGGCGGTGCAGATGGGCTTTTAGCTCTTTCTTGTCGCGCCAAGCGGTGCCATAAATACGCTGCAACATTTCATTGTCTGAATCGCCCCGCCAATAAGCGCCGGCCAGCTTCATCAGTTTAAACGCTTTGGGCAGCTTGCCGGTGCTGGGTAGGTGCGGTCCGCGACATACGTCGAACCAGTCACCTTGGCGATACACCGAAACCTCTTCACCTGCGGGGATGATGTCCTCAATGATCTCGACTTTGTAGTTTTCGCCGATATCGCCAAATGTGCGTTTGGCCTGCTCCCGCTCCCAAACTTCCCGTTGTATGGGTAGGTCGCGAGCAACAATTTCCTGCATGCGTTTTTCGATTTTCTCGAAATCATCCGGAGTAAATGGCTCTTGCCTTGCGAAGTCGTAGTAGAAGCCGTCCTCAATCGCAGGCCCGATGGTCACTTGCGTACCCGGAAACAGTTCTTGTACCGCCTGCGCCATGATGTGCGCGGCGTCATGGCGAATGAGCTCCAGCGCTTCGTCACTTTTTGTGGTGATGATGGCCAGTTCGGCGTCTTGTTGAATTAAAAATGAGGTGTCGACCAACTCGCCATCCACTTTTCCGGCCAGCGCTGCTTTGGCCAAGCCGGCACCGATATCCGCGGCAACGTCATGCACAGTGATGGCTTGATCGTAAGACCGTGTAGAACCGTCGGGGAGGGTAATTTGAGGCATGTACAAACTCTCTGTCAGTGGCGACCCCAACCAAAGGCCGCGTGGTTACTTATCAAACATCTCGAGTATCGAGAGGCGCTGAGAAAGGCGCGCAGTATAGGGACTTCGTCACGCAAACGCACCTGCTACGGGCCATCGCGCTGCGGGGCTCCGCACCGATTTTGGGTGCCTATGGTATAAAGTTGCGGGTCAGACTCTGGGGTGAAGCCTAACCATGGATATAGAAAGCTACTTCTCTGCGAACTATCAGCAGGCGCGCGGCAAGTTCCTTGAGCTCTGTGCTGCGCAGGGATTTGCCATGGATTCTTATCAAAACAAGCTTGCCCAAGCGCCCGACGGAAGTGACTTGTTTATGGATGTGGCAACACTAGGCGCAGCCGATGCTTCTCGTTTGCTTGTCTTGTTCAGCGGCACACACGGTATAGAAGGGTATTGTGGCTCAGGCATACAGAATGCCCTGTTGGGTGAGTCGTACTTCAAAGACCTACACCCCGATTTGCAGATCGCGCTTATACATGCGGTGAATCCATATGGTTTTGCCCATGACCGCCGCGTTAACGAAGACAACATCGATCTCAATCGCAACTTCCTCGACTTTGACAATGAGGTACCCAGTGATAACGGGTACAGCGACATCCATGCGTTTTTGGTCCCAGAAGCATGGGAAGGTGAGTTGCGCACACAGGCGGATGCAGGGCTGGCGCAGTATGCAAGGGACAACGGCCCCGCAGCTTTGCAACACGCCGCTTCAGGTGGCCAATACACCCACCCAGATGGGCTTTTTTATGGTGGTGCAGCGCCGAGTTGGTCGGCCCAAACGATAAGGCGGGTGTTAAAAGAGCTTGCCGCGAGCGCGAAACAAATCTGTTGTATTGACATACACACGGGTCTTGGACCGTACGGCTTTGGCGAGATGATTGCCGCCGGTTCCCCAGCGCAGGTGAAGAGAACCTTCGAGTTTTACAGCGGCTACGAGGTCACCGATCCGGATGCGGGGACGTCCTCATCGGCGCCGGTGCAGGGCACGATGGCGCATGGCGTGGAGCGAGATCTGCCGGGCATCGAAACACATTTCTTAGCCCTCGAATACGGCACCTTGCCGATGAAAGAAGTGA
This sequence comes from Pseudomonadales bacterium, assembly GCA_028281005.1. GTDB lineage: Bacteria > Pseudomonadota > Gammaproteobacteria > Pseudomonadales > Azotimanducaceae > UBA4421. Next base: position 48,995 of record JANQKS010000070.1, read on the forward strand.
TGACGGCACTGCGGGCAGACAATTGGCTGTACCAATCAGGGGTGGTCGATAGTCCTTTTGGCCAACAGATTAAAACTGAAGTGAGGAGTGCTTTCTATTGCGACGAAGTGCAGTGGAAAACCATGGTTTATGAACGGGCTTTGGACGTGGTGAATTTCACCATGAACAAACTATGCGCCACCGATAAAGGCTAAATGCAGATGTTATCCCGCCGTCAGTTTGTCGTCGCCGGTACAGCGGTTCTGGCGAGCCCAATTGCACGTAGCCAGGCGCCTGACCCTATGTTTATGGAGGCCAGGTGGCAGACAGCCGCGCCTCTGCCGATCAACACCCAAGAACTATACAGCTGCGTGCATCAGGGACGCTTATGTGTCGCCGGAGGGATCGCCTCGCGTTTGGGTGTCCCTTATTTCACTGCTGCAAGCTTTGCTTACGACCCTAGTGGTGATCGTTGGGCGTCGCTACCTGACCTGCCTGAAGACCGCCATCATGCCGCCCTGGTGAGCACCGGGGATCGGTTGTTCATGATCGGTGGCTTTAACGGTAGCTATACCAACGTCTGGCGTATGCGCGATACGGTGCATGAGTTGACCGAAGCCGGCTGGGTTAGCGTGGGTAATTTGCCCCAAGCGCAGGCGGAAGGTGTGTTGGCTTGTCATCAAAGCGGAGTGGTTCATTTGGTGACCGGGCAGTCGCCACGCGGCAGCGCAAATAGTGAACGCAGCGATCATCAAGAGGTAGCCAGCCATTGGCTGTGGGATGGAGTAGGGCAGTGGCAAACCGCGGCGCCCATACCCACACCGCGCAACAGCGCCACCGGCGGTTGGTTGGGAGACCAGCTCATTGTGACGGGAGGGCGCACCGCTGCGGGTAATCTCGCGGTGACGGAAGTTTATGACCGCCAAGAAGACCGTTGGCGTGAAGCCGCACCCCTGCCGCTACCCCAGGCGGGAACTGCAAGCGTGATGGTAGGGAGCCTCTGCATCAGTCTCAAAAGCTCAGAGGCACTGGCGCGTGGGCTGGCAAGGCGGCGCTCGCAGGAAATGTAGGTACCTTTTCAAGAGCGCCAACGCAGCCCAGCGCAC
>JANQKS010000088.1 GCA_028281005.1 Pseudomonadales bacterium
AAGAAGACAAGATTCCAAATGCCGGACTCAATTTGTTGGTTAGCTCGATTGAGACCTTTGCAGACAGAATTTCAGCGCACGGCGGCTCAATGCGCGAGCCAGACGGGTTTGTTCCGGTTTGAGTAGCATCGTTCTTCGATAGCGAAGGCAACGGTTTCGAATTGCGTCAAGAGCCATAAGTTAACGAGTGGGATGTCTAACTCGTTCTAACGGCATTTCTCCCCATGGGATTCGATCTGGTGGCGTGGACAGTTGACGCCATTCTTCGGCGACTTCAAGCCTATTTGTTTTCGCTATATCGTGTGCATTGCAATGTGTCCCTCCAGGGATCACGAAGGCGCGTATAAGGTGGTCGCCGCCGCTTCGCTAGCTTGTTAACAAAATCAGAGGTTTTTCGGGACGAATAGGAAGGACTAACGCCGTTTCGGGCTGGGCTATAAAGTAGTGAAAAACGCCGGCTATTGCGCCAGTTCGGCTGATGTTGAAGTGAAGTCCAATGTCGTGGAGAGGGGAGGCTGTTATCTGGTGGCAGACCGGGCGTTTGTTGGCAGCGCTTGGCTTTGAAAATGTGCAAACCTATATTGCCAGTGGCAATGTGGTGCTGAAGGCATCAGAGACAACAGCGGATGCGCTTAGCGAAGAGGTCGAGGGCGCAATTCAATCTGGCTATGGGTTCAAACCGGCGGTGGTTGCGCTTTCGGTAGAAGAGTTTGCCGGCTTGGCCCAAGCTAACCCCTACAGGGCGGCTGAAGACCAATCTAAATGGTTGCATCTCTATGTGCTCTGCGTACCGCCCGCCGCTAACGCCATAGCCGCCTTGCAGCACTTAGCGGACAACAATGAACTAGTGGCGGTGACACAGCGCTGCCTCTACTTGTTCGCGCCGGAAGGTATAGGCCGTTCAAAGTTGGCAGCGGGTATGGAAAAAACGCTGGGTTTGAGCACTAGGAGTCTGCTGAAACACTTAGTTTAAGAGAAGAAAATATGACTGGATTGTTGGGGCTGGTACCGGAAGTTCAGAGGGTACACAGGGTTCTATGTTCAGTTATGAGGGTTTAATAGACCGCTACGCGCTGAACAGTAAAACTAACGGCATTCAACATACGATTACAGATCCCGCGCAACGCGGAATCCAATACCATCATAAAGGATGTCAGGGGGATCATCGCTACGATCCGCCGACCGCAAACTTGAAAGATCGTAGCCCCAGGATCCACCTCTAATACTTCTCGCTTCGCAGTGCTCCGATTGATGCGCCGATCCATCCACTGGCGCGTTGGCGTAGCTGTTTTCATAACAATCAGCAAGCCACTCCCAGACGTTGCCGGTCATGTCGTGGATTCCAAAAGCGTTTGGTTCAAATCGGCCAACAGGGGCCATGTCCCAATACCCGTCGCTGCAACTTAGACTTTCTTTGTCAGGCGCGACTGCACTAAATTCGGCATCAGGCACGTTACCGTATCGACATAACTGTTCGGGGTCGCTACCGAAGTGGTAGGTTGCTGCCGAACCTGCTCTAAGTGCGTGTTCGAATTCCGATTCGGTTGGAAGCCGATACCTTTTTCCTGTTTTGACCGAAAGCCAATCTACGTATGCTTTTGCCGCATACCAGTCAATACACGTCGCGGGAAAGTCATCCTTGAACTCCCGCCCGGTATTATTCCAACTGGCATCTGGATGCCAGATCCAGTTGCCTTCGCGCCTTGCAAATGCGATGCAATCCGTTCGCATGGCGAAGCCTGTCGCACGAACGAACTCGGCAAATTCTCTGTTAGATACTTCATAGACTCCGAGCGCGAAAGACGGAACCCTTACCGTGACCTGCGCACCACCTGGCCCAGCTTGATCATCCTCGTCGTGGTTACGTTCATCCGAAAAACGCCCCGCTTCTTCCTGGGGCGACCCTTTCAAGTAACTTCCTCCAGGAACGACGGTCAATTCGGGACACCTTGGGCAATCGCGGAAAGTGGATTTGGCAAAGGCACTGGCTGAAAGCAGGCATAGAAGGAATAGGTACTGGAATCGCATTATTCTAGCCTCGCTGCATCGGCGGAAAATCTTATCGAAAGACACTCTGCGACTCAACGGGCTGAGGCGAACACGGGTGAGAGGAGCTTCCCCCCAACATATCTGTCTTTTGATGGTCGGACGTGTTGACGAATTGAAGGATTAACGCCGTTTCGTGCTGGGCTGTTAAGTATTGAAAAGCGCCGGCTATTGCGCCGGTTCGGCTGATGTTGAAGTGAAGTCCAATGTCGTGCAGAAGGGAGGCTGTTAGAGGGTATACACCCCAACGGGAATGAGCATGTGCAGATGCACGTTGAGGTTTAGGGCGGATCCGAAACGCTGAATGAACGTGACCGCACCGCTACGGGTCGAACGGGAACCCAATCCCAATCTACCTTTCCACCAAATCAAAACGGGAACGTCCTGAATTGCTGCGGTAGTCTATGCAGAGTTTCCCTAGCGCAGTGCCGCGACAATAGGCATTCGTGCAGCGTTGATTGCGGGTGCTATGGCTCCAAAGGATCCCAGACCAAATGCCAGTGTAATACCCCACAGAACGCTGTCTGTTGTGACGATAAAACGAAACGCGACCTGGGTGTTCGTACCAATTGTTGCTACCTGCAAGCCATCCAGAAACAGAAGTGCCGCAGCAGCTGCAATCAGCCCCCCTGTCAGGGCCAGCAGGGTTGCCTCCGCGCCTACGGAGGTAATCACTGCAATCCGATTGAATCCCAGTGCCCTGAGAGTACCTATTTCTGCGCGTCTGTCGGCAACAGCAGCATAGGTCGAATTGAGGACCGAAAACACGGCACCAATGAGCATGATGATGCAGATGACTGCGCCAACGCCGTTAATAAGTTGAGTCGTCAATGCTGACTGCGCACCATAAAACTGCCGGGCGCTGTGTAAGGTGGCTGCCACTCGAATTTCGTTATCCAGGGCGGATTCCAGCAGGGCAAAATCACCCGGTCTGCCCATTTGCAGTGCAATGGAGGAGTAAGTACCACCGCGGTTAAACACTTCGTTAAGCATCTGGACGTCGATCCAGATTTCGGATTCAAAAAGAGATTCATCAGCGTCGAACACCCCGACAATCCGCCAGTCAGTGTTTCTGATTCGTATGCTGCCGCCGACTTCCAGTCCCTTGAACTGGTTGAGCGCGCCGGACCCAACAACCATCTCATGTTTCCCGAATTGCAGATTCCTTCCGTTGATAATGTTTATCTCCGGTCTGACCTTGAAGCTCGACGGGGTTACGCCGCGGAGTGATACGTAGGCGTCCCTGTTGTCCCGTCGAAGCAGGTTGATACTCACAAAAGATTCCGGTGCGATATCTGCGTTTGTCATTGAGCGGATGATATCCGCCTGCTCGAATGTGATCGCGCCGTTGATTTCAGATTTGGTGCCGGAACGAACAATGACCGCACGGTCAGGCGGAATAGTATCGCGCATGGTGCGGGCAAACCCCTGGTTCATGGCCATAACGGTAATCAACACGGTGACCACGGCAGCCACACCGGTAATCATGATCAGGGAGGTGATCCAGCGACGAGGGATATTGGTGAAGTTAAGCGATGTTACGGCTATCAGTTGTCTGAACGGGTTCATAGTGAAGGTCTCATTGTCGGCGAAGGCTGTCTGCAATAGGTTGATTGAGAAGTCGAATGGCAGGAGGCAATGTCACGATAACTGCAAGCAGAATCGCAATGCCTATCCCCTGAATTACGAGGGGTAGACCCAGGTTCAAACCGGAAGACTGAGGTAATACCTGGTCGCTGTACGTCAGTAGCAATGCGGCGATTAACATTCCCGTTCCGGCTGCCAAGGTGATGAGTGTGACTGCTTCGGCAAACGTTAATGCCAGCAGATCACCGGCACTGAACCCCATGGCTCGTAATGCGGCGTATTCATTCCTGCGTTCCCGGATTGCCTGGGCCATGGTATTACCAGTCAGTAAAAGGATGGTGAACAGGACGGCGGCAGTGACGGAACGTAACATGAAACTGATGTTTCCAATCTGCCCGACCTGGCTGAGTATGTAGTCGCTCTCTGACTGAGTGCGGGTTTCTGATTCCGAGTTGGCAAACATGACGTCGATACTTTTTGCGACCTCTGCACCGTTGACTGATCCGGTTGTAAAAAGCACGTTGCTGATGAGACCTTTTCCAACAATGCGGTATTCATCAAAGTATCTGTAGTTGATGAACATACGGGTTGTATCGGTTTCGTCCTGGGGGCTGTCGTAGATACCAACCAGGTCAAAATGCCAGTCAGACCCGTCCAGGTTGTGCCAGATATCAGCGGTCAAGGGTATCTGATCACCAACATTGAGATTGAAACGTTCCGCAATCTGGCGCCCGACAATTGCGCCGGTTGGGGTGTTGATAAACGCATCTCTTTGCGCATCGGCGAGGACAATGTCGGGGCTGATGTCGAGAAAAGCCTCTGGTGTCACAACCCAGCGGGTAAACGCGGAGGATCGCTGCGCGTCGATGTAGGTGCCGCCAAACCAGGTGATGTGCGCTGTATTTTCAACGCCTTGTACCCCTGACACCTGTTCCCGATAGCGGACCGGCAACATGTCGCTGATGGAATGTCTGGGGGATACCCACCAACGAGCGGTATCGGATGTCTCGGCGGCGGTTTCAAACATCTGAGACATGGGTTCAAGCAATCCAAACAGGAGAAATGCAGTGATCAGTGAAAAGCCCGTCAAAGCTGTTCTGACAGGCCGTCGCTTGAGGTTTGCCAGTGTCAGTCTCAGTCGCATGTGGCAACTTCCTCGGGGCTGATACGCCCCTTGTCCATCATGACAATTCTGTCGGCGTACTCCGCAGCCTTGGGGTCGTGTGTGACCATCACGATGGTCTTGTTCTGTTTCTGCTTCAGTAACTGCAACAACTCCAGTATCTCGTTGGCGCTGTTGCGATCCAGGTCGCCCGTTGGTTCGTCGCAGACCAGGAAACTGGGATCAGTGACAATTGCCCTGGCAATGGCAACTCGCTGTTGCTGTCCGCCGGACAACTCCGACGGTCGGTGATTGACGCGTTCCCCGAGCCCTACCAGTTCCAGTGCAGCTTCTGTGCGCATCTTGCGCTGTGTACGGGAAAGCCTGGTGAGCAGCAGTGGCAGCTCCACGTTGTGGCGTGCAGACAGGATCGGTAAAAGGTTGTAGGCCTGAAACACGAAACCAACTTCCTGGGCTCGCCATCGGGTGAGTGAAGCTTGTGACATCTCGTTGACATGTTTTCCAGCGACTGAAATCGTACCGCTGTCCGGTTTGTCCAGGCCGCCCAGCAGATTCAACGTGGTGCTCTTGCCGGATCCTGACGGCCCCATGATGCCGACAAATTCTCCCTTCATGATGTTCATATCAAGATTGGTGAGCACCGGTACACTGGATTTGCCCAGTTGGTAGTGCTTGCAGACTTTACTCATCGCAATCAGTGGTTCAGTCATAGGGTTCTCCTTGGTGGGTTGGGTTTGACATGAACGCCACGCGAACGGCCATATCAGGCAGAATGCGCTCATCCTGCTCCAGCAGGCGGATGCGGACCTGAATCGTGGCGCGGCTGCGATCTGCGACGGGAATAATGGTGATGACCTCACCCTTAAGCTTGTCTTCCTTGTAGGCGTTTGGGCTGATCAGCACGGGTTGTCCAGCGCTGACATGCCTGATATTTGCTTCGCTGACGTCCACCAGAATCTCAAGCGACGCCATGTCAACCAGTGAACAGATGCCGGTTCGCGTGAATCCACCGGTCGACATGGGGCTTACGATTTCACCGGGCTGGGCTGCCTTGGTGACCACAACACCGGCGAAGGGAGCACGGATCTCGGTTTCCTTGAGGTGTTCAGCAAGCAGATGCTGATTGCTTTCCGCCACCGCGATTTCGCTGGCCACAACGCCAAGTTGCGCGTCAATCGCCTGGACCTTAATGCGGGCGCGATCAAGATCAGCCTGACTCGCCAGCTGTTTGTGTTGTAGCTGTATGGTTCGGTTGAGATCGAGTTCAGCCTGATGCCGATTAACTTCCAGTTCACGAACGCGAGCTTTCGCGGCGTCCACCTGGCGCGTTGCCAGGCTCAGTTCTGCCCTTAGCAGGTGATCATCCAGGACTGCCAGCAGTTGCCCGTTGGATACAACGTCTCCTTCTTCTATGAGGATGGATTTCACCCGTCCCGTGATTCTTGATGAGACTGTTGCCTCGAGGCGGGCGGTGACGTATCCGGTGGCGTCGAGCAGGGTGGCATCCGGGTTGCTGGGTTGCCGGGGTGGTAACCTGGGCTCAGGGGTGTCCACAGGCACTGGCGCGGTTTCGGTGTGTTCAAGTGTCTGAGGGTGATCGGTTGGTACGGGGTCTGTTGCAACTGGTCCAGCCAGCAGCCAGGCGGTGACAGCAAGTATGGCGGCACCCACAGGCAGCCAGACCCAGGGTCGTCGCACGGGCGCAGCAACAGGTTCTTCCCTGTCGATCTGCAGCGCGGCCAGAAGTTCGTCTTTTTTTGACATCCCGGGTTCACCTTTAAGTTCTCAGTTGAGTCTAAGGCGGCGCTGTAGAACTGCTTCCGGATACCTCTAATCAATGCCCGATTCGTCAAAAAAGGCAGTTATTGCCAGAATCAGGGGGGTTTTTGTGCAGGCTCGGGTGTTGCCGGTTGCACAGCAGCCCGGCGGTACTGGGTTGGGGTTTGATCATTCAGGTTGCGGAAGGCCTGGTTAAACGGACCGATGGATTGGTATCCAACTGACAGGGCAATAGTAAGAATGGGCGTTTGCATTTCATCCGGGTCTGCCAGCCACTGGCAGGCATCCTTGATGCGATACTCGTTCAGCAGGGCATTAAAGTTTCTGTATCCCAGGGTGCCGTTGACCAGCTTGCGAAGACGATATTGCGGGATGTTCATTTTGTCCGCCAGGTCACCAACGGAGAGGCCGGGTTGCAGGTAGGCTTTGTCTGACTTGAAGACCTGTTCGAATCGAGCGAGATCCTGTTCTGAATAGTCGAACTCCTCTTTTGGCGTTTTGGCCGGTGCAGATTTGACGCTTTCAAGGAACCGGGGAAAACGCAGGTAACCCAGGGCAACCAGGAACACCATGACTGTGCCTGCGAAGGTCTGGGCGACGTGAAATTGTTCCGCGATGTGACGGTCTCCGGTCATCGCAAACAGCTCACTACCGGTGCCGATCACTAGGAAAGATGCAAGCACGCCAAAAGCGGCGCCCCTTAGTAGTCGCCGGGATTCCACAAGGTCCGCCCGCCAGCCTGCCACTATCCAGAAGACAGCAATCATCCCAAAGATCATTTGCATAAGTATCGGCAGGCTGCCGAATAGAAAAAAAGTCACTTCGCCAATGGCTGCCACATTGATGGCAGCATGTTCGTTGGGGACAAAGACGGGTCTTGCGGTACTGAGACAGAGCTGGACGGCGAAGGCGGCAAGCATCCAGATCGGGAAACGCTGCCTGTCCTCAAACAGCGAATAGCACAGCAGCATCATACACCCGGCGCCTGTGTTCATCAGAAACTGCATTGGTAACCAGTAATCGCTGAGATCTATCTGGAAAACAGGATCATTGTGAAACTGTATGGTTGCCAGCAGGTAAGTGAGAAGGCTGATACAGATGACAGCAAACAGTCGGGCGTTGACATCGCGGGGTGATGATATAAGCAGTGCGCTGGCCAGCAGCGCCAGCAGCGTAATGGAGGCAACTTTTGCTGAAAAGAAGACGAGCATGGCAGACTCAGTAGGTGGCTTTGTTCATTCCAACAGATAGGTTGGTCCGGTTCAAATGCATCGAGTGAGTGTTGTGTGGATACCATCTGATTTGTTTTTCGATATTGAGTTGTGGGGAGCAGCATGATGGGACCAACCCAATGTTTTGCAGCAGATCTGCTTGGCGGGAAAACCTGTCCATATCCTGCAGGTGGATATCCGCAACCCGCTGAAGACTTCTCACCGAACGGCTGGCCGTAGTCACTCCTTGCCAGCGTTGCTTTCTTCTCGTAATCCTCAGGTGATTCAAAGTAAAAGCCACTCGCTGAGATATCGTAGGGCTGTGCGTGTAGTGTCGTCATTGCTTCTCTTCCTTTGCTAAATGAATTCATTCCCCGCGCCATGCAGGCCTGCCCTTCGGCGAGAAGCGAGGTGGGCAAAGGCAAAGCCGAGGGAGATCACCCAGCCTGCACAAGTAAGCGAAGGCGAACGCGGAAGGTTGGGGATACGGCTTGTCCTGCGCCAGGGGCAGCTGCCCCTAAGCTCTGTTAGCCGCGAGGGATCGTCACCGTAGGGCCAAGACCCGAAGACCTGGCGAAGGGGCTTGGGGAGCGAAGAGAATGAGCGAGTAGAGCTCGGTCCGTAGTTAGCGAAGACGTGGCACGCGGCAAAGAGAGGAATCTGGGAGAATTCGCCAACCACAAAGTTTGCTTGGCTTACTCGATGGTTGTGATAGGGTTTTCTAATGGCCAGAGTTGACCTATTTTGTTGAAAACCCCGTTTTGTAATCGGGGTTTTGTGGGTGATTAAAGCGAGAGCACGGTTGGTTAGCGCGATTGCGCTCGGTCTTGGTCGTTTCGCTGCCTTTAGTATGTTTGTCCATCAAACAGAGGCACCGATCTTGTTAGAAGGCGGCCCTGTGGCTATCCACTGAGCCATGCGGCGCAAGTTCCGAGCGCTGGCCGCCATCAAGAATTCATCTCTAGCTGACTTGAGACCTCGAAGTCGTAAGCGATCCAGCTTTAAGATGCGCTTCATGCACACTGCGAGTGAGTTTTCTGATCGAGGTATTGGGACAACATTGCAGTTTGAGTGGGCAGGCATCGCAGTCTTTCTTGCTCGATCGATACTTACATGTCTCCAGCCTTCGTGATACCCGTCCTTGGCGTTTTGTACTCACGCCAAAAGCGCCTGAGCTCTTTGCCACCAGGGCACCTGAACACATCAGAGGCTTCGTCGAAGACAAAATCTGAACGTTTGAACACATCTTCACGCTCAGGCTGCTCCCAAACAGGCGCATGCGGTTCAATCTGTTGCTCATCCACCATCCAAGCCAACATCTCTGCAGTCCCATAGGCCGTATCGCCCATTCACCGCTTAGGCTTGATGCCGAACTTCTGCTTGACCCGCTGGGCCGTGGCCAGTCGTCGTCATCATCTTGCTTGATGGCCCGATCAAAGTGCGCGTTTGCTCAAACAACAACCGCAAGGCTTCGCTCTCTCGAAAGCGACCATGACGGTTCTTAGAAAACGTGGCGTGGTTGGGCACCTTGTCTTCGATGCTCAATCGACAAAACCACCGATACACCAAGTTCAACTTCACCTCTTCACACACACGACGTTCCGAACGGATGCCATAACAGTATCCGATCAGCAGCATGCGGATCGTCAGTTCGGGATCTATCGATGGACGTCCGGTATGGCTGTAGAACGGTTCTCGTTGACGGCGCCAATCATCAAGGTCGAGGAATCGATCAATACCGCGGAGCAAATAATCTTGTGGAACCATCTCTTCAAGGTCAAAGTGATAGAGAAACTGGCCCTGACCATCATCGTGGCGTCCCATCATGGAACGTTCTCCGGCGGCGGGTGCGTTCTATGTTACTAACAAGACAACTATGCTGCTAGTTTTTCAACAAAATAGGTCGTTTTCAGACAAAACCCCAAATCTTTAGCCCACTGATCCTTCAGCGTATTAGGTAGGCACCCATGGGGGGCAGGCAGAGTGTGTGCAATATAGGTGGGCGGCGTCTGGGCTCTACCTCATTTTTGGTGGGTTATTTGGTTGGTAAGGAATCTATATCGCCTTGAAACCCCTATTAGACAAGGGGTTGTGGCGGGCCACGCGAGTCGATAACACGAACTATTCCTTCGCCATAGCGCTACGATGACATGACTGCACGATGTGCTGTGGTGATCAGTTCTCCGAAAAACTGTACAAGCGCACCACGCCGGCAGACGGAGGCCGTCCCTGAGCTTGCTGCGCAAGACCGCTTTGGGCCCTTCCAAGACGTTCGGATTCGCTCATAATAAAATTAAGTCGGGTTCAACCTGATCATTGAACAGAACGGAGGCGAATCTCATGAAGCGTGCCCAAGTCAGTTTTTCGGCGAGGGTTCTTCGAAAGCAGGACAATCTGCCTCGCTATATTGTCGTCAAATCCCAACATGTTGCCGGTCGTTCAAGCGCTTTTCCAGCCGACGTGATGCTCAATGATGCTGGCCCGTTTGAACGTAACATTCGTCCATGGGGCAAGGGGTCGGATGTGTTTTTCTTCAACCTGGCGGCGCAACATTGTGCCAGAGCGGGCCTCGAGACGGATGACGAATGCACAGTGACCATCATCGCCAAAGACTGAGTGGTTGGCTTTGAATGTCTGCTTGGTCCCGCAAAGCGGTCATATAGCGGAGGCGCAAAACATCGCACAATCGGCGGTGAATGGCGGAGAGGGAGGGATTCGAACCCTCGATAGGGGTTACCTATACACACTTTCCAGGCGTGCTCCTTCGACCGCTCGGACACCTCTCCTGATTTGGAGGCAACCCATCCAGCCACACCTTGGCGCCCGAAACCGCTGCTACCGTTGCTCCCTTCCGGGCCTGGCGGAGTTCACAGCATATCGCCGCTAGGGGACCGAGATGGGTCACCATAGGGGCGCGTATGCTAGCGGAAATGACCGCTGATTAACATACAATAGGCGCTGGTTGAGGGGAGAAGTGAGTGTCCGTTTACCGCGGTCGAATCATTCTTATAGCAGTCAGTAGCATTTTTGCGCTGGCGGTCCTGGGTATTTACCAGCTCGATCCGCAAGGGTTTACCGAGCAGCCTGGCAACTACTTTTACAAGGTGGTTCAGCTGTTTTTTGCCGAAGGGGATTGGACGGCGGAACAGCCTGCTTTACCGCTGGCTTTGCAACTGGCGCGCTTTTTGGCACCGGTGGTGGCAGTTGTGTCGTTAATCATACTGTTCGCAGAAGGGATCTGGACGGCGCTGATAAACATGCGGGTGCGCACCTACCGCGGGCACATTGTGGTGATTGGTTTGTCGGACGCCGCCATGGAGCTGATCCGCAGCTGCCATCGCCGCGGCCTACGAGTGGTGGTGGTGGTGGAGCAAAACCCCAACAATGCGCGCATCGCAGACTGCCGCTCGCTGTTGGTGCCGGTGTTGTTGGGGGATGCCAAGCAACAGGATATGCTGAAGCGGGCCAGGGTTACACGGGCGCGTTGTCTCATTTCTTTTATCGACATCGACGATGAAAACGTCGAGTTGTCCTTACGTATACAGGAGGAAGTCACCGGGCGCAGAGACAACGCGGATGAACCTTTAAAGGTGGTGCTGCAGGTGGACAACATGCAGTTGGGTGCCCGGTTGGAAAGCTACCCTAAATTCTTCGAATACCCCCAGCAGCTAGAAGTGCGGTTTTTCAATTTGGCTGAACTGGCGGCACGTGCGCTCTTTCGCGAGTACGCCCCGGAGGTCTACGCGGATGCGCTGGGTGCTGATCAGGTGCATGTGGTGGTGCTTGGGTACGGTAACGTGGGTCGGCATGTTGTGGCCAAAGCGCTTAAGCAAGCGCATTATGGCAACCCGGCGTTGCTGCGCATTTCTGTGGTAGATGATTACGCCAGCCAGGCGCGCGAAGTGTTTGCGCGCGAATGCCCAGCGATCGGGATTGCGGCTGAGGTGCAGTTTATTGAGATGGAGCTGTCTGCCGAAGTGTTTGCGCAACGTCTCGATAGCCTCGATGTCGCAAGCGCTACGATGTTTGTGGTCGCCGTTGGCAGTGATACCGATAATATGAGCTTGGCCTTGGCCCTGCGCCAGATGGCGTTGCTGGCGGAGATACCGAACGCGCCGGTATTTGTTTCCCTCCAACATTCCCGCGGCTTGGCGAAGCTGGTGGAATCCGGGCAGGGCAATCCCGAGATACCCGATGGCTTGTACCCATTTGGCATGGTTGAACAGCTCATGCGGGTAGATCACATTGTTAACGAACGGACCGATGAAATTGCCGTTGCGCTGCACGAAAACTACCTGTCGGGTTTGGATGAGCCGCTGGATATGCAATCGTCTCACCGTCCTTGGGGACTATTGGCTGAGGTGTTTCGTAACGATACCCGCGCGCAAGCGGATCACATTGGTGTAAAGCTACGAGCGTCGGGGCATGTGCTGGTGAAACACCACACCGACTTCAGCTTTGATGCTGCGACCATCGAGCGGTTGGCTGAAATTGAAAAACGCCGCTTTAACGCAGAGCGTGCCTCACAAGGGTGGACGTATGCCGAGCACCGCAGCGATTTGGCGAAGGCGCACCCGGCGTTGAAGCCTTGGCAGCAAACCAGCGCAGATGAGCGTGCGTTCGATCTCGCTTCGGTGCGGCAGCTGCCGAGTATATTGCACGAGCGACTGGGGTTGGGTATTACCCGGCTTATCATCATTGGTATTGCCGGGCATCGCGCCCATCGTTTGAAAGACCACCTGCCTTATGTGGAAGAGCAAGTCCGGCAACAGTTGCAGGAGATAAAGTTTCACTACGCCGGTTGCCAGTTTGCGGTGTTGTCAGCTTTGGCGGATGGCAGTGATCGGTTGGTCGCGGAGATCGCGGTGGAGGTTTTGCAAGCTCACCTGTACGTTGCGCTACCTTTGCCGTACGAAATCTACAAACGCAGTTTTGGGCACGCTTCGCACTTAAGCAACCAGGCTTCTAACGAAGAGTTTCAGCGGTTTGTCGGCCGTGCCCAGATCTATTTTGAGATGCCTTTGCGTTTTGGCGGGGCACAATTGTTAGAGCAGGACGACAAAATGGGGGAGTCTGCGCGCGCTCAGCAATATGCATTGGCGGGCGCGTACATTGTCCGCCGCTGTCACGAACTCATTGCGATATGGGACGGTCAGGATGCCAAGGGTGTGGGCGGTACCGCCCAAGTAGTTGGTTGGCGACAACAGGGATGTGTTGCGCCGGAGTATGCGTTTGCGGGGCACTTTTTTGCGCCGGTAGACATGACGCCACCGCGGGTCATATTCATACCCGCAGACGAACCCGCAGACGAATAGGAGGAATCTGTGCCGCTGAACGTTTTAGGCATGATCGGAGTGGCGCCACCGGCGTCGAGTAATACGGTACACATTGTTGGTGGCGGTATCGACGCGGACTACATCACCGCCTTTACCCAGGCACACGAACAGTCCGGATTTGATGCCATCTTGATTGGCCACTCCTCCAGCTCGGCGGATGGCTTTGGCATTGCACAACATGCGGCTTATCACAGTGAGCGCATCAACATCTTATTGGCGCACCGTCCCGGGTTTGCCGCGCCCACCCAGGCTGCGCGGCGGGTAGCGACGTTGGACAATCTGATTGGTGGCAGGCTGTGGCTGCACATCATCACCGGCGGAGTGGACGCCGATCAACGCCGGGACGGAGACTATCTGTCACATGATGAGCGCTATCGGCGCACGGATGAATACCTCGAGGTCATGCGCGGGATTTGGAACAGCGACCAGCCGTTTGATTACGAAGGCGAGTTTTATCAGGTGCAGCGCGCCGCGTCAGAAGTCTCTGCGGTGCAACAACCTCACGTGCCTCTTTGGTTTGGCGGCATTTCTGATGCTGCCATACCGGTCGGTGCCAAACACTGTGATACCTATGCGCTTTTCGGCGAACCGCGGGCGGACGTCGCCAAATTGATGCAGCGTATTAACGACGCAGCGGCGCCGCATAACCGCAGGCTGCGTTTTAACGTCTCTTTCCGCCCCATCATTGCAGACACGGAAGCGCAAGCCTGGCGCAAGGCCAACGATATCCTGGCCGGGGTAAAGGCAAGCACGCCAGCGAGTGCCAGCACCCGGGTTCCGGAAGCGGAAACCGCGCGGCGGCTGGTTAAGCTAATCGAAGGGGGAGAGGTGCAAGATGAACGCTTGTGGGTGCCACTGGCGGCTGCCGCCGGTGGTAGTGGCAATACGACTGCATTGGTGGGCACTCCTGAGCAGGTGGCGGCCGCCATCGCCAAGTATTACGAGATGGGTGTAAGTGGTGTGTTGATCCGCGGCTTTGATCCGTTTAACGACACGGTGGAGTTTGGGCGTGAATTGATCCCGCAGATCCGGGCTCAAGTGGCCGCGATTGATGCGGCCGCTTAGAACTGAGGGGGGTTAAAGCCGGCCGTCCAATGGGCCAATGACCAGGATGTCCACAGTGGCCGAGATGATGGCCAGCACCAGCACCACGACGCCAATGGTGCCAAGCAGCCGCCATCCCCGAAAACGCGTGGTTTCGTCATTGAATGATTGATTGTTTTCTTCGGGGTGTTCGTCCATCGAAAGTGCCGGGTGGAAAGTGCCGGGTGGAACCTGGCGCACCCGAGAGGATTCACATCAAACCATCGGTTTGATGGTGCGAGCGCGAAATCTCATATCGGAGATTTCGTTCAAGCGAGCAGAGTTCGAATCCTTCCTTGATACGCCTTCAAAACCTGGCGCACCCGAGAGGATTCGAACCTCTAATCCCCGGTTTCGTAGACCGGTGCCTTATCCAGTTTGGCCACGGGTGCGTGAGGGCGCGTATTATCTAGAGTATGCTATGAACATTCAAGCGCAGCGGCGTGGCGTCCCTGCTGCACCGCGGGTGAATGACAGAAATTAGCACAGAGTTGAAGGAAGTGATGTGGCGTCCGATTTGAGCGGTGGTGTCGAGTTAATGTTGGTGGGTATGGGCACGGTTTTTGTGTTCCTGACATTATTGGTATTTGCGACGCGCGCTATGTCCAACTTGGTGCTGCGGTTCTTCCCGAACCTTGAGCCCGCCTTAGAGGCGCAAAACCCTGCCGCGCCTGTAGCCCCAGGTGGCATCCCGGAAGAAGACATTGCAGCGATGAGCATCGCGCTGGCCGAACATCTGAAGAGACACAGGCAGTAACAAAGCAGCTATACAGTTGCTAACAGCATCCAGCAAAATCTATGACAAGTACCCACACACATCGCGCGATCAGCGGGAGTATGAGAAGTAAGTTGAGAAACACACCATGACGCAGTCTAAATTAGGAATAACCGATGTGATTTTGCGCGATGCGCACCAGAGCCTGCTGGCGACGCGCATGCGTATTGAAGACATGTTGCCTATCGCGCCTAAACTCGACCAAGTTGGTTTCTGGTCGCTGGAGTCTTGGGGCGGCGCCACCTTTGACGCCTGTATACGGTATCTGGGTGAAGACCCTTGGGAGCGCATCCGCTTGCTCAAAGCCGCCATGCCGAACACCCCGCAGCAGATGTTGTTTCGCGGCCAGAACATTTTGGGTTACCGCCACTATGCGGATGATGTGGTGCGTAAGTTTGTCGAACGCGCCGCGGTCAACGGCGTGGATGTGTTCCGTATCTTTGATGCCATGAATGACCCGCGTAATTTAGCGACGGCCATCGAGGCGACGCTGGCGGTCGACAAACATGCTCAGGGCACCATCTCTTATACGGTGAGCCCGGTGCATACCATTGATCTGTGGGTGGACTTATCCAAACAGATTGAAGACATGGGTGCACAAAGTCTGTGTATCAAAGATATGGCCGGTCTATTGAAACCTTACGTGGCATTTGAATTGGTTTCGCGGCTTAAGTCTGCGCTGGACATCCCCATTCACATGCAGTGTCACGCGACCACCGGCATGTCCACGGCCACTTACCTCAAGGCCATTGAAGCGGGTATCGATAACGTCGACACGTCCATTTCCGCCATGAGCATGACCTACGGTCACTCCGCCACCGAGTCGCTGGTGGCGATCCTACAACAAACGGAACGCGATACCGGCCTGGATCTGCACCTGTTGGAAGAGATTGCCGGTTACTTCCGCGATGTGCGCAAAAAATACGCCCAGTTTGAAGGCAGCTTGCGCGGCGTGGACTCCCGCATTCTGGTGGCGCAAGTCCCCGGCGGCATGCTGACCAACCTGGAGAATCAACTACGTGAGCAGAACGCCGTGGATAAACTCGATGCGGTGTTGGAAGAGATTCCCAAGGTACGCGAAGAATTGGGATTTATCCC
The DNA here is from genome assembly GCA_028281005.1 of Pseudomonadales bacterium. Classification (GTDB taxonomy): domain Bacteria; phylum Pseudomonadota; class Gammaproteobacteria; order Pseudomonadales; family Azotimanducaceae; genus UBA4421. The sequence continues at coordinate 16,039 of JANQKS010000088.1, forward strand.
CTTAGTCACACCCACCTCGCAGATTGTCGGCACTCAGGCTGTAATCAATGTGCTAATGGGAGAGCGCTATAAAAACGTCACCAAGGAGACCAGCGGTGTGCTCGGTGGTGAATACGGCGCTACACCTGCACCGGTTGACGCTGAGTTACAAGCCAAAGTATTAAGCGGTGCGGAACCGCTGACCTGCCGCCCCGCCGATCAACTCCAACCCGAAGTAGAAAGCCTGACGCAAGAGCTCCAACAGTTCGCAGAGGAGAAAAACATCCGTTTGGCCGAAGCGCCCATCGATGATGTGCTGACCTACGCGTTGTTCCCCCAGGTTGGGCTCAAGTTCCTGACCAACCGCGACAATCCCGGCGCGTTTGAGCCGCCACCGTCTCCAGCTGGAACCGCGCCGGATAGCTCGGCCAAACCTGCCGCGTCCACCGCACCTAAACAGGCCAGCACAGAGCCCAGCATTTACACCGTAAAAGTGAACGGGCGGGCTTACAACGTAGAAATATCCGCAGGCGGTGAGATTGTGCAAACCCAAGCCGCGCCTGTGTCGAGTCAGCCAACGGCGTCACCCGCGGCCGTGCCATCCGCAGCAGGCGCACCGGTGACTGCTGCACTTGCCGGCAACGTGTTTAAGGTCCTGGTTGCGCCGGGGCAGGCGGTGGCCGAAGGGGAGACCATCATCATTTTGGAAGCCATGAAAATGGAGACCGAGGTCAGCGCGCCTCAGGCGGGTACTGTTGGCGCGGTAGAAGTGGCCGAAGGGGATGCGGTGCAAGTGGGTGATACGTTGTTGACCCTCGCTTGAATCGCCACAAATGGAGCTAGTCACCAAACTCTGGGAAGCCTCAGGGATCTATCAAATTACACCTGGGCAGGCGGTGATGATTGTCATCGGTTTGCTGCTGCTGTATTTGGCGATCGCTCGCAAGTTCGAACCGCTGTTACTCGTCACCATAGGATTTGGCGGCATATTGGCCAATATACCGGGCGTCGAGATTGCCACGGGTGACGGCTTGTTACACCTGGTGTACGTGGTAGGTATTGAAACAGGGGTGTTTCCTCTGGTGATTTTTATGGGCGTGGGCGCCATGACCGATTTTGGTCCCTTGCTGGCCAATCCGCGCACGTTGTTCCTGGGCGCCGCCGCCCAATTTGGAATCTTTGCCACTCTGCTAGGTGCGCTTGGCCTAACTTCGTTGGGAGTCATGGACTTTAGCCTCAAAGAAGCCGCAGCCATCGCCATTATCGGCGGGGCCGATGGGCCTACCGCAATCTATGTGGCAGGGATGCTGGCGCCGGATCTGCTGGGCGCCATTGCTGTGGCTGCATATTCCTACATGGCACTGGTACCGATCATACAGCCGCCCATCATGCGCGCCTTGACCACCGCCGATGAACGCGCCATCACCATGACCCAGCTCAGAGAGGTCTCTAAGCTTGAAAAAATCCTCTTTCCGCTGCTGTTGCTGTTGTTGATTGCTTTGTTGTTGCCGTCCGCGGCACCGTTGTTAGGTATGTTTGCGTTCGGCAACCTCATGAAAGAATGTGGCGTGGTAGACCGCCTCTCCGACACCACGCAAAACGCGTTGATCAACATCGTTACCATCTTCCTGGGGCTGGCGGTGGGTTCCAAATTACAGGCTGAAGTGTTCTTGTCGACCAGCACGTTGGGTATTTTGCTGCTCGGCGTGGTTGCGTTTGCCATCGGCACCGCCAGTGGCGTTTTGATGGGTAAACTCATGAACAAAGTCAGCGCCACACCGATCAACCCTCTCATAGGTGCGGCCGGTGTGTCTGCGGTACCGATGGCCGCGCGTGTTGCCAACAAAGTGGGCCTGGAGGCCAATCGTCAGAATTTTCTGCTGATGCATGCCATGGGGCCCAACGTCGCCGGCGTGATTGGTTCCGCGGTGGCGGCCGGTGTGATGATTCTTTTCACCGCCGGATCCTGATAAAATGCGCAGCTTGCTTTGTTGGGTTACGGGGAACCTTAAACCGGTGAATAGCTCTGTGCTGCGAACCTTTGTCTGCACGGCTGTCGTGTGCACACTTGCCTTTGTTGTTTCTCCATTGACCTACGCGGAGCAACAGTATTGGATGACCGTTGGCAGCTATCAAAGCGCTGATGCTGCCGAAGAGGCGCGCGAGCAAGCCATCCAGCAACTTACCGAATCGTTTACGGTGGTTGGTGCACAAACACTCAATGGCTACTACTACCGCGTTGCGGCTGGCCCTTTTCCGCGTGAGCGGGCGCAGGACAGCTTAGCTCGCGTCAGAAGTGGCGGTTATGCGGATGCATGGATGTGGGCGGATGACACCACAACCTTCTCTTCCAGTTCCGACTTTGGTACAGACTATAGTTCGGAGTTCAGTTCTGAATTCAGCACCGACTACTCCAGCGAATACGATCTTGAGTTACCTGAATACAGTACCGACCTTGATGCAACATTCGAGTACGACGAGTCTATCCCCGGTGAAGCTGAGCTGATTGAAAAGCGCGAAGAAACACCCGAGATGGTGGAGGAAGCGCCGCCAGGGTACAAGTTAAACAAGATGCGGCGCGATGCGCTGTTGTTGTTTATTGAAGAACAGCCACCACCGGTGGCGGAGAACACCCCGCCCGCCGGTTCTCTACCTCTACCGCGCGACGATGCTTCCTCTCTGTCTCCCATCCCTGTTACCGCCACCGCCTCCACGCGCCCGACCGCGGTTCACACCGCAACGTCTGACGACGTTCCTGCTCCTCGGTTTCCTCCGGCGACCTTAGTGCCGGTAGCCGCGCAAACCGCTGTGCAAGCCCCTGAAGAATTAACGCCTAACCTGGTGATCGAACAGGCACCTATCCAAACCAGTCCCAGCAATCCGATCATTCTGCCCAGCCACCGGGAAGATGAAGTGCAGATTCGTATCGATGGCCATTTGGATGAGGCGGTGTGGCGTAGCAACCCCGGCGTTGACAATTTCCGCGTCGTCGATCCGGATACCGTGGAGCGGCCTTATCACCACACGCTGGTACGCATGTTTTACACAGAGCGGGGCCTGTATGCCTCGTTCGACGCAAAACAACCGCCGGACACTCTGGTGCGAGTGTATTCCGGCCGTGATAACGGCCGGCTGAATCGCGACAACGTGGGTGTCACCATCGACACTTCGGGAGAAGGGCGTTACGGCTATTGGGTTAATCTGGCGTTAGGCGGGAATCAGGTGGACGGCACCGTATTACCTGAGCGCCAATTTAGCGGCGATTGGGATGGGGCCTGGTACGGCGAAACTCAGGTCACCGAAGATGGTTGGACCGCTGAAATTCTCATCCCCTGGTCGCAGCTGGCGATGCCCAAGGAAGAAGGGCGGCGTACGGTTAACGCTTATGCCTCGCGCAAGGTAGCTTATCGCGACGAGCGTTATGCGGTGCCTGCGCTACCCTTTACCCAACCGTTGTTTATGTCGGCGCTACAGCCCCTTGTTGTAGAGCAGGTGGATCCCCGGCAGCAGTGGAGTGTCTTTCCGTACGCCTCGCTGACTCAGGATGAAGTCGAAGGCTTCACTGATACCAAATTAGGCGCAGATGTGTTTTGGCGGCCGTCCACCAATTTGCAGCTCACCGCTTCATTGGCCCCAGACTTTGGCAACGTGGAAAGTGATGAAGTCATCGTAAACCTCAGCGCGTTCGAGGACTTTTTTCCGGAAAGGCGCCTGTTTTTTCAGGAAGGTATTGAGGTGTTTAACGCCACACCCCGCGCCAAGGACGGCAATCCGGTCACGGCCTTGAATACACGGCGGATTGGCGGGCGACCTCCTGCACCGGATGTGCCGGATGACGTGACCATCCCCGACCGGGAACTGAGCCAACCAACAGAGCTGTTGGGCGCGGTAAAAGCTGTCGGCCAATTTGGGAATCTGCGCTACGGGCTGCTGTCCGCCTTTGAAGATGAGGCGAAGTTTGATGCGGACGATGGGCGCAATTTTTACCAGGACGGCCGCAATTTTGGGGTCGCGCGAATGATATATGAAGACAAAACTGATAGCGGTGCCTACCGCGCCCTCGGCACAATCTCTACTTTGGCGACTCACTCCGACCATGACGCCCAGGTACACGGCGTCGACTTCCACTACCTGACCTCTGCAGGCCAATGGAAAGTAGACGGCCAGCTGTTGCGCTCTGATGTGGACGGGAGCGGTGTCGGCAATGGCGGTTTTGTGGATGTGGATTACGCCGTGCGGCGTGGTCTCAAGCTTGAGTGGGGGGTGTCGCATTTTGATGACCAACTCGACTTGAATGACCTCGGTTTCTTGCGACGCAATGATGCGACCAACCTGTCATTTAAGCTGGATTCCAGCCGCTCAGATCTAAGCTGGGTGCGCAAACTTTCTCTCGATGCGTGGGCGGAATACGAGTTTAACGGCGATGGCGAGAAGACCAAGAAAAACCTCGGCACCTGGATGGGGGTGGACCTAAAAAACCGCGATCAAATCCGCACGAGCTTCGCCTATTCTCCCAAACGCGCGGACGATCGGAACAGCCGCGGCAATGGCACCTTCCTGGTGGAAGGGCGCCACGCCGCATCGTTTGATTACTTTACCGACACCGCCCAACGGTTCAGTTACCGCTTCGGCGTGGGCCACGATGGCGAGGAATCCGGCGGCGAAAAATACCAAGGCCGCTTCGGGGTGACCTGGCGACCGGTGGACCACATCAATATTGGTGCGTTTGCTCAGTACCAGCGGCGAGACGGCTGGCTGTTGTGGCAAGAGGACAGTAATTTCACCACCTTCGAATCCCGTGAATGGCGGCCGCGCTTGAATTTGGACTACTTCCTGACATCCAAACAGCAACTGCGCTTCTCCGCACAGTGGGTTGGCATCAAAGCGCAAGAACAAGAGTTCTTTCGCGTGCCGGACCGGGTGGATGATCTTGAACGGGTGACCAAACCGGATTCAGAAAGTGACGACTTCGCCATTTCCAGTCTCAATTTACAGCTGCGTTACCGTTGGGAAATTGCGCCGCTTTCCGAGCTGAGTGTGGTGTACACGTTAAATGGTTCGGAGGTGGCGTCTGGCGGTAGTTTTAAGGATCTGCTGACCGATGCCTACGACGATCCGGTCGGTGAACAATTGATTGTCAAACTGCGCTACCGACTCGGCAGCTGAAGCGGTTATAGTTTGGGCGAGCATCCAGGAGAGTGACCATGAGCGAAGCCATACCGCACCCAGACGAGAACAACACGTGGCGTTTGGCCACCAACAAAGCCAGCGAGCAGTGGCCGCGCAGTCCTTATCCGGATGCTGAAAACAAATACTTTATGGTGTCCGCGGATGGGCACGTGCAAGAGCCCAAAGACCTGTGGCAAAAGCGCATGGCGGAAGAATACTGGCCGCGTCTGCCGGGCGTGGAAGTGGACGCCAAAGGGACGCAGTTTCAGAAGACCGAAGGGTTTCGGCCGCTGAAAATCAACAAGTTTAAGATGGAAGGCGAAGATGCCTTGCGTAATGCCTCGGGGCGCGACCCGGCAAAACGCATCGAAGAACTGGCGTTAGACGGGGTTGATGCAGAGATCCTGTTCCCCAACTTGGGCTTAACCATCTGGGCAACGCCAGACGCTGAGTTTAGCCAAATGATGTGTCGTGCGTGGAACGAGTGGGCTTGGGAAACCTACGGCCCGTACAACGACCGTCTCTCACCCATGGCGTGTATTGCCGCGGGCGACCTCCCCGGGGCTGTCGAAGAAATTCAGCGCTGCGCGAAGTTGGGTTTTCGCGGCTTGGCATTCCCGTGTAAACCGGTCTGGGGCGCACCCAATCACGAAGACTTGAACTACAACTTACCGGAGTTTGATCCCCTGTGGGCCTGTGTGCAGGATGTCGATCTACCGATTACATTTCATGTTTCCACCGGCCGGGACCCGCGTACGTCACGCGGCAACGGCGGTGCGGTCATTAACTATGCAGTACATTCACTGGCGCCCACCATGGAACCCATTGCCAACATTTGTGCCTCAGGTGTGCTCGATCGTTTTCCGAAGATTCGCTTCGGCACCATTGAAGCAGGCATTGGCTGGGTTGCCTGGACCCTGCAGGCGCTCGATGAGGCCTACCTGAAACACCACATGTGGCGCCGCCCCAAGCTGGAGCTGATGCCCAGTGAATATTTCAAACGCAACGGTTTTGCCAGTTTCCAAGAAGACAAAGTAGGCTTGGACTTGGCCAGGGAACACGGGCTGGTGGATAACTTTTTGTGGGCCAACGATTTTCCTCATCACGAAGGCACTTGGCCCCATTCAGCACAAGCCATCGAACGTACGATGGCGGGCTTGAACGACGACGAGCGCGCCAAAATCCTCGGGCTTAACTCCGCTCGGGTGTTTGGCTTCGAGGTGCCAGAACGCTACAAATAGGTTACGTGTAGGCTACATTCTTGCCTGATCGACAGGCGCATACTGTCTGCTACGGTGGCGGGGAGAGCGAAAGTCCGCTCTGTCGATTGGAAGTGATGTTCAACAGGTAAAACCTGTGAGGACAAGCAGGCAGGAAAAACAAAAGCCATGAACAAGTGCCCTTTTCATGAGGACAGCTCCGGTGTTGAACAGAAAGGTGAGCTGGCCGCCATTCAATGCCCCCATTGCGGGGACTATCGCATCTCCAGCGTGGCCTTAGCGCAGCTTAAGCGTTGTGTCACACCGCCCAGCGGGTGGCCCAGCGCCGTCGCGCGTAAACGGGTCATTTCAACCCGCGACACACAAGCATTGCTGACGAGCTAATCGTCAAATAAATAACGAGGCTGGCCGGTGCGCCGCGATGTTTCGTCGCAGGAGATGATCGAATTGCGACAAAAGCTGTCGCCTTTCTCCCACATGAAGCCGTTGCGATAACCAAAAATGGGTTTCACAAAACGCATGGCGACCGGCTCACCATCAAGATGGCCGGGTATACGGTGGCGTTGCTCGCTGCGACGTGTACCGCACGGTAGAAGGTGTCCTCTACTGTGTCTTTCGCAGCATGGCAAAACGGCCAACGTTTCTCTACTCTGCGGTCTGCCAATTTATAGCCAGAGTTAGTTGTTCAACATGCGTTACCAAACCGCCACCCAATGGGGCGTGTATGAAGTAGAGGTCATAGACGGTGAGATATGTGCCGTCCACGGCATTGATCTCGATCCGGCGCCGGCGCCCATGGGCCAGTTGTTGTGTGATGGCGTGCAACACAAGCTCAGAGTGCAACGCCCTGCGGTGCGTAAACAGTGGCTGGAACGCCGCGACAGGAATTTGCGGGGGAGGGACGAGTTTGTCGATGTACCGTGGGACGAAGCCCTGGATTTAGCGGCGCAGGAACTAAAACGGGTCATCGACGATTTTGGCAACACGTCAATTTTCGCCGGTTCCTACGGATGGGCAAGCGCCGGGCGCTTTCATCACGCCCAATCCCAGCTGCACAAGTTCACCAACTTACTTGGCGGCAGCACCCGCGCAATGAATTCCTACAGCACCGCCGCGGCGCAAGTGATCTTGCCGCATGTGGTCGCACCCTGGCACCACATGGAGTTAGAACAAACCACCTGGGATGAAATTGCCGCCCACGCGGAGTTGGTGGTGGCGTTTGGCGGCATCGCGTTGCGCAATACTCAGGTGGCGTACGGCGGCATTACCGAGCATCAAAGCACCGGTGGTTTAACCGCCGCAAGTCAAGCAGGGGTAGAGTTTGTCACCGTGTCTCCGACAGCTGATGATGCACCCGATTGGTTGAGGGCGGATTGGATCGCACCTCGGCCAGGCACGGATGTGGCCTTGATGTTAGGCATCGCCTACGAATTGGAATGTGCCGGTTTGGCGCATCATCAGTTTCTGGCGTCTCACTGTGTCGGCTATGACAGATTTAAGGCCTATCTGCGAGGTCAGTCTGACGGGGTGGAGAAGTCCCCAGCTTGGGCAGCCTTAATTTGTGATGTGCCTGCGCAGACCATCCAGACCTTGGCGCATCGCATGGCAAAGCGACGCACCTTTGTCACTGCGGCGTGGTCATTGCAGCGCGCAGACCACGGTGAGCAACCGTACTGGATGCTGGTGACGTTGGCGGCCATGTTAGGCCAGATTGGTTTGCCCGGTTGCGGTTTTGGCTTTGGGTACGGTGCGGAAGGGCACGTTGGCAGCAGCTGGCGGCGTTTTAACTGGGCAACTTTCAGCAAAGGGCGGAACCCCACGCAGTTTGCCATTCCAGTGGCGCGTATTGCGGACATGTTACTCAATCCGGGCAGTGCTGTGGCGTACAATGGCAGAGACATCACCTATCCGGATGTCCAACTGATTTATTGGGCAGGAGGCAATCCGTTTCATCACCATCAGGACCTGAACAGATTGGTTGAGGCGTGGCGCAAACCCGCCACGGTGATCGTGAACGAACCCTGGTGGACGCCAACCGCGCAGTGGGCCGACATTGTTTTTCCGGCCACCACTGCACTTGAGCGCAACGACATCTGCGCTTCCAGCCACGACCCATACGCCCACGTCATGCAGCAAGCGATTGCGCCACAGGGGCAGGCGCGCTCGGATCATGACATCTTCCGCGGCCTGGCTGAATACATGGGGGTGCTGGACGAGTTTGCGGAAGGACGCGATGAAGCTGCGTGGCTACGTCACATGTGGGAACGCTCCGCGGCGCAGGCCTCGCGAGAAGGGTTTGAGCTGCCGCCGTTTGACGAGTTTTGGCAGGCGCAAAGCTACCGCATACCGGAAACCCAGGAGCGAGCGACATGGTTAGGTGCGTTTCGTCATGACCCGGCGATCCACCCTTTGAACACACCGTCTGGCAAGATTGAGATCTTCTCAGAAACCATTGCAGGGTTTAACTATGCGGATTGTCCGGGCCACCCGGTGTGGCTGGAACCGTTCGAACGATTAGGCGGGCAGGGTAGTGTAGTTTACCCTCTGCACCTGCTCAGCCCGCAACCTGAGCGACGCCTACATAGCCAGCTGGATCACGCTGATCATAGCCAGTCCGGCAAAATCCGCGGTAAAGAAGTGATGACAATGCACCCGGATGCGGCCGCCGCCAGAGGTATTGCCAAAGGCGACGTTGTGCGCGTTTTCAATCAGCGCGGCGCTTGTCTGGCGGGTGTGCGTTTTTCGTCGGCCATGCGCGCGGACGTTGTCAGTCTGCCTACGGGCGCGTGGTTTGCACCTCAATTTGATGCCAATAATGCGTCTTTGGAGTTGAACGGGAATCCAAACGTACTCACGCGCGACAAAGGGACTTCCAGTTTGGCTCAAGGGCCCAGTTCAGGCACGTGTCTGGTGGAGGTTGAGCGGTGGGTGCAGGATTAAGCGCAGCGCCCGGTCTCGGAGTACACTAGCGACGGTTGGTCTTGTTTGGCCTCGTAGTTCAATGGATAGAACGACCGCCTCCTAAGCGGTAGATGCAGGTTCGATTCCTGCCGGGGCTACCACCTGTCGTGACTTCCCGCCGCATCCCGTTACACAAACCGCTTGTAAGCCAATGGGTTAGCTTCCTTTCCTGTTGCACAGGGATTTTAGATGTTTGGCCCTCCTCCCAAAGATCCGAAACTTCGGCAACAGCGCAATAGGGAGTCGGTGGCTAGAAAACCGTGACTCATCGACTGCGACTGAACTCAGACTTCGAGGTATGTCCTTCGGATTGACTCCGCTAGGTTGTGTTCGATTATGAGGACTGAGAAGCGGAAATCTGACGAAACCAGGTTGTCACGTATGCTAACCCAATGACTCACTAGCCCATCAGGGGGAGTTGAATCTGCCGATTGGTTTGGTACGCAGATGGGAAACTCCTTGCGCTACTGGGGATCTGCGAATAGATTGCAGCCCCAGTAGAGAGAAAGCGAAGGGTCGGGGTTATGACCTACAGGGATAGGTGTACAAAAATCTGACACCTATTCACAACATATCTAACTCAAACTGTAAAATTATCCATCACTTTGTTGAATATGCTTAGCGCAAAGCCTTGGGTGACGCGGCTTGGCTGGCATGGTATGAAAAGTGCATAGATTTCAATAGTGAGTGAATACGCCATGGACGATATTGAGAACAAAAAGGACGCTGCCGAGCGCTACGCTTGTCGTGTCCGCGAGTATCGTTCGAATAAGGTCGCGAAACCAATTTATACGCTCTGCAAAGAGCACGAGATCATCGTGGCTAGCGAAATGTGTAACTTCGCTAAGAGTTCTTTGGACATCATGTCGACTACCTTTGGTCTGCACAACGACGAATCTATGTACAAAGAGGCTCTATTCGTATCCGCGTTCTCAAGTGCTGTCGCCAGAGGTGTAGATGTCCGGATTCTGATCACAGAAATGGATTTTCTCCCTGGATTCACTGAGGGAAGGGAGTTTGACGAACTTATTTTTAGCCACGCGGCGATCAACAAGACCATTTTGTCGACTGAGGAAGATGGGCGTGGAAATATCTCAGTGAAACGTCTGACTTCACTTCCGAGTGTTCTCGCTAACAAGCCGTTGCACTACATGGTCGCTGACAAAATCGCGTACCGCGTTCACTTTCACCCGGGTGATGATGACATCGTGGGGAAAGCTTCTTTTGCGGACGGCGAGTATGCTGCAGATCTCTCGAGAAATTTTGATATCGCCTACAACTCTGCTGCTGCCAAGCCCCTGAAACTGGATATTCTTCAGCCAGCTTCATAAGATCTCGATGTCTATGCAGCACTGGGGGACTGCACTTGGTTGAATGGTCTGTAATCTATCTTTCTGACACGACTTCTTTTTTAGAAGTGTCCTTAGGTGTGACCATCGCACTGTATACGTTCCTACCAAATTGGCTGGAGGATCGTTGGTCCAAAACTGAAGGCGTGGTGGATGAGGAAATTGACGACTACAGTCTTGCCGAAATACTAAATCGGGGAAGCCTACGGTTCGACCTCACTTCAGAGCTTGCCTCTCTTATTAGCCAGGTTCGCAAATCCGTTCGGGCGAATGTGAAAGAATTCGTAGACGACGAATACCACAAGCTTAGAAAACGAATTCAGTTTTGGCGCAGCGTCAGCCCTTGGCCGATCGCGATTTCCCTCTCTGGCCTGGTTGTCCACGCCGTGACAGGCAACCTTGAAATACCTACCTTGATTGCTGCTTTACCCATGGCCGTTGCGTTTCTTCCCTTCGTCACTTTAGTCATAGTTCTCCGCGCTAAGAACAAAACCAAGAAAGTGATTTCGACTTATGTTGAACAAGAGGTCGTAAGAATTAGCACAGAAATTGAGAAAAAAGCTGCAATACCTGATGAAAACGGTTAGGCGCCACTCGTTGCTAATACCAAACTTCGAAGTACGGTTTTTGGTGCTAGACCGGCCCGCAGTGTTTGCCCGTGAGGTAGCTTGATATGATCAAATTCCCACATCGAGCACGGCTCTATTGCCGGGGTACGGTCAACCGTCGCCTTGATGCTGAGGGTGGTCCTGGTAGCGATTCTACTTACAATCGGATTGAAACGCCGGGTAAGAGGTATCGACAACAGGATGGGGAGTTATAGGTGGTGCAGGAGGATCTTGATTTCTCGATCAGGACACTATTTTGCGAATTGGAGAAAGTGGCCGACTCTCATGATGAGTTGACGGATACAGATGTTCGAGAAGCGTTACATATGTCGCTAAATAGATTTTTCGTTTGGGGAAAACCTCTGGACCGACTGCCAACATCATATGGTATGTTCTCTCGAGAAGGCGACGAAGCTGTAGCACGTGCAGTCAGCAATTTTCTTTTTTCCGTCAACTCTATTCCAGAGTTGAGTGTTACACAACTTGGACAATCGAGGCTGAATCGCCTCCAAAACCCAAATATATTCACCCCCAATGGCTGTCAGTATGATTATTTCATCGGTCATGCTGATGAGCCATTGCCACCCGATGAGTTGCCTGAAGACCTTTTCGATGATGGTGACTATGACGAATGATCTCATTAACAACAGATAGAGACACACACCAGCCCCACGATTGATGAATTTGTAGGGTTTAACTTTAAGTTAAGGGCGATCAGCTGTGGTGGTTGGAAGGTGGAGGCCGGTTTTTGTCGACGATTGCCGGTTGTTTGTGGGAATCCTCATTGAAACGTGTGCGCAAAATCTTAGGGTTTAACTAGGAAGGCAGGGGCACCTCTCGAAATTGCCATCCACGACTTTCGATCCAGCGTTTGATCAACGGTTCCGGTCCGAACACTCGTTGTCGTTTTTTCAAATTGAAGACCTGATCATGCCAGCGCTTCAGTTTCGCGGTTGCCCATCTGGGAGTAGTTGATGGTGTCAGTACTTCTAATCGGTCAATATATTCCCGAAGTTCGATGCTGAAGCTAGGCGTTGCTCCCACTCCTGAGATTAACGGGGCAAGGTATTCATCCAGCGCATTCGCTCCGCGTTGCAATCGTTCATGGATCGAGGTGTGGTCTGAGTCTGCAATCGTTTGTGCGATTTGGGCTCGAATGGGATTGAGATCTACGTAAGCCATGGCGGCAAGCACCGCTTCCTCAGATAG